>NZ_CP036266.1:955000-1261250 GCF_007744075.1 Gimesia chilikensis | reverse complement strand
CGATGGGATCATCGGAGGATTTACCTTCCGGATCGAGGCCGAGCCGGATGCTGTCGAGGGCGGCATCGTAGTCGGTATTGCGGGCCTGCCAGACGTTTTTATCATCTTTATAGAGGGTGTTGGCCACTCCCATGGTTTGGGAGGCCTGATCCGCGGCACCCGCGAACTTGAGGGCGCCTTCTTTGTGCGGAATGGTCACGCTGTAACCCTGGACGTTGAGGAACTCGAATTCCTTCAGCGTCTCTTCCAGGCGGTCTTTCGGAACGCGGAAAGGCAGATAGACGCCGTCCAGTTTATCGTGCCGAAAGGCGATGTTGTGAATCAGCGGGCTCAGGCTGTGGGCGATGGGATCGCCGATCACACCGTAGACGGGTGTTTCGGGGCCGATCTGATCGTAGCGGTAGATCTGGGTCATTTCAGAAAAGGCGAGCTGCCCCGGTGCCATTTCCCGTTCGCGACTGAAGGTGGCATACGTAAAGGGAGAACCGTACTTGCCGCAGAGAATACGACTGATTACGCCGTACTCACCCATGCAGAATCCGACGGTGGGAACTTTGGCACTGGCCACCAGCTTGAGCATGCGAATCGAATCGCCGGGGGAGTTGGCCATCGTGACCAGCTTGACGATATCCGGGTCTTTCTTGCAGAGCGACTCGTGAATCTCTTCGAGGTTATCGGGGGTCTCATCGAAGTTGTGATGACTGATGATGCGTTTGGTTTTGCCGTAGCGGGGAATCTTATCAGCGATGTCATCTTCAATGTCGACGTATTCGACTTCGGAGACGATGGCGGTTCGCAGCAGGGCCTGCCGCTGTTCTTCGGAACCCTTCCAGCGTCCTTTATCTTCAGGACGCCGGCAGGTGATGACAACCGGGGTGGGCCGGTCTTTAATCAGTTTCGTGACGTCTGGCGTCCGGGCAATCCAGTCCAGCCTTAATTCAACGAGTTCGGCCCCCTTCTCGGAGAGCGAGCGATGTTCCATCATCATCATTTTGTGCCGGGTTCGACCGATGCTGACACAAATCATGGGACTGTTTCGACTTTCTATATGGGATCTGAACGATTCCACGGACGGTTCCGGACGTACCTTCCCCTAAACCTGGAATCAGTAAGCGACATTAAAGTGTTCCCCAGTGTAACCAATCTCCTGAAGCGACTCAAACAAGAGTCTGACCGGAAGTCAGGTTTATTGCCCGGTTTCAGGCTCTGTGATGGAACTCTGCGGAGGGCCGACAGACTTTTCCCCTCACTCCGACAACGACTGGTGGGGTTAGAGGGATTATACCACCACCGGAATTCGGGTTGACCAAATATAACGAACGTTATATAACGATCGTTATATTCACAGATTCAAATACTTTCACCAGGAGAAAATCATGATTCAAGCGACAGATCAGAGCGTGCATGGAGACGGCTACGACTGCTTTGAAGCGGGCCCACTGGAGAGCTGGACGCGGTTCAAGCTCACGCCGCCGGATTCGCCCATGCCGGTCCGTGGGAAATATTTTCTACGGAAGCTGCTGAACTCAGACGGGCTGGAGATGTCGGTCAATGTACTGCCCGCGGGCCGCGAGATGCCGTTCGTCCATCGCCACCAGGCTAACGACGAGATTTACTTCGTGATCCAGGGCCGGGGACAGTTTCAGGCGGGGGAGGAGCTGATTGAGGTTTCGGACGGATTCTTTATTCGACTTTCGCCTGAAGTGCCGCGCGTCTGGCGAAACCACAGCGAGGAGCCGTTATACTATCTGGTGATCCAGTACCGTGCGGACAGCAGTGTGACCGGCGGCACCCTGGATGGCGAACGCCTGGAACAACACCCGATTGTCTGGAAAGAGAGTCCTGCAGATGAACCAGCCCCCGGATCGGAAACAACGCTCCCGGAATAAGATTCTGGACGCCGCCCTGCGTACGTTCAAACAACAGGGGTACGTCGGCAGTGGCGTAGATGGCATCATGGAAGCCGCCGGAATGACTTCCGGCGCGTTTTATGGTCATTTCAATTCAAAGTCCGACGTGCTGGGCGAGGCCTTTGTGCATTCTTTCATCGAAGATCAGGCAGCGATGAACGGCGCCCTGAGTGAGTGTGAAACGCCGGAGCAACTGATCGAAATCATGCAGAAGTACCTGTCGAGTAAGCATTGCGAACAGGTGGAGGAGGGATGTTCGATCCCTCCTCTGCTGTCCGACCTGGGGCGTGCGGATGCAGAGACGAAGACCCGGTTCGAGGAGGTCATCCAGTGGATGGTCGCGCAGTTTCAGGAGCGCTCGGACAACGAATTCAGCCGCCAGGAAATTCTCGCAACGCTGGCCCTCTGTTTCGGCGGTCTGTCGCTGGCGCGCGCGGTCAACTCCCCTGCCCTGTCCCGACAGATTCTCTCCGCCTGTCGGAAGCAGTTGCCGATCCAGAAGTGCGACTAATTGTCGCATGTCGACTCGTTACCATCGCGCCTGTCGATGAAATTATGTTCGACTGCGGGGCCCGGTGCTCTGTAATCTAAACCCGGACTGTTTCCAGCCTTTCATATTTTCAGCACCGGGTTAGAATAGACTTTATGATCCAGATCTATTCAGGTTCCTGTGTTGTTACGCTGACGCCTCCCTTGGTACAGGCGTAACTGATTCCCAGGAGCAACCTGCCCGTATTGATACAACCTAGACGACATCCTGTAGTGGTCCACCGATCTCTTACGCTCACAGGAGTCAGCCTGGAAACAACGCCAGAAGTCCCCCTGGTTCAACAGAAAAGGCTGCAGAGATGGGTGAGTTTTTCACCAAACTTTTTGACACATCAGATTATCCCCCCCGCTGGGATTGCGGGAACTGGAGCGACGGTGAAGGCTGGTTGCACATCCTGTCGGACATCGGCACCTGGTCGGCTTATACCGCGATTCCGATTGTGCTGCTGTACTTTGCCGCCAAGCGAAAAGATTTCCCGTTCACGAAACTGTTTGGTCTGTTCGCAGCGTTCATTCTGCTGTGCGGCACCGTGCACCTGGTGGAAGCGATTATCTTCTGGTATCCGATTTATCGGGTCTCGGGACTGCTCAAGCTGGCGACCGCTGTCGTTTCCTGGATCGCGGTGATTATTTTAATCCGCTATGCGCCGCGGATGCTGCATCTGCCTTCCATGATGGCGACCAACAAGCAACTGCTCAGTGAGATAGAACAACGCAAGCAGGTGGAACGCGATCTCCGCTGGCTGCAGGCCCGGTATGAAGCTTTTTTAAGCGGCACCAGCAGTATTATCTGGACGACGGATGCGCAGGGGAATTTTATCGTGCCCCAGACGTCCTGGCAGCGATTCACGGGGCAACCCTGGACTGAGCACAAAGACAGCGGCTGGCTGAATGCGGTGCTGCCGGAAGACCGTTCTGAAATCACGGGCCTCTGGAATTCATCAACGAAAGACCGGTCCAGCCGCCAGATCCAGGGGCACATCTGGCATGCGGAGAGCCAGAGCTATCGCCCGGTGATTACCGAAGCGGTTCCCGTGATCGATCAGTCTGGTCAGGTCCGGGAATGGGTGGGCACGGTGAGTGACATTCACGAACAGCGACGGGCGGAAGAGAGCCTGAGTGCCGCCGAGGCGCGGGCCAGCCAGCGACTGAAGGAGCTGGAACTGATTTACGAAACCGCCCCGGTGGGGATGAGTTTAATTGATCAGCAGCATCGCTGTCTGCGTATCAATGAGCGGCACGCACAGATGAACGGGATCTCCCGTCATCAGCAACTGGGCCGGCAGGTGGAAGAACTGATGCCGGGGATTGCCGATCAGATTCAGCCCCTGTATGAGACCGTGTTTGAAACAGGTAAACCGGTTGAGAACTACGAAATCTATGCCCAGACTCCCGGAGATGAGGAGCGTCACTGCTGGCTGATGAATTTTCATCCCCTCGTGGATGAAACGGAAGCGGTCTGGGCCGTCAGCTGTATCATTCAGGACATCACCGACCGCAAGCAGCTGGAAGAGACGTTGCGTAAAAGTGAGCAGGCGGCCTTGCAGGCGAACCTGGCGAAAAGTGAATTTCTGGCCAACATGAGCCATGAAATCCGGACGCCGATGGCTGCGATCGCGGGCTACGCCGACATGCTGCTGGAACGTCTGCAGGAGCCTGACGACCGGCAGTGTGTGATCGTTATGAAGCGGAACGGCGAATACCTGCTCGAACTGATTAACGATATTCTCGACCTGTCACGGATCGAAGCCGGGAAGCTGGAGGTCGAGCTCGAACCGGTATCTCTGCCGGTGTTGATTGGCGAGATCCAGTCGCTGATGCATGTGCGGGCACAAGAGAAAGAGCTGGATCTGACCGTCAAGTTCGTGGGCAAGGTCCCCGAGACGATCCAGACAGATTCAATTCGTCTCAGGCAGGTACTGATCAACCTGCTGGGCAATGCCATCAAGTTCACCGACGAGGGTGAAGTCCGACTGGGTGTGCGGCTCATCTCCGATTCCGAGCCTCCCGAGATTGAATTTGCAGTGCAGGACACGGGGATCGGCATCCCTGAAGAGCAGCAGAAAAAACTGTTCAAGCCGTTCTCGCAGGGGGACACTTCGGTGACCCGCGCGTATGGCGGCAGTGGGCTGGGGCTGGCGATCAGCAAACGGCTGGTAGGGATGCTTGACGGCTCGATCTGGGTGACCAGCGAGGTCGGCGAGGGTTCGGTCTTTCACGTACGGCTGCCACTGGATTCACTGGAAGATGTGCCGCTGATCGAACCGGACCTGACAACACTGTCAGCAGAAGAGACCGCTGCAGAGTCAGACGTGCTGCCCGTGCTCAACTGCCGGGTGCTGGTGGTCGACGACCGCCGCGAGATCCGCCACATCTGTCAGCACTTCCTGGAAAAAGCGGGCGCGACGGTTCAGCTGGCGCAAGACGGCCAGGCAGGCGTCGACACTATTCTGGCGGCCCGGGAGAGCGACGCGGCGTATGATGTCATCCTGATGGACATGCAGATGCCGCGCCTGGGCGGGCTGGAAGCCACCGCGGTTTTACGTGCCCAGGGGGTTGAGACGCCGATCATCGCGTTGACCGCGGATGCGATGAAAGGGGACCGGGAACAGTGCCTGCAGGCCGGGTGTAACGATTACCTTTCCAAGCCGATCGATCATGCTCAGCTGGTGGAGATCGTGTGGAAGTATTCCCGCAGGGATCAGCGAGAGGCTGAGTAGGGCTGATCTGTTATTTGTGAATGGACGTGGCACTCCGGCGGGAGGACACACAGGTTCTCCGCTACAATTCTGTTGCTGATTTTTTGCTGGCACTGACGGTTTCCTGCTCGCTGCGCTCGGCCCGAATTACATTCGGGCTCACCCGATGATGTGAGCGGAAGGGAACCCGTCGCCGGTTCTGGTGGTCAACGACAACCGTGATTACCGGCGGTTAGCGCCTTGCCGCTCACTGGGAGGAATGTGTGACGGTTAATCGTCGAGGTTCCAGACGGCCATGTCGTCGAGCAGGAGTGTGTCGCCTTTGAGGACGAAGCGGTAGCCGGTCTTCTGGCTGTCGAGTGAGGGATGCTGGCCGGCGACTTTCAAGCCGTTATCCAGTTGGGCCACGACCTGATCGCCCTGCATTTCGAGCTGCAGCGTGTACCACTGGTTGGGATCGAGTTTGCCTTGGGCTTTTGCCAGCGTAATCGGTTTTGATTTCGGGTCTTTCTTGTCTTTGTCGGTGCGGAGAATCATTCCATTCTTGTCGATCATCACGCGGAACAGATGCCCTTTGGGATGATTCAGACTCAGGTGAAAGAACTTTGCATCCTTGAGCTGAAACGAGCAGCGGAGCATGGAGTTGCGGTTCGGCAGTTTCCAGGTCAGCACGGCTGCATGTTTGTCGGCGGGCAGTTCTTTACCGACGAGCAGACCTTCCGAGACAGTCCATTCCCCTTTGTTGGCGCCCCACTGCTTGCCGAGTTTCTTCTGGTCGAATGCTTCACTCTGAGTGGGCTGACCGGTTTTGACCAGAGCCGGTTTGAGTGTGGCGTTCTTTTCCGCCTGTAATAATGCGGGAGCCAGAACCATCACAGCCAGACAGAAGCAGAGGGTTGATTTGAGCATCGCGGTCACTTTCCTGAAATGGGAATCAAGGGACGAGAAATGGCGGATGGCCTATTGTAAACAGGTGCGTTTCTTGAGGGCTATCAAAAACTGTGATTTATTGTGGGGAGGAACCACGAAAGACACGAATGGAAATCAGATGGGGGCTGGAGAAGAGATGCATCCGGTCATTTTAGATAATCGATCCGGGAGGGGGTACCGGATGTAATCCAGTATTGTCGCAGACAACAGGAAGTCTCTGCGAAATGGCCTACTGGTGATCGTTGTGCCTCATGCGGCTTGTTCATAGGAGACCTGGTTCTGAAATTGGATGCATGAGCTGCGACCTCTTGTTCGCTCCGCTCACCCCGAATTGCATTCGGGGCTACCCTTTTTCACTGTTTTCGATATGTCGATACCAGCCCTTTTTCTTTCGTGCTTTTCGTGTCTTTCGTGGTAGAAAATATTTCAAGCAATTCGTGGTCGCACCATCAGATCAGTTCGGCGATGGGGTCGCGGAGATCGAGCGTGTATTGCGGGCGGCCGGCGTGGTCGGGGATTGTGGTGGTGGCGGGGTCGATTCCCAGCTGGCGGTACAGGGTGGCGAAGACGTTCTGGTAGTGCAGCGGTCGATCGAGGGGGACTTCGCCCAGGCGGTTGGTGGAGCCGATGACCTGACCCGTTCGCATGCCGCCCCCGGCGAGGAGTGCACAGGAGGCCTGCGGCCAGTGGTCGCGGCCGGCGTTTTCGTTGATGCGGGGCGTGCGTCCGAATTCGCCCCAGGCGATGACGCTGACGTCATCCTGCAGACCGCGGTTATGGATGTCTTCCACGAGAGCGGTGATGCCCTGGTCGAGTTTCGCGAGCTGCAGAGGCAGACGGGCGAAGTTCGAATGGTGACGGTCCCAGCTGCCAAAGGAGAGCGTGACACAACGGACGCCTGCTTCGACCAGGCGGCGGGCCATCAGGAACTGATCCATCCAGTGTGGGCCGGCGTCTTCGCCGAACGCGGGTGAATCGTCGCCCCGTCCGTAACGGTCACGGAGTGCGGGTTCTTCTTTTTCGAGGTCCATGGCTTCCACCAGTTTGCTGGAGGTAAGCACATCGAAGGCCCGCTGGGAATAGGCGTCGAGACCGTCGTAGGCCTGATCCGCGGAGTGGCGGAAGGCATCGAAGCCGGCGAGTAACGCTTTTCGGTCACGGAGGCGATCGAGGGTGATGCTCTGCAGACGCATGTTGTCCATACCTTCGCCAGTCGGCTGCAGCGGGGCATGCGCTTTGCCCAGGAAACCGGGAAAGCCGGGATTACCGTACGGTTCGTGGCGGCTTTTGATGCTGAGTCCGACGAAGGGGGGCACTGCTTTATCGACCGGCCCCTGAACTTTGGAAACGACCGCGCCAAGGGAGGGATGCCCTGACTGCCGCTCTCCGTCGCCGATGGGCCAGCCGCTCATGCAGAGATCGGAGGCGTGCTGATCGGGGCATCCGTGCAGGGAGCGAATGACGGCGAACTTGTCCATCATCGCGGCCAGGCGGGGCATGTGTTCGCAGATCTGGATGCCGGGGACATTGGTGTCGATGGGGCGGAATTCACCGCGAATTTCCGAGGGGGCGTCCATCTTCAGATCGTACATGTCCTGGTGGGAGGGACCGCCGGAGAGGAAGATCATGATGATGGCTTTGTGGCCCAGCTTGCCGGCGGGAGTACCGGCCTGGTCTTGTGCTGCGAGAATCTGCGGAAGCGAGAGTCCACCCAGTGCCAGTCCGCCGATCTTGAGGAACTGCCGGCGCGAGCCGTTACACTGTCGCTGTGATGAGCCGGGGATCGAGAGCATCGCGGGGGTTCTCCAAACGGGCGGGACTCGGTAGTGAGCTGGCGGGTGGTTGCCGGTTCGGTTCTGACCAGCCAGGGTGAGCAGGAATATTGTACCGGTCGGAAAACGGGTCGGGAAGAGAAGTTGGCGGTGGTTCTGGATTACTAAAGGAGGTTTAGTTTGTGAGGTTTGACTACCACGAAAGGTGCGAAGGGCTTACTACCACGAAAAGCACGAAAGACACGAAAAGATCTTTCAGTTGTGATGGAGAGATGATGGCTGAAACCGGTCCTGAATTGTGTGAGTGAGCTGTGACCTCCTGCTCGCCCCGGATTGCATCCGGGGTTACCCGAGATGTATTTCCGGGGGCCATTGGAATTGGAAGCAAATTGTCTGTCTTTAGGCGGGCGACCACACAAGGGCGCCCCTACGCGTGGATCTTGGTTTGTGAAACACACCGCGGGTGGTCCCAAAGTTTTGAGTTGCCGCGGCGAGGCGATGGTTAATTCAAAGTGCTGCTTGATATTCAGTAGTGGTCGGTGTGCCGTGGATGGTCTTCGTCTTTTCTTGCTGGTGCCGATTTGTAGGATTGGTTGTTTCTGTTTTTTGATCTCGCAGGTAGAGGAGGTTGGCTGCCGGGGAGGGAGGGTTGACGCTCCCTGTTTTACCGGTGGCTGGCGCCATTCCGCTCACGGGGGGAGCTTTCTATGGAGGTCCATTGGACGTTGAAGCAAGTGGAGTGTCGCCAGGCGGGCAGGCACACAGGCACTGCCCCAACATCCTGTTTTGATCATGGGTCTGATTCTGCCGATCGGCACGGGGAGGTCAAGACAAAATTTTGTCCCGATGTGGCCGGATTTTGTCCTGGTGTGGCCTGGATTTTGTCCCTGTCTGGCCGGAGTGTGTCCTGGTCTGCCCTGAACATGGGAGGGAGCACAATGCGAATGTATGCGACAGGTTCCAGTGATCCGAGAGTGAACAGCGACGCCAATTCAGGTGTGAATGCGACACCAGTTCCGGCTGTTCCGGTGCACGCGAACCCGCCTCGCGCGCGAGCCAGAGGGGGAATACCATACGGATCGGGAGGGGCGGATCAAGTTCTATTTGTGCAGCGAGAGTGGGAACCGACACTGTGCATCAACGATGAAATTGGAGTGCGGTGTTTAACCCATGCGTCCGAACTGACGGTCGAGCTCGGCGTGGCTGAGCACCAGTGCGGAAGGCCGACCGTGGGGACAGTGGTGGGCATCGTCGATGAGGTGCCTCTGTTCGAGCAGGCTGTAGATTTCTTCCTGCGTCAGGCGCTGTCCCGCTTTGATGGCGGCTTTACAGGACATCATCGTGATGAGTTCATCCAGCAAATCGCGGCGGGAGGGCTGTTTGGCGTTGTCCAGGTTGTCGGCAATGTCGCGGACGAGCTGTTCGAGGTTCGCTTTTTTCAGCATCACGGGATAGCTGGTGACCAGCAGTGTGTTGCCGCCGAACTCTTCGATACCGAGTCCAAAGCTGGCGAGCATCTCAGCGTGGTCGAGGATGAGGGCGGTTTCCTTGGCGCTCATTTCGATGGTCAGCGGGACGAGCAGCTTTTGCGCTTCGACCGACTGAGAGAGTACGCGTTTGCGGAAGTACTCGTACATGATCCGTTCGTGCAGGGCGTGTTGATCGATGATGGTCAGCGCGCCTTTGACTTCGACGACGATGTAGCAGTTGAGGACCTGGATCGGTCTGAGATCGGCGGTAGCGGCTTCCGCGAACTGATCTGCGGGGCGATCGATGTCGGGAATGAAGGGAGCCGCAGGTTCAGCTGGTGTAGGAGATGCGTTCTCCCCTGCTCCAGCCTGTTCCTGTTCGCGCTGTTGCTGGAAGTGCGAGAGCGGAATCGCGTCGGCAGCGGTAAAGGGAGCCGCCAGGTCGGAGGGGGGCGAAATCATGCGGGCTTCGCCGCTGATTTTCTGAGCGGGAAGATCGTCGGCGACCTGTTTAAGCTGTTCCTTGGCCCAGGTCGTCAGTTCCAGCTGTGTCTGTTTCTGTTCGGGTGTCGGAACCGCGGGTTGCGACGGCTCGGGGAGGTCGCCTTTTTTCGAAAGCGACATCTGCGACTGCAGATCCATGCTGAGGAACTGGCTGCGGAGCGTGGAGAGCAGCTGCCGGTACAGCGACTGGCTGTCGCGGAAGCGGACTTCCGATTTCGTGGGATGCACGTTGACGTCGACCATGGACGGGGGCATGTCGAGATAGAGGAACGAGATCGGCTGGCGGCCGACCATGAGCAGTCCGCGATAGGCTTCGGTCAACGCGTGCTGCAGCGTGCGATCCTGAATCCAGCGACCGTTGAGGAACAGGTACTGTCCTTTGCGGGTCGATTTGTTTTCGCTGGGATGCGAGACATAGCCCCAGATGCGGACGTCTTCCAATTGCGATTCGACCCAGATCAGGTGGTCGGACAGTTTCTTGCCATAGAACAGGCGGAGCCGATCGATGAGGTTATCGGACGGCGGGAGATCGAAGATGACTTTGTTGTTGTGTCTGAGGACCATGTAAAGCCGGGGATGCGCGAGGGCGGCCCGGGTGAACTGTTCGCTGATGTGTCCGAATTCGGTCTTGGTGGTTTTGAGGAACTTGCGGCGGACCGGCGTGTTGGCGAACAGCTGTCGAACTTCGATC
Organism: Gimesia chilikensis; assembly: GCF_007744075.1. NCBI lineage: Bacteria > Pseudomonadati > Planctomycetota > Planctomycetia > Planctomycetales > Planctomycetaceae > Gimesia > Gimesia chilikensis. The sequence continues at coordinate 1,250,726 of NZ_CP036266.1, read as the reverse complement.
GAGGTGCCCAGTGGACAGCCGCAGGGTTGTGGTTTTCCGGGAGTGCCTGTGTTGACTTCGAACTCGAGTCCCTGTGTCTGGTCGGCGGTGCGAGTGCGGATGCGGAAGCGGCTGACTTCGGAAATGGACGCGAGGGCCTCGCCGCGGAACCCCATGGTCTGCACGCTGAAGAGGTCGTCCGCGTTGGAAATTTTACTGGTGGCGTGACTGGAGACGGCGAGCAGCAGGTCGTCGGGGTGGATGCCTTCGCCGTTATCGACGACGCGGATCAGATCGGCGCCGCCATTCATGATGTCAACTTCGATGCGGGTCGCGAGGGCATCGATGCTGTTATCGAGCAGTTCTTTCACCGCACTGGCCGGCCGCTCGATGACTTCTCCGGCGGCGATTTTATTAATCACGCTGGTATCGAGTTGGTGAATGCGGGAGAGCGATTGCACGGCGGCGGTCCGTTCCATGAGTTTGATCAGTCCGATTGATAAGAAATTGTGCCAGTTCCAGTTCTGTTTTTAACCGGAACGAGGCGGAATCGCAATGAAGGAGTTCAGCGATGATGAACAGAGTTAAACCAGTTTCACCCGGGAAGCGGGGCGTTATTTTCCCCAGCGCTGGTGAATCTCATGCCTGATTTCGAGATGATCGCAGATGCGGCCCGAGATGAAATCGACCAGGTCGTGAATGGTGACCGGGTTGTGATAAAAGCCGGGTGCTGCGGGCAGGATGGTAGCACCTGCCTGGGTGAGGCGGACCATGTTTTCCAGCGGGATCAGCCCGAGCGGGGTTTCGCGGGCGACGACGATCAGCTTGCGACGTTCCTTGAGGTGCACGTCGGCGGCTCGATGAATCAGGTTACTGCCGGAACCGGCGGCGATGGTGCCGAGGGTGCCCATGGAACAGGGGCAGATCACCATGCCTTCGGTCAGGAACGATCCACTGGCAATGCCTGCGGAGAAATCCTGGTAGTGGTGGTAGATCAGATCTCCCTGTTTGAACTCGGCCTCGCCCAGCACGGAACTGAGCGCGAAGCTTTCGCTGCTCGTGGGTTTCATTTTGCTGAGCACGCTGTCGCTGGGCTGACTATCGGGATCGGGGAGCAGCTGCTTGGGATCGAAGTTTTCCAGGTCGATTTTCAGACCGAGTTCGTGGCGCAAGACGTGTGCGGCGGCAGCACTGATGGTGAGATGCACGGTGCGGCCGGCGGCCATCAGAACTTCGACCAGGCGGACGGCATAGATGGCACCACTGGCGCCGGTGACTGCGACTACGACATTGTTGGACATGAGCGAGTACCTCGCGGTTGGATCGAAAACTTAAGAAGCGGGGGCAGCGGGTTTCACGCCGGTATAGAGGGTGGCGATACCAAACGTGAGCGGATACCAGCGGGTTCCTTCCAGGCCACACTCATCCATGATGTCGGCGAGCGCCTTGCCGTAGGGGAACTCCGAGACCGATTCGGGCAGATAGTTATAGGCGGACTGCTGGTTGCGGGCCAGCAGTTGTCCCATGCGGGGCAGAATATGTTTGAAATAAAACTGGTAGCAGGCGCGGAACAGCGGATTGGTGGGAATAGAAAATTCGAGCACCGCGACCTGTCCGCCGGGCTGGCAGACACGAATCATCTCTTTGAGCCCGCGACGGGTATCAGACACGTTCCGCAGTCCAAACGCGACCGAGACAATCTGGAACTGATTATCGCTGAAGGGGAGTTCCTGCGTATCGGCTTCGAGGAAGGTCAGCGCGTCGCTGTCGTTTTTGGTGAGCGCGAGCTGGAGCATTTCATGCGTGAAGTCAGCCCCCACGACGCGGTTTTTGCCGCGGGTCTTCTTGAGATACGAGAGCGCCAGGTCGCCGGTGCCGGTACAGACATCGAGAATAGGTGCTTCGCCGGCAGGGGCGACTTTCCGTACGGTCCGCCAGCGCCAGTAATAATCGACGCCGCCCGAGAGGAAATGATTCATAAAATCATAACGGGGCGCGATCTCACCAAACATCTGTTGTACGCGGGAACCGGTTTTATCTACATTCATAACGTTTCAATCAATTCTTCTGTAATCAGGCCAGACCGAGTTCATCCAGGCGGCTCTGAACCTGCTCTTGTAGTTCTGCGGGCATGCTCAGGGAGGCGGGCCAGGGACGCGGGTGCCCTTCCGCTGCGGATTTGCGGGTGGCATCCAGACCGAGCTTATGCCCGATCCCCTGCACCGGCATGCTGTGATCGTCGTCGTCGCCGGGGCCTTCGGAAAAAATCAGGTCCCGCCCCGGATTCACGTTGGTGCAGACGCGCGACCAGACGAGTTGTTCGTCCTGGACGTCGGTGTCGCTGTCGACCACCACGATCATCTTTAATGATAGTAACCGTTCCAGACTCCACAATGCATTTACCACGCGACGTGCCTGATGCGGGTAAGATTTTCGGATGCTCACAAATAACAGGTAGCGTCCCATGCCTGCGGCGGGGAAATGGACGTCGACGATTTCAGGGACCAGCAGTTTGAGCAGCGGCAGAAAGAGCCGCGCGGTGACCTGGGCGAACAGACCTGCCTCGGAAGGTGGAGCAGCGGGAATCAAAGCGGGCCAGATCGGATTGGAGCGATGTGTGACCGCAGACAACTGTAAAGGGAAAACTTCAGTGGGTGAACTATAGAAACCAGTGGGATTAGCGACGGGCCCCACGGTCATTGGATCTGCAGTTGTATCGATGAAGCCTTCCATTACGATTTCGGCCTGGGCGGGGACATCGAGATCGACAGAGCGACAGCGAACGAGTTCCAGTGCCTGGTTGCGGAGGAAACCGCTGAAGGCGTATGGATCGGTAATCGAAGGGAGTGGCGCATGAGCGGCGTAGAGACAGGTCGGATCGGCACCCAGGACGATGGCGACAGGCATCTGCTGCTGGCGGGCCTGGAATTGCTGCAGGAGCTGATAGCCGGCATCGTGCTGGCTCCAGCGGATGGCGAGCTGCTGATCGGAGATGACCTGAATCGGACGTGCGTCGACGAAGCGGTTCTTGAGTTCGGGATCCTGTGTGACGATCTGGCCGGCGGTGATTGTGGGAAACGCTTCTTCGGGCCAGTTCCTGAGCAGGGGAAACTCGCTCAGATTGACATCGCGGCCCAGTTTGACGACCTGCTGACAGGAGGCGGTTTTGACGGTGCGGGGTTTGATGTTGAGCAGCTGCGAGAACTGGGGAATGATTTTCAGGGAGTCGAACCAGCCTTCGGGGAGATCCGGTGCGACGAGTCCGGCGATGCGGTCGGCGACGGCGTCGAGGCTGTCGCTGCGGAGAATCTGGAGCATACGGGGGAGGCTGCCATACAGATTCGTGAGCACGGGAACCTTGTGGCCACGGACCTGGTCGAACAGGAGTGCGGGGGGCGGATCAGTCGAGGCGGTTTTGAGAACCTGCTCGGTGATGGCGGCGATTTCGAGTTCCGACTCGACGGGAGCAGAGACGCGGACGAGTTGTCCATGTTCTTCAAAGTCGGCGACAAAATCAGCCAGCTGGTCCGCGTTTATCATTCTGGTGCTGTTCATAGTAATTCAGGGAGGCTTTGTTTACAGTCAGGAATCATAACCGATTGCGGACTGTCAACAAATGATGGTGACTGTGAACCTTATAGAATATTCCGATTCTGAAACAACCATCTTTCCGGAAAAGTGAACCATGCTGCAACGATTTCTGCTGCTCTGGCTGATACTGCTATCAGGTGTCGCTGTCATCTGGGATGACGTCGTCCCGGGAGATTTTCATCCCTTTCACGATTCACAGCCGTACCTGGGATATCTGTTTACCGCGACCATGTTCGTGATCGGTTCACTGCTGCCTCGGGAGGAAGTGCGTGAGGTCTTCCGACGCTGGCATACCGTATTGAGTGGCACATTTGTGCAATACACGTTGATGCCGGGCCTGGGTTACCTGATGAGCCTGTTCTTTCTGGACCAGCCTGAATTGCGGATCGGAATTATCCTGGTGGGATGTGTGCCGGGTGCGATGGCTTCGAACGTGCTCACGCTGACGGCGCGGGGTAACGTGAGTTATTCGGTCTGCCTGACAACCTCGGCAACGCTGCTTTCGCCTCTGGTGGTGCCTCTGTTTCTGTACCTGGCGGTTTCGGGAACGGAAATCGACGCCGTTCAACTGGCGAAGAACAGTTTTGTCAATCTGCTGACCCAGGTGGTGCTGCCTGTGATTACCGGGCATCTGCTGTCACTGCTGGTTGGTTCGTTTCAGAGGGTGATGCAGCGTTATGGAGCGACGTTTGCGAACTTCTCGATCCTGTGGATCATCGCCACGATTATCAGCCTGAACGCGGCGCGGCTGCAGCAGGTGTTTTTCTCACTGGCGCTGGTGCTGCTGGTGATCAACCTGCTGGGGTACCTGGGAGGGTACCTGTCAGGAGTGGCATTCGAACTGGACGAAGCGAAGCGGCGGGCACTGACACTGGAGGTCGGCATGCAGAACGCAGGACTGGGTGCGGTGCTGGCGGGGCAATTGTTTCCCGATCAGGAATTGATTGCGCTGCCACCCGCACTCTATATGTTTGGCTGTATGTTGACGGGAACGATTCTGGCACAGATCTGGTCGCGAAGAACGGCGTCCCAGGCAAAACAGGTAGAAGGGTCAAACGAGTAAACGGTGTCGCTTAGGTTTCTTCCAGCCGTGCTTTGAGTTCATCACGTTCTTTTTTCGTAATATCGAGGTCGAACATGAGGTATTTCACATCGAGGCGGAGTTGTGCGAGTGCTTCCTGAATCAGTCCCAGAATGCGGCGGCGGCGTTTCACGGACTCAACCACACGGGAGTAGGAAACTTCGAGGTGCACCTGATGCTCCCGAGGCAGCTCGGCAATTTTCTTGCCCAGGTCAATGACTTCGCGAGGGAGGCTGGCACTATCGGAATCGTCTGTCAGTCGCATATTCATCAGTTTCTATTTCTCAGTTGAGACCTTCGATTGCTGCTCAATCCATATTTCAGATGGAAAACTCACGGTACCAATAGAACAGATTTCATGCCGAATATGAATCTTTAATTAAACAATCACAGTAAATCATGATCGCACAGAGACTTAGCAAATACAGCACAAAAAGCATCTGTTCAGACAGTTTCGCAAAAAAGCGAGGCTTCGTATTGGCCCAGATTGCAATTTCATCTAAAATCACTGAGGTTTATCGCTCGATTCAGGCGATTTACCGAAGGGTTGTATTTTAACAACGTGGCTGTTGCCGATGTGCAACAAAAATCGGACAGGGCTCAACATTTCGTAAAGAATGCTGAACGGTGATCTGTCTGCTGAAGCTGGGAAAAGTATGACTCCAGTTTGGTTTAAGATCGAAAGCGATCTGAACCTGCAGACTGATCAAAACCGGACTGACCGGTACAGTTTCAAGATCTTTTTATCCCAGGATGGGGCTGAGAACAGGCATTGATGCCAGGAAAAATCGGTGAACTGATTTCAAGAACGTGGGTTCTGCTGCTCGTTCTCCCGCTGGTTTTATCAGTACCGCTCTCGTTGCGCGCCGAGTCTTTTGAAGCCGGCTTTGATGACACCTCCCGTGTCAGCTGGCAGGTCCGCCTCGATCCCAACATGGCCCGCAAGAACTGGCATGTCCGCAATACGACGGCTCAACATGCGGGCGCTGCCTGCGAGCATCTGCAGGTCTCAACGGGAAATCTGGGATCGCTGATCGAGTTATCGCATGCACTGCCGGCCAGCCGGATTATCAATGAACTGACGGTCTCACTCTGGCTGAAATCGAACCGCCGGGGTACACGGATTGGACTGGAAGCGGTGCTGCCCCACCAGGTGGACCCGGAAACCGGCGCTGCAGCACGCATTTATCTGATTGGCGACACCTATACCGACGAAGGACAGTGGCAGAAACTGAAGTGCACGACTTCAGAGCCTCTGGTGAATCAGTCGCTGGGACTGTTACGGGGCCGCAGCAAACTGCGCCAACTGGATACACGCGAGATGTATGTGGAACGGGTGCTAGTCGTCACCCGATCCTCTTCGGATAAAGTGGAATTCCTGATGGATGACCTGAAGCTCTCACCCATCGTCCATCCGAATGAGACAGTACTGCAGACTGCTGCCGCTTATCAGAAAGAACAGGTCAAACCGATTGTCGAGTTCCTGCTGGACCGGGTTCAACTGCAGGGGAAACCGATGTTTCCGCGGATGTCCCGCTATCATGGCGAGAACCTGGCCACGATGAAACAGGCGGGCCTGAACGTGATCTGGGCCCCCCAGTTCGACGACTACAATTTTCTGGGACAACTCCGCAGCCAGGGTCTGTGGGCGATGGCCACCCCGCCCCGACCCCAGGACTCGCAGGGATCGTTTCTCCCCTCTCGGGATGCGACGCTGATCCCCTTTGATGAGCAGACCGCACCAATCATCTTCTGGAATCTGGGAACCCGAATCCCCGGTCATCAGTGGAACGAAATCCGCAGCCGCGTCGGTCAGATTCAGAGTGCAGATCAGCAGTTCAAACGTCCCATCATGGCGGACGTGCAGGGCAAAGAACGACAGATCTCACGTGAAGTCTCGATGATCGGTTCCAGTCCGCGGATTCTGAACAGCGATATCAGCCTGCTGGACTACCGGCAAACTTTGATCGAAAAAACACAGGTTGCACCAGGCCGATTTCTGTGGACCTGGATCCAGACGGAACCGACGGCAGCCAACAGTCAATGGCGGGAGACTGCGAATAAACTGCCGATCGTAGTGGAACCGGAACAGATTCGCCTGCAGACCTATAGCGCACTTTCCACAGGTTGCAGGGGGGCAGGCTACTGGACCACCAGCAGACTGGATGAGACCTCTGCACCAGGTGCTCTGGAACGAAAACTGGCGATTGAGCAGTTGAACCTGGAGATCGACCTGATCGAGCCCTGGCTGGCAGCGGGAACCGTGATTTCACACGTTCCCTTTAGTCTGAGACAGCGTGAAACGCCCCAAATCGGTCAGCTGGGAGCTGACTTCAAGACCGCCGGCAAAGATCGCCTGATCCGTGACGAGCGCCTCGCGGAGCGGGAAATGCAGCTGCTCAGGGAAAAACAGACAGCGGAGGAACTGCAGGCCGCCGTGATTCAATCCGAGTTCGGAACCCTGATTCTCCCGGTCTGGTATCGTCACGATGCCCAGTTTGTTCCGGACCAGATGGCGGGGAACGACGCGACTATCGTCATTCCAGGCGGAAACGTTTCTGCTTCTGTCTGGGAAGTGAGCACCACCGAAATTCGTAACCTGGACCGGAAACGGGTCAACGGTGGAGTGCAGATCCGCATTCCCAAATTTGATATGACCTCGATCATCATCATGACGTCGGATCAGGGCTTGATCGAAAATCTGCGACGGAAAATAGCCGGGATCAGTGCTCAATCCGCAGAGGCCTGCGTGCAGATGAGCAGTGCCAAGCTGAAACGCTGCGAACAGACGAATGCGTTACTGGTGAATATGGGAGTCAGCCAGATTGCCCGCCTGGATGGGCCGGCGATCCTGGAACGTTCCCGCAAACTGTCTGCCCAGGCAGAACAAACCCTGGCGAGCAAAGATTATCACCGCGCGCGAGTTCAGGCCCGCGATGCGATGCAGCTGCTGCGAATTCTGCAAAGAAGTCAGTGGCGGGAAGCGACCCACAATTTTGATTCCGCAGTCACCAGCCCTTACACGATTGCCTACAGTACCCTGCCCGACCATTGGCGGATGATCGAACAGATCGGCCGCAGTTCCGGTAAGATTCAGTCGAACCTGCTGCGTTCCGGTGATTTCGAAGACATCGACACCATGACAGCGGAAGGCTGGAAGCATAAACAGAACCCGATTACTGGAACTCAGGCGATCGCGGAGCTGTATCCCCGCGACCGGAAATCCGGAAACTTCAGCCTGCGACTGCTGGCTGCTCCGATCAACCGGGGTGAAGTGCCTGCGTATATCGAGGATCCGCTGGTCAAAGTGACCACGCCTCCCCTGGAGGTCCGCAGCGGCCAGATCGTGCATATCACAGGCTGGGTGAAAGTGAGCTCCCCGATCATCGGTCACACCGAAGGGGCCACGCTGGAAGACAGCATTATGGGTCCGGGAGGGGCGTTGCACTGGAATGCGCAGAGCAGCTGGCAGAAGATCGACGTCATCCGGGAAGTCCCCCGAAGCGGAACCTTCACGCTGTCGATGTACCTGTATGGGCTGGGGGCAATCCTGTTTGATGATCTGCGGGTGATTGCCTATACACCCGAACCCAGGCTCTACCAGCAGACCAGCGGGAGTGAATCTCCTTCGAATTCCCCCCTGAGTCCCTGAGGGGCGCGCTGCATTTACTGAAGAAAGTTCTGAAACTAACTTCTTTCACTGTCAGATGATAGGCAGACTATGCGGGAGGCCGTCCGAACATCCACAGACAATCGTGTCTGAGGCAGCGCGGGACACTTGAAGGTGCGGGCAGAACTTGATAATAAACAGTATAGAAACAGAGTGAAAAGCTGTCTCAATGTTTGAATACTCTGGGTAACACGTTCTGAATGGCCGGAAGCCTGATTCCATTCTCTCTAAACTCCTTCCGGTACTCTGCTGCTCGTCTGACGTGATGGAAACAACCTCTCGCTAATTCCGGGAGAGCGTTACAGACTGATCAGGGTCAAGCTGAGGGCGACTTCGGCCTGACCGGATGCATTCAGAATTATCATATTTTCAACTTTTTACTGAACAGGAACAAACCAATGCCGATTGCCACCCCAGCTCAATACGCCGCGATGCTGGATGCCGCTCAAGAGGGCAGCTATGCCTATCCCGCGATGAACGTGACTTCACTGCCGACCATCAACGGAGCCCTCAAAGCATTTGCCGATAAAAAATCAGACGGAATTATTCAGGTCTCCACCGGTGGTGGCCAGTTCGCTTCCGGTCTGGACCCGAAGGATGCGGTTCTGGGTGCAATCATTCTGGCAGAGGCCACGCATCGTCTGGCAGAAAAATACGATGTGCTGATCGCATTGCATACCGACCACTGTCAGCCCGGCAAGGTCGATTCCTTCCTGAAGCCGCTGATCGCAGAAACCGCCCGTCGCCGGGAAGCTGGCCTGCCGAACCTGTTCCAGTCTCACATGCTGGACGCTTCAGAACTGCCCTTAAAAGAAAACCTGGAACTGTCAGTCGACCTGCTGAAACTGTGTGCCGAGAATGAAATCATTCTGGAAGTGGAAGCGGGTGTTGTTGGTGGTGAAGAAGACGGCGTCGATAACTCCGATCAGCCCGCCGACAAGCTCTACACGACTCCCGAAGACATGGTTGCCGTATACGAAGCTCTGAACGGTCTGGGTCGTTACATGTTCGCTGCCACCTTTGGTAACGTACATGGCAGCTACAAACCGGGTGCTGTCAAACTGCGTCCGGAAATTCTGAAAGCCGGTCAGGAAGCTGTCATGGCGAAGTACGGCAAAGAAGCCGAATTCGACCTCGTATTCCACGGCGGTTCAGGAACTCCCGAAGACCAGCTGCGTGAAACTCTGGAATACGGCGTTGTGAAAATGAACATCGACACCGACACCCAGTACGCCTTCACCCGTCCTGTCGTTGATCACATCATGAAGAACTACGATGGTGTGCTGAAGATCGACGGCGAAGTCGGTAACAAGAAAGTCTACGATCCACGTAGCTACCTGAAAGCTGCCGAAATGGGTGTTGTCGAACGTATGGGCGAAGCCTGCGACGACCTCTACTCCTCAGGCAAAACGATCTTCGGCAAGGTCTAATCCTACAAGCCGAAAGCGTAAAATGCTGATATCAAGTGAGCTGTCTCCAGGCGGGGCAGCTCACTTTTTTTATCGCCGCAGAAGTTATTTAGAGCGGGTCACATCCATTTTGGACATGTTGGCCAGGCGGACTACGAGGATTTTCTGGATGTCTTCCTTTGATCCTTCGCCACGGAAGAAGAGTCGGCCGGCTGAGTTGGCGGGAACATCGTCGGTGGCAGTAATGATGGCCATTTCGCCGACATTCAGTGTGACTTCGAACTTCTGATTATAGAGTGGGCTGGTATTCTGTCGGTTTTCCAGCTGCCAGCCAATATTGGTAGCGGTGCGCCTGAGCTGTTGCGCACCGTAGTGGACCTCGGGTGTAAACTCCAACCGGGCCCAGCCATCCTGCATTTTATGTGCTTTGACGCGGAACACACAGCGGGCCTGTTCGAATTCTTTGACCTCGAGGGGCTCTTCATCGTCGTCTGTGATCAGATTCAGCGTGCACTTGTCAAACAGCTCGCTGGTCTGAATATCAGTGGGTACCCCGGATCGCAGCATCAGCCGTCTACCGGAGAGCAGCAGCGATTCTTCTTCCTTCTTGATACCGCCGAAATGTGATTTCAATCCCAAGAGCGTCTGCAGTGCCATCGGAGGCACCGAGCTTACGTGGCCGACCCGCAAACCGTTCTGGTTCAGTTTTTCCTGGTCGGTCAGTTGAATCGCACCGATTTCATCGACTTCGTTCCAGAGGGCAGACCCGAGCAGCGGATCGGTCACCGGACGTTCGACGAACACAATTTCCACCTGCATCGCGTCCTGTGAGACGGGTATGGATGGGAGCTTGTTGACGGTGTTCGTTTCCGTATACTTACCCAATCCCAGTACGGCCCCTTCACGCATCAGCGCGCAGCCGGTAATCAACAGAGCCAGCCAGGCCAGTGTGAGAAACAGTAAACAGAATTTAAGGGATACTAACTTCATGGAAAGGGTCAGAGATCTGGTTGAGAGCGAAGAACGCAGAGATGCTGTTGTCCGATGGACGGGAAGGGATGGGGAGTCTATTACTATTCAGGATTTATGTCAATTTGAAATTGGAGAATGCTGTCTGTGGCTGCTCAGATGACGAAAAACGTTTTTTTCCTAGGGACAATACAGCAGGAAGTCTTTCTCAGCACCGGCTCATATTGCCTTGTTTGACAGCTCCAGCTATGATCTGCGTGCTTTCACGCCTCGAACCGAAAACGATATTCAACCGAACAGTTTATTTGGTGAAACCGGTTCGATTTCTAACCAGAACTGCGAACAAAACTCATGGCTACTCAATCTCTTAAGGAACAGCTGCCCGACCTGCGTGTCGGTTATGGCCAGGACTGTCATCGTCTGCAGGCGGAATATCCGCTGATCCTGGGAGGGGTGGAAATTGATTTTGAACTGGGTCTGGTTGGACACAGTGATGCGGATGTTCTGCTGCATGCAATCACCGATGCCCTGTTGGGAGCAGCCGGTCTGGGGGATATCGGCGAGATGTTCCCCAATACCGATCCCCAGTGGAAAGGCGCCGATTCCCGGAAACTGTTGCAGGCTGCCTTTGCAGAAGTTCAGCAGGCCGGCTGGCAAATCATAAACCTGGATTGCACAATTTCGGCGGAACGTCCTAAACTAGCCAGCTATAAGCCACAAATACGCCAGTCGGTTGCAGAGACACTGCAGCTCGACACACAACAGGTCAACATTAAAGCCAAAACGGGAGAACGGGTCGGACCGGTCGGAAGACAGGAAGCAATGACCGCCGACGCTGTCGTTCTGCTGCGACGTTAGAACTCGTTTTTTGAGAACAGGAAGAAATTCAGGTATCCAGGAATATGACGCTAAGAATTTACAACACGCTGAGTCGCAAAAAAGAAGATTTCCAGACGATCAAACCAGGGAAGGTCGGCATTTATCTCTGCGGCCCCACGGTTTACAAGCATTCGCACATCGGTCACATGGTCGGCCCGGTGATCATCGACACCATCGCCCGTTACCTGAAGTACAACGGTTATGAAGTCAAGTTCGTCAACAACATCACGGACATTGATGACAAGCTGATCAATCGGGCAGCCGAAAAGAACATTTCGGTTGAAAAGCTGGCGGCCGAGATGACCCAGGATTACTTCGATAACCTGGAAACAATGGGCATTGATACCATCACCGATTTCCCCAAAGCAACCGACTACATCGACGCGATGCTGGAAATCATCCAGACGCTGATCGACCAGGGGAACGCTTACCCGCTGGACGGCGATGTCTATTTTTCAGCGGAGTCAGACAACAACTACGGATGCCTGAGTGGTCGGAAGATCGAAGAGATGATTGCCGGCACCCGTGTGGAAGCCAACGACAAGAAAAAGAATCCGGCTGACTTCGCTCTGTGGAAGAAATCGCGTCCGGGTGAACCGGCGTGGGACAGCCCCTGGGGTCCCGGTCGCCCCGGCTGGCACATCGAATGTTCCGCGATGAGCCGCAAACTGCTGGGTGATTCTTTCGACATTCATGGCGGCGGTCTGGACCTGATGTTTCCCCATCATGAAAACGAACGAGCCCAGTCCGAATGCTGCACCGGTAAGACGTACGTGCGTTACTGGGTGCACAATGGTCTGATGCAGGCCAGCGATGCAGCCGGCAAAGTCGGTGGTCAGCACGATCGTCACGGAGACGTGGTCGTCGATCAGCAGGCACAGGAAGCCGATAAGCTCTCCGGTTCCAAGGGAGCCGCTTCCGTGAAAGAACTGTTCGCGGTGCATCCCCCCGAAATCGTGCGTCTGTTCCTGCTCTCCACGCATTACCGCAGCCCGATTGCCTTCAGCGATGAAAACATCAGTGAAACCGGCAAGGGCATGGAAGGCTTTTATCGGTTCTTTGAAACATTTGAGCGAATCACTGGCGAAAGCTTCTATGACCTGGCAACTGCCCAGAAGCGGGACGAATCTGTCACGCTGGAAGGGGAGCCGGGCGAATACTTCCAGCAGCTGGCTGAACTCCGCCAGCGGTTCTGGGAAGCGATGGACGACGATTTCAACACCAGCGGTGCAATCGGCGTCCTGTTTGAACTGCGTTCCGCATTAAACGCGTTGATCCACGAACAGAAACTGGACGGTCCCGGCAAAGATAACGAGCAGATGGTTGCCGCTCTCAAAACAGGTGCCTGCCTGTTGAAAGAGCTCTCCAATCTGCTGGGCGTCTTCCGCAAAGCCCCCGTGAAAGAACAGGGAGCCGACGATGGTCTGGTCAACCAGTTGATGGAGCTGATCATCGATATCCGCAAGGATGCCCGCACCAACAAGAATTGGGACATTGCCGACAAAATCCGCGATGGACTGGCTGCCTGCCAGATCACTGTGGAAGACCGTCCCGAAGGCAGTTTGTGGCGGCGGGGGTAATTCCGCCGGGCACCTGTTTCGAACGGAGTCGTTTGAGCACATATGAAGGCAAACTCGACAATGGATGATGAAGAGTTGACACCTGCCACACGGTATCTGGGAATTGACCCGGGCCTGAACCGCACGGGTTACGCCCTGCTGGAACAGTCGGCCCGGGGTCCGGTGCTGTGCGAGGGAGGCATCATCCGTTCGAACCAGGAGATGAACCTCGCGGCGCGGGTGCATGAAATTGCCTCGGGAATCCGGGAAGTGATTGCCGAGTATCGCCCTGACGTGATGGTCATCGAGCAGGTGTTTACGACTCCCAAATTTCCCAAAAGTTCGATCATCATGGCGCATGCGCGCGGCGCTATCCTGTTTGCCGCCCACGACGCCGGCGTCCCCGTGGTGCATTACACTCCCACGCAGATCAAACGCCTGATTACGGGCAGTGGCCGTGCATCGAAAGAACAGATGCAGCATGCGATCAAAAACGAACTCGGATTAAAAACCATCCTGGAACCGAACGACGTCGCCGATGCCTTCGCAGCAGCGCTGTGTCACTACCATACGATTCGTGTGGCCTGCTTCTGAATTAAACACTCTTATCCCCTGAGAACAGCATTCCCATGATTACAAATATCCGTGGCCAATTGAGCGAACTGAGTCTGACCGAGGCGATCATCTCGGTGGGGGCCTTTGACTATGAAGTGTTTATCCCCGAGTTTGTCCGTCGTCAGCTGCAACCTCTGATCGGTAAAGAGGTCAGTCTCAAAACCATCGAATACATCGAGGGGAACCCGCAGAAAGGGCGACTGACTCCGCGGATGATCGGTTTCATGAGCCATGCGGAGCGGGAGTTCTTTGAACTGGTCTGCTCGGTGGATGGCGTGGGCGTCAAGAAAACGCTAAGGGCCATGGTGCGTCCCGTGAAAGAGGTCGCCACCGCGATCGAAGAAAAAGACATCAAGCAACTCACGACACTCCCCGGCATCGGCCCCGCGGTGGCAGAACGGATCGTCGCCAAGCTCCGCCGCAAGATGGCCAAGTTTGCCCTGATTGTCGCCAAGGAATTCCCTGCCGATGAAGCACAGACCGATGTCTTCGGCGAAGCCTACGAGGCGCTACTCAGTCTGGGATATTCCGCAAACGAAGCCCGCGACAAGGTAGAGACCATGGCCGAGGATGGCCAGAAGTTCAAAAGCATCGAGGAGTTCCTCACCGCACTCTACCAGCAGGAACGCAACTGAAATCGGGCCCTCAGTGTCGTTTCAACGCCGCTGATCAATCGTTGCAACTGCTACAGTCCTCATCTTTGACGCCGAACTGCCTGCATCTGGTACCTGTTCGCATCTTCCCGTTTGTCCTTCGCTGCGCCTGACATAGCTTTGATGAAGCTAGCGACCCTACGGGGAGGAATGCGCAGACAGCCATTCCGCATGCCACGACTGTGATCGTAGCCCCCCTGACCTGAAAGCATCAGAACAGCGTCTCAATCCTATGGTTTCAAAAGCTGCTGACAAGAAAAACAGTCCTTACACCGCGCTGGATATTGACCGCCTGCGTATCGGGGTTACCCTGCAGGCTCCCATTTATGAGGCGGAAGCCGAAAAAAACATCCTGCTGCTGGCCCGCGGTAAGAAAATCACTCAGGCATATATTGAAAGCCTGAAAAAGCGTGGTATCCGCAGCGTGCGGGTCCACGAACGGGACCTGTCCAATCTGATGCTTCCCGAAGGGGAAAGCCAGCAGTCAGAACCAGGGTCGGCGCGAAGACTCAAACGCCGACGGACTCAACTGCGCACCAGCGTTTCCAGCAGAAAGCGTCAGGCGCCTGAAACCCGACAGGCAGGATCCCCCTGGCAGATTCAGACCAGTTCTTTCCTGCACCAGGTCAGTCCGGTTCAAACCACGGACTACGTCCCTGCCCTGCAATCGAAATACCACGAACAATTCCGAGTACTGACCAAAGCGACCGGGGAGATCTACAAACAGCTGCTGATCACAACCAGTGTCAGCATGTCACAGCTCAATAACATGACTGATGTTTCTCTCGCACAACTGTCTGATGATCTGGACCTGTTTGTGCTGGAAGGGACGGCACCTGTAGAGGATGGAAATCTCTGCAGACACGGCTTGCAGATGTCGAGCCTGGCCCTGGCGATGGGCACACAGTTGGGACTGGACCGCGATACATTATCGCAGCTCTCCATCGGCTGCCTGTTACATGATGTGGGCATGCAGAAAATCACAGCCTGCACTTCGCTGAGCCACGAGCCTGCCAGCCAGCTCGAACGACTGGAAGTGAAAAAACATCCGATTCTCACCTACGACCTGCTCAATCAGCTGCATGAAATTCCGATGGTCTCCCGGATGGTGGCTTACCAGATTCACGAACGCTGTGATGGATCGGGTTATCCGCGCGGGCAGCAGGGGAATCAGATTCATCCTCTGTCCAAAATTGCCGCCGTTGCCGATGAATACATCAATCTCGTTTCGGACCATGCACTGTCTCCAGGGTTACTGCCCTACCAGGCTGCGGAACAGCTGATTTTCGACGCCGCCCACGGCAAACTTGACGTCCAGGCAGTTCGCGCTTTACTGCAGTCCATTTCACTCTATCCGGTCGGATCACTGGTCGAGTTGAATAACGGTCAACGGGCCCAGGTGATACGTACCAATCGACAGCACTACGGCACACCGATCGTCAAGCTGCTGGATGGTAGCAACAATGAGACGATTCTCAATCTGCTGGCACACGATGATCTCACCGTCGTGCGTGCTCTCTCCCGGAATGATCTGCAGCCTGCTGCGGAAACTTCTGAGGCAGGTATCATTTGCCAGCCGGTGTAACTCCTTAACCGATGAGTGCGACCCGTAAATCCATGACGTTGGTCTGTGTCGCTCCGGTCTTGATCAAGCCCCCGATTTGCGACAGGCAGGGATAGGCATTGTGCGTCTGCAGATAGTCGTCGACGTTCATCCCTAGCTCCTGCGCCTTCTTTTGGGTACGGGCATCAATGATTCCACCGGCCGCATCGGTCGGACCATCTTCACCATCGGTGCCCCCTGAAAGCAGACAGACGTCTGTCAAATCTTCTTCCCAGAGCCTTTGAAGTGCAGCCAGAACGACTTCCTGATTGCGTCCCCCTTTACCGGGACGCGGAGTGGAGGAAAGATCGACCACTGGCTCACCGCCACTCAAAATACAGGCAGGCCGCGTTACCGGTCCCTGACCACTGCGAATCTTCAGACAGAGTTCGGCCAGATCGATACCCACTTCTGAAGCAACCCCTTCATTCGTCGAACCCAGCGAGTAGACTTCATAACCCAGACTACGGGCCGCGTTCTCAGCAGCCGACAGGGCAGTCGCATTGCTGCCGATTATTTGGTTGATGACGTTTGCCTGTGGCTGTGCCCTGCGCGCTTCGGGTTCATCCTCGTTCGCGCGTAATACCTGCCAGACCGACTTCGGAACCAGGTTCAGATCCGTGGCATAATGTTCCAGAACCCAGATCGCTTCTTCCGGGGTTGCAGGGTCTGTTACAGTCGGTCCCGAGGCAATGATATCCAGCGGATCTCCCACGACATCAGAGATAATCAGTGCGATCACCGTCCCGGAGGTGGCAGCCTGCGCCAGACGGCCTCCTTTCACCTGGGAGATCTGTTTGCGGACACAGTTGAGTTCCTGAATCGTAGCTCCAGACGACATCAGCAGCCGCGTGACGGCCTGTTTGTCTTCCAGTGTCACCGGCGGAAGTGGAGCGGGCAACAATGCACTGCCGCCCCCCGAGATTAACACCAGGCAGAGATCATCCGGTTGAAGCTGAGAGATCATTTTCAGAATCTGCCGCGATCCATAGACGCCTTCCGGCGTAGGCTCATTCAGACTGGCAGGGCGTGCGGGATAGAGATTGATTTTGCTGAGTTTTCTGACACAGTCAGCGGGAACATTCACCCAGCCGCGACAACGTTCCAGCAGAGGAGAGCCGGCCAGAGCTGCTTCGACTCCGGCCGCCATCCCGGACCCCGCTTTACCGGCTCCCACGACAACCAGATTTTCGTGTCCTGCGAGTGGAAAGTTATGACCACAGATCGAGAGTTCCTGGTCCGAAAC
Source organism: Gimesia chilikensis (assembly GCF_007744075.1). Lineage (NCBI taxonomy): Bacteria > Pseudomonadati > Planctomycetota > Planctomycetia > Planctomycetales > Planctomycetaceae > Gimesia > Gimesia chilikensis. Next base: position 1,233,472 of record NZ_CP036266.1, on the reverse strand, counting down.
CTGGATCGCCTGGCGGACCAGGCACTGGGAATCAACGGCCCGGACACCGCTCTTCCAGATCTGCAGAGCACGTTTGGCGAGAGAGGTCATCTCAGACATGGCTACCTCATCAGGGTAAACAGGCGGGCAAGCTTATTGTATTTTCAGGGAGTGGCCGAATCTTGAGCAGGGTCTTCCACACTCGTATCCAGGGCACGAGCCAGTTCCTTTGCCAGCACGCGTCCTTGAACTTCCTGAGGCGGAACCCCCTCTTTGATCAGTTCCTCCCGGTACTTCCGGTTTTCCTGATCATACCAGAGCGGGTCGACTTTTGCCTGTGAGATGGAGGCGACTTTCCAGACTCCGGTCTGACTTTTTAAGAGATGAATGTCAGGCTTGATGGCATAGCCCTCTTTTTGAATCTGAATGCGAACCTGGGCTGCACCACCCTCGATTTTCACATCCAGTACCCGACAATCCAGCGGGGCCGTGCTGTCCTGAGATTCCTGTTTGAGCTGGTCGGCCAGATCGGCTTTATCAGGGGTCAGCAGAGCGCGAATTCGTGCCTGGTTGCCTGTTTCCAGGGCGGACACAAACTCAAGCGCAATCTGCCTTACCTGATAATGCTCATAAAAACGCTGGGCTCCCAGAATGATCAGATAGAGTCCTGAGACCACCAGCGCACTGATCAGAAACTTTTGGGAAAGAGGTCGGGAGACCATCAGGCGCCCGGACGGAGATGACTGTATGCAGTCAGAATTGCATAGAGATCTGCGGGAATTTTCACTTCGTCTTCTGAGAAATCAGAGACCCAGGTGCGGCGGTAATAGACTGCCTCAGCCAGAGCGTCAGCAATTTCACCAAAGCGAACATTCACCAGGCTTTCTGCCTGATCGAGAGTATCTTCTTCACCCGTGAATATACGAAGCCGATGTTGCATGGCGGATCCTTCCTATTTCGAACTCGCTGATGAATTGACCGACAGACTCCGCTCTCGGGCAGGGGAAACACCCCGCAGACAATCATCAAAACCATTGAGCTGAACAAACAAGAGACCGGGTTTGACCCGACCTCATAGTATTTATCGGCTTCAGCAATTTGGCTTCTTGAAAGAAAAAGTTCAGTTTTTTCTGAAAATAGCGGCTGTAAGATCTCGCCAGTTTCTCTAATTTGAAATCGGCAATGTAAGAATTACCAGACGATCGGCGATTTTCGCGCATTGAGACCGCCTGTAGAATATTGAAACAGCAAAGATTGCCGAGCGAAAATCAACGACCAGCGTTCAGTTGCCGGAATGTGGGGCAGTAAACCCAAGCAACTCCGGCAGTTCCTGCATGGATCGGAAGGTTTGTGCTCCCAATGCTTCGAGTTCGGCAGGTGAACTATGGTCGGCATAACCCAGTACCGGGATGCCCGCTGCGACCGCTGCCTGGACTCCCAGATGACTGTCTTCAATGACCACACAGTCTTCCGGACGGACGCCCATCTGGGAAGCTGCATACAGGTAAAGGTCCGGTTCGGGTTTCCAGACTCCCACCGTATAAGCCGAATAAATCCGGCCGTCAAAGAAGCGGGCCAGATCGGTGATTTTGAGCGTGAGTGCCATTTTTTCTTCGGGACCGTTTGAAGCGACGCACTTCTGTACGGGAATCGCTTCCAACGCTTCTCGAACTCCCAGGATCGGCTGGAGCTCGGACTGAAATACCACCGCCATTTGTGCCCTTACCTGAGTGGCAAAATCTGCCGGTAGCTTCTGTCCCATTTGTGATTCGACCACCGCTAGGCAATCCGCGAGCTTGCCCCCCTTGAACTGCTGCACCGCATCTTCAGGAGACAGCGGAAAACCAATGTCGGTAATCATCTCCGCCAGTACCCGGTTTCCCAGGGTTTCGCTGTCGACCAGTACACCGTCGCAATCAAAAATAACCGCTTGATACTTCATATCGCTGTTTCGAGACTCAATAAATAATCAGGGATTTGCGTCTGGCAGCTCAACATAAATTCCGTCTGCTTCAACAGTCACAGGATAAGTCGGATGGCAGAGCCGCTCATTCAGGCAATGCTGGCCGGTAGTCACATCGAATTGCCAGCCATGCCAGGGACAGGTCACCACCGTGCCCGTCAAAGCGCCCTCACCCAGTGGTCCCCCCGCGTGGGGACAGACACCGTCCATTGCATAATATTGATCATCAACGTGGAACAGGGCGATAATGCGATCTTCCGCCACAAACTCGGCAGCGGTCCCTTCCGGAACCTGATCTACATCGGCGATCCGCACTTTGTTTCCCATTCATCACTCCAGACTGATATTCGCGTTTCCGGGTTCACTGACGCCGGCTCTTCCTCAATCAGGTTGTAGTGGAGACGCGGGCGGGAATCAATTCAGGCGGCTCTTTTTTCCGCAATCGGCTCTGCCTGGCGTTTCTTTTTCTCACGCACACGTGGCTGACTCTTCCAGCGGCGATGGACCCAGAAATACTGTTCGGGTGATTTGCGGATTGCCTTTTCCAGCGACGAGGTAAACTGTTGCGTAAGTTCGCCAACCGGGTCTTTGGAGACACATTTGGTAGCGTCGATCAACTCTTCACAACCCATCTCAAATTTGATCCACTGATTCTGTTCGAAGTCATCAGGCAAACGGCGGGCATAACCCACACAGATATAGGCCCGGTACTCGAGTGCCAGCAGGGCAATCGACTTGAATGTCGAAGCCGGTTTGCCAAAGAAGTTCACAAACAGTCCCCGCTTGCCGGCATCCTGATCGCCCAGCAGCGCCAAATGGCCCCGTCGTTCGATCGTGGCGACCATGTCATCGTAACCACCACTTTTCGCCATCGCCCTGTGGCCGGTGTGCTGACGGAACTGCGCGAACCATTTATTCAGGTAAGGATTATCCAGTTCCCGTGCCACAACACCCATGGGAAAGCCAAACAGACCGAATACCGAGACTGCAATCTCCCAGTTACCATAATGACCACTGAGCAGAATCACCGGTCGCCCGGAACAGAGGGCGGTAATCAGTTCGGGGGGATAATCGAAGTCGAGTACATCAAAGATATTACCCCGGTGCAGTTTGCGAGGTAGTTGAATAATCTCGACGATCATACGAAACAGATGCGTCCACATCTGATAGATCGTCTCGTCGATTTCTTTTTCTGAAAGTTCTTCACCAAAGGCAGTCCGCAGGTTTTCAGCAGCGACATGATACCGGGTCATCTTACGCGGCAGACAACGGTGGATGACAAACGCCAGCCCTTTAGCCAGTTTCACCGACTCCCTGAGCGGTAATGATCGAACCACACAGACCAGGGTCTGAAATACCAGATATTCCAGTCGGTATCGCATCATGCGCCAATTAATCATGTCCGTATCCCTTTTCGCTTCCTGCTTCTTTGGCCAGACTGAGCCCCCACTCGGGCACAAAGCGGGGAAAGTGTCTTCGGAATACAAAAATTCGTCAACCCCCAATTGAGGATCCAGGGCCTGAACAGGCATACGGGAGCAGTAAAAAACCGGCTTGATTCCGATAACTTCTCCGATTTTTACTCGGATTTAAGTGGATGCCGCAGTAATATATAAGGAGAGAGCTCTGTATCGGGGCTCAGGTTCTACCTGTAAGTATCGCTTCACCGTACATTTCGTGTGTGACATGTCTGATCGATTTCACTGGCAATCCGTTTTGCGTTACCTGCTGACAGCAGGGGCGGTCTACGTATTGACGCTGACCTCGCTCTCGTCTGCCCACGCGACCTGCGGCGATTATCTACATCATGCAGGCTCTCCGGAACCAGCTAAGGTAGATACCGATCAGCTGACGCATGCCCAGCCTGTGCCGGCCCAGCAGCCCTGCTCCGGTCCCGAGTGCCAGAACCATCTGCCCGATCCGGCTCCTGAATCACCAGTTATCGTGTTAACGGTCTCAAAGCCCGCCTGTGCCTTCGCCCGGGTTGAGCTGAAATCAGGAGCGCCGCTGACCGCTGCCATTTTGGGTCAGAATCGGCACTACACGAATGCCTGCCGCACGCGCATTGATCGTCCTCCCCGCACTTCTGCTGTCTGAAACGCGATCGTCACAGGGACAATGTCTCTGTTGTGTTTCAGGGAATCTGCTTGCGCCGCTCCGCGTCTGATACAACAGACTCGCGACTGCGCGCTGCTGGAATTCTAAACTCAGCCGATTCCCCTCACAGACAGTTTGTGCAGGATTTCTTTTAACCATGGCTACCACTGATACGTCCGTGAATGAATCACGGCCCCGTCGCATCGTCCGCCGTGCCGTCGGACCAAAGTTGCGCAAAGTTTTATATCTGTTATTTTTCCTGGTTGCGCTGTTAGGGGCGAACTCGATCTACCTGGTCAGTATCACTACCTATGACTGGCTGAGTGGCGAGACTCTGGAAAACTGGTTCTATCAGTACATGTTTCTGGCGCACCTGATTCTGGGGCTGCTGCTCCTGGCGCCATTCATTCTGTTCGGCATTGTTCACATTTATAACACAAAAAATCGGCTCAACCGCCGCGCGGTACGCGTGGGGTACGGCCTGTTTATTATCTCCTGCCTGGTACTGATTTCCGGACTGCTGCTGCTACGTATCGGTTCCTTTGATTTAAAGAATCCCACTGCCCGATCCATCACGTATTGGTGCCACGTGATCGCTCCCATATTTGCGCTCTGGCTCTACTGGTTACACCGGCTGGTAGGTCCCAAGATTCGTTGGAAAGCCGGATTGTCTTATATGGGAGTGATTACGGCCATGGTCATCGGCATGCTGATGTTCCATTCCGCCGATCCCCGTAAATGGAATGTCGTCGGACCGGAATCGGGTGAGAAATACTTCTTCCCCTCCCTGGCCCGCACCTCCACGGGGGACTTCATCCCCTCCAAAGCACTGATGATGGATGACTACTGTAAGAAGTGTCATCCCGATACTCATAAAGACTGGTCTAAGAGCGTTCACCGTTTCAGTTCATTTAATAACCCGACCTACCTGGCCTCGGTACGCGAAACACGGAAGGTCGCATTCGAACGTGACGGCAACCTGCAGGCCTCCCGCTTCTGTGCGGGTTGCCACGATCCGGTTCCGTTCTTCAGTGGCGCCTTTGATGATCCGAACTTTGACGACATCAATCACATCACCGCCCAGGCCGGCATCACCTGCACGACCTGCCATGCGATTACGCACGTTAACAGTGTCCGCGGCAACAGTGACTACACGATCGAAGAACCGATCCATTACCCCTTCGCCTACAGCGACAATCCGTTCCTGCAATGGGTCAACAATCAGCTGGTCAAAGCGAAGCCGGAATTCCATAAGAAGACCTTCCTGAAAGACTTCCATAAATCGACCGAATTCTGTGGTACCTGTCACAAGGTGCATCTGCCCGAGGAACTCAATCAATACAAATTCCTGCGCGGACAGAACCATTATGATTCCTTCCTGCTGAGTGGGGTCTCCGGCCATGGAGCGCGGAGTTTCTATTATCCCCCCAAGGCACAGGAAAACTGCAACAAGTGCCACATGCCCGCGAAAGAGTCGAACGACTTCGGTGCCCGTCACTTCTACGGCGCGAAGGAACTCAGCGTGCACAACCACCTGTTCCCCGCCGCGAACACAGGTATCGCCGCCCTGCGGGGTGATCAGGAAACCGTGGCCGTCCATCAGGAATTCCTGAAAGACAACCTCCGCGTCGACTTCTTCGGCATCCGCGAGGAAGGCAGTATCGAAGGCAAGCTGACTGCACCACTGCGACCGGAAGTACCCACATTGAAACCGGGGCACAAGTATCTCCTGGAAACGGTGCTGCGTACATTGAAAGTCGGCCACCACTTCACCCAGGGAACAGCCGACTCCAACGAAATCTGGCTGGATGTCACCGTCAAAAGTGGCGACCGGATTATCGGCCGCAGCGGTTCCCAGGAAGCGGATGGCACCGTGGATCCCTGGTCGCATTTCGTGAATGCGTTTGTGATTGACCGAGAAGGCAATCGCATCGACCGGCGTAATGCCCAGGACATCTTCGTGGCCCTGTATAACAATCAGATGCCCCCCGGTGCCGGCCAGACCGTGCATTACGAACTCAACCTGCCCGACGACCTGACCGAACCGGTAACCGTCGAAGCGAAACTGCAGTATCGCAAATTCGATACGCATTACATGCAGTACGTCGCCTCTTCCCTGGAAGAGAAAGGACAGAAGCTCTCCTGGAAAGAACCGGGAGTACCTTATGTGAATACGCTGCCCATCACCACCATCGCCTCCGACACGATTACCTTCCCCGTGGAGGGTGTGGAAGCGAAAGTTGAAAACAAAAAAGTAGAGATCCCGGAATGGCAGCGCTGGAACGATTATGGCATCGGGCTGTTCCTCAAAGGAAAAGCCGAACTGCGTCAGGCCGCCGAGGCGTTCAGCCACGTTGATCAACTGGGCCGCTATGATGGTTCTCTGAACCTGGCGCGGGTCTACTTCCGCGAAGGACGACTGCAGGACGCCGTCGAGGCCCTGCAGAAAGCCTCGACCTTCACCGATCCCCCCGCCCCGCCGTGGACGCTCGCCTGGTTGAGCGGCAAGGTGAACCAGCAACAGGGACACCTGGAGGAAGCCGAGAAGAACTATCGCAGTGTCCTGGAAGACCAGACCGAAGAACGCACCAGTCGTGGCTTTGATTTCAGCAAAGATTACGTGGTCATCAACGACCTGGGACAAAACCTGTTCGATCAGGCCAAACGGTTCCGTACCGAAGCCAATCGGGATCAACGGGACCAGTTACTCAATCAGGCGGTGGACCAGTTCCAGAAAACATTGGTCCTCGATCCGGAAAACGTGACAGCGCACTACAACCTGTCGCTGATCTACGACCAGTTGGGAAAACAGGAACTGTCCGAGGAGCATCGTAAGCTGCACCTGAAGTATAAAGTGGACGATACCGCACGCGGTTTTGCCGAACGCAAGGCCCGTGAGAAGTACCCTGCAGCTAACCACGCTGCAGAACAACCTGTGATTTACTCGTTACATCGTAAGACTGAAACCAAACCGAATGCGACAGCCCTCAAGGACTGACGCCTGCGGTGACTGATAAACAGCTCAAGGATTTTCCCATGACAGATCAGAACAATACCGATCTGGAACTTGGTCCGAATCTCGAAGAAGAGACCGAACAGAACGACGAGTCGATCGGCCGCGCCTTCTGGTATTCACTCTCCGTGATGCTGGTCCTGGCGGTCATCGGCGGTACCGTCTTTCTGGTAAACCGGCTCAACGAACCGGAAACCGTGGTCAAGGAGACGCCACTCTCTCTGCCTGAAAAACGGGAAGTGGAAGAAATCATCCTTCCCAAGATTCCGTTTAAAGACATTACCGAGGAAGCAGGCATCGCTTTTGTCCACAACAATGGTGCTGCCGGCGAAAAACTGCTGCCGGAAACCATGGGGGGCGGTGCGGCCTTCTTTGACTATGATAACGACGGCGATCAGGACCTGCTGCTCGTTGGTTCTACCGACTGGCCCTGGACCGACTCTTCGAGGAAAGTAAAACCCGATGCATCATCGCTGGCACTCTACCAGAATGATGGCACAGGTAAATTCAAAGATGTCACTGAAGACATGGGGCTGGATATTTCGATGTATGGCATGGGCGTCGCCTGTGGAGACTATAACAACGATGGCCTGGTGGATCTGTTCGTCTCCTGCCTGGAATCCAACTATCTGTTTAAAAATGAAGGCAACCGATTTGTCGATGTGACGAGTCAGGCAGGTGTCGGCGGTCCCGATAAACTGTGGAGCACCAGTTGTGGCTGGTTTGACTATGACCGGGATGGCGACCTCGACCTGCTGGTCTGCAACTACGTTGACTGGACCCCCGCCTACGACCGCGCTCAGAACTTTACCCTGAAAGGGGGAATCCGCGCTTATGGTCGTCCCCAGAACTTTAACGGCGTAAATCCCCTGCTCTACGAGAACCTGGGGAACGGCACCTTTCGGGATCAGACTGACCAGGCGGGACTCAAAATCATTTCTCCCGGCACGGGAGTCCCACTGGCAAAATCTCTGGGCCTGCATTTCTATGATTTTGATCAGGATGGTTACCTGGATGTATTGATCACGAACGACACCGTCCAGAACCTGCTGTTTCACAATCAACAGGATGGCACCTTCAAAGAAATCGCTGCACTCTCGGGTGTCGCCTTTGATATGGACGGCAATGCCCGTGGTGCCATGGGCGTCGATATCGCAACCTTCCGCAATGACGAAACCCTCGGCATTGCCATCGGGAACTTCGCCAACGAAATGACGGCCCTCTACACTTCCCCCGGAAAAGAGATGCAGTTCATTGACGAAGCGGTCTCGAACGGTCTGGGACCACAAACCCGCATGGCACTCACGTTTGGTGTCTTCTTCTTCGATGCCGACCTGGATGGCAGGCTCGATCTATTCTCGGCCAACGGTCACCTGGAGGAAGACATCAACATCGTCCAGGAACGCCAGCATTATGAACAGTCACCACAGCTGTTCTGGAACTGCGGAGCACAACACGCCACGGAATTCCTGCCGCTGGGAGAAGCGCTCGTTGGTTCCGATTTTGTGAAACCACTGGTCGGTCGCGGTGCAACCTTTGCCGACATCGATGCAGACGGCGATCTGGATCTGCTCATTATGACCACTGGAAATAAGCCACGCCTGCTCCGTAATGAGCAGGCAACGGGCAATCACTGGGTTCGCTTCCGGTTGACCAGTGCGCCCGCTGGAGACCAGAAACCGAACCAGCTTGTCTCCAATCATGATGCTCTGGGAGCCGAAGTCAGAATTAAAACGAAGACAGGTACTCAGAGCCGTCTGCTGATGCCCACCCGGAGCTATATCTCACAAACGGAGCTGCCCGTTACGTTTGGGCTCGGCACGGAAACAGAAATTCAGTCCGTGAACATCCAATGGCCGTCTGGAAAAGTGACGACTCTGGAAAATCTCAAAGCGGACAAATTATACCAGATTTCTGAACAGGATGGTCTTGTTGACAAATAGCAACAAAGGTCTCTGATCCGTGCTCCTATTTTTCTGGACTTAGCGGATTTCAAATGGAAATCCTTGACATCTTCGCATCAACTTTGTTTGATATATAGGGTATCAAGGTGTGCACAAGAAGGTGCGAATTTGAAATTGTCCTTGAATTACTGAGACCGAATTTGGCATAATACGCATTCGGGTGATTAAAAAGTTTCCTTCCCCCACTGGCGGATGCATGACAAGAAGCATGCTTCGTCGGAATCGCCTGATGATAAACTCTGTTTCGTTCCGTGACGATCAGAGCCATCCGCCAGGTTAAACTGGCTATATTCCAACCTGATAAGAATTAAGTGCTCATACCCTGTTGCAAGCGTTTAGCCTCTGGCCCCGTGAGCCAATAACCGGACACAAATTATCCCCCCATTCGGAAATGGAGATGACCCAATGAGCTTCAAACAATCACGTCGTGACTTTTTACACGTTGGTTTTGCGGGTGGAATCGGGCTGACTCTACCTGAGTTTCTGCGTATTAAAAGCGCTCAGGCAGAACAAAAATATTATGAGACCAAGGAAGGCACAGCCAAATCTGTGATCTTCATTTATCTCCCAGGTGGTGCAGCACACCAGGAAACCTGGGATCCCAAACCTTACGCTCCCGTTGAATACCGTGGACCGATGGGTTCCATCGAAACCAACGTCGCAGGCGTTCGTTTCAATGAGAAACTGGCCAAGACTGCCAAAATCATGGATAAGCTGACCGTCTGCCGTTCCATGTCACACGGCGAAGCGGCTCACGAGCGCGGAACGCATAATATGTTCACCGGCTATCGTCCCAGCCCGGCTCTGCAGTTCCCCAGCATGGGAAGTGTCGTCACCCACGAGTTCGGTCCCCGGAACAGCATGCCTCAGTATGTCTGTATCCCGAATCAGCCGAACGAATTCGCCGGAACCGGATACCTCAGCTCTTCCTTCGCTCCTTTCAGCGTCGGAGCTGACCCCGCCTCCAATGGTTTCAAAGTGCGTGACCTGAACCTGCCCGGTGGTGTAGACGACAAGCGGTTCACCCGCCGTCGCTCTCTGCTGGACGCTGTCAACGATCACTTTGTTAGCAAAGAAAAAGCAGACTCTCTGGATGCCGTTGATACCTTTTACAAGCAGGCCTACGACATGGTCTCATCGAAAGCTTCACAGGAAGCCTTCGACCTCGACAAAGAAGATGCCAAAGTGCGTGACGCCTACGGCCGAAACCAGGCTGGTGCCCGCATGCTGCTGTCCCGTCGTCTGGTTGAAGCAGGTGCCCGCTTTGTGACCATGACCTATGGTGGCTGGGACATGCACGACCGGATTCAAACCGGAATCGAACGGAATCTGCCTTCCTTCGACCAGGCATTCTCGACACTGATCACAGACCTCTACGACCGCGGACTGCTGGACAGCACCCTGGTCTGCGTCTGCAGTGAATTTGGTCGTACTCCGAAAATCAATGGTACTGCCGGCCGCGACCACTGGCCAAAAGTATTCAGTCTGGTCATGGCTGGTGGCGGTATCAAAGGCGGTCAGGTTTATGGTTCGTCTGATGCCATTGCCAGTGAACCGGAAGACAAACCACTGTCCGTTATGGATTGGGCTTCCACCATTTACCACTGCATGGGGATTGTCTCAGACAAAGAACTGATGGCTCCCGGCGATCGTCCCATCGAAATCGTTGATGGCGGCAAAGTCGTCAAAGAGTTGCTCGTCTGAGAGCAATCTAACCGGAATTAAAAGAACAGTCTGTTAGCACGGGTCTGACCCGTGCTAACATTCTCGTTCCAGCGGAAATAAAAACTGATTCTCGAACATTCACATTCCAAGGGGGGAACCGTGATGCTGCAGAATTTCAAGTCTGTCTGCACCGGCATTTTGACACTCGCACTCAGCGTACTACTCGTAGACTCCGCCTGGGCCACAGATCCCAGTCTGAACTATGTCCGTCCTCGAGGGGGACAACGGGGTACCGAGTTGGAACTCACCTTCATTGGTGCCCGTCTCTCTGATGCAGTCGAAATTCTGTCCTACAAAAAAGGATTCGAATTCAAAGACATCAAAGCGAATCCCAAAAACGCGAACGTCTGCACCGCGATCGTCAAAATCGCCCCTGACTGTGCCCTGGGTGAGCATACCTTCCAGGTTCGCACGAAAACGGGTGTCTCCGAATACAAAACATTCTGGGTCGGACCGTTCCCCGAAATCGCCGAAAAAGAACCTAACAGCGAATTCGAAACGCCTCAGCCCATTGAAATGAACCACACCGTAAGTGGTGTCGTTCAGAATGAAGACGTTGATCACTATGTCGTCACAGCCAAAAAAGGCGATCGCATCTCTGCAGAAATCGAAGGTATTCGTCTGGCGACCACTCTGTTCGATCCCTACATCGCCATCCTGGACGAAAAACGTTTTGAGCTCAAAGCCGAAGACGATCTCCCCCTGCTGAGAAATGATGCCGCGGTCTCGGTAATTGCCCCCGCTGATGGCAAATACACGATCCTGGTTCGTGACAGTTCATACGGCGGAAACGGTGCTGCATTCTACCGTCTGCACGTCGGTACTTATCCTCGTCCGACAGCCGTTTATCCCGCTGGCGGACAACTGGGAACCAAACAGAAAGTCACCTTCAAAGGCAATACCGTCGATAACCTGGTTCAGGAATTCCAGCTCCCGGATAAGCCCGATGCTGAGTTCGAACTGTTCGCCAGCGATGCCGGGGGAACCGCTCCTTCCGGAAACGTATTCCGCCTGTTTCCTCATGGTAACTGCATGGAACAGGAGCCTAATAACGACTTTAAAACGGCATCTGCCGCAGCACTGCCCAATGCATTTAACGGGATCATCGAAACCGACGGCGATATCGATTACTTCAAATTTCAGGGCAAGAAAGACCAGACCCTGGAAATCGAATGCTACGCCCGTCGCATCCGTTCTCCACTGGATGCGGTTGTGAACCTGTATAACGCCAAATTCGGTCGCGTTGCCGGCAACGACGACTCACGTGGTCCCGACAGTTACTTCCGTTACAAGTTTCCCGCTGATGGAGATTACTACATCTCCATTACGGACCATCTTTCGCGCGGTGGAGCTGATTTTGTCTACCGCATCGAAATGTTGCCGGTTTCTCCGGGTCTTGAACTGGGTATTCCCCGCAACGCCCGTTACTCCCAAGAGCGACAGCAGATTGTAGTCCCCCGGGGCAACCGCTTTGCAGCAGTCATCAGTGCCAGCCGTTCTAACTTTGGTGGCGAAATCGCTCTCGATTCTTCGAACTTCCCTAAGGGAGTTAAAGTAGTCGCCGAACCAATGGCAGCAAATCTGACAACAATGCCCGTGGTATTCGAGGCAGCCGCAGATGCTCCTGTTGAAGGAGAACTCATTGAACTCAAGGGACATCATGTTGATCCCAAGCAGAATATCTCGGGGGTCTTCACCAACCGGGCCGACCTGGTTCGCGTGCGGAACAACCAGCTGTTGTGGATGAAAGACGTCGCCCAGATACCAGTCGCGGTTGTCGAGGAAGTTCCTTTCAAACTCGATATCGTTGAACCTAAAGCCCCGCTGGCACGCAACGGCTCATTGCAACTTAAAGTTGTCGCTACTCGAAAAGAAGGTTTCGACGAAGCGATCACCCTGCAATTCCCCTTCCGTCCACCGGGAGTGGGTGCTTCCAGCCGGGTTACGATCCCCAAGGGCAAAAATGAAGCCTTCTATCCCATCAACGCTAACAGCAAAGCCGAGATTAAAAAATGGAAGGTCTTCGTTATTGGCTCTGCCAACGTGGGTGGCAATGCCTGGGTTTCCTCACAGCTGGCAAATCTGGAAGTGGCAGATTCCTATGTTGACCTGGATCTGGCACGTACAGCCGTCGAACAGGGTAAAGAGACTGAGATCATCTGTAAGGTTGACCTCAAGACTCCCTTCGATGGAGATGCCAAAGTCAAACTGGTCGGTCTGCCTCCGAAAGTGACCACAGAAGACATCACTTTCAACAAAGAGAGCAAGGAGCTGATCTTCAAAGTGAAAACGGATCCGGCTTCTCCCCAGGGACGACATAAGAGCCTGTTCTGTCAGGTCGAAGTTCCTGTGAACGGCGAAACCGTCGTACATACCGCCGGCCGCACCGAGCTGCGGATTGACAAGCCGCTTCCTCCGAAGAAAGACGAACCGGCGAAACCCAAAACTGTAGCGAAAAAAGAAGAACCCAAAAAGGAAGAACCCAAGCGTTTGACTCGACTGGAGCAGCTCCGTCTCGAGGCTAAAAAACGACTGGAAGAAGGTACCAAGTAGTCTTCAACTTCAATCGCTCAAACTCTGAATCAGATTCAGAGAATTATGTTTATATCACCTTGATCAACTAAGTCCTGTTGACCAGAAAAGGTTTTCGATTATGTGGCGTCATCAAACAATCACTCGCAGTTTTCTTGCCCTGGCCTTCCTGGTGGGTGGAATCTCTCTCGCAACTGCTGCAGACAAAACGGAACCGGTCAAAGCAGAGCCTCCCAAGCCTGCTGAAGCAAAACCGACTCCGGCTCCAGCACCGAAAGCTGAGGCAGCCAAGCCCGCAGAAACCAAGCCAGCGGAACCAAAGCCGGCCCCCGCGCAGCCTGCCGCTCCTAAACCGGCTCCCCCCAAACCAGCCCCCAAGATGGTTCAACTGAATGTTTATCCTCAGGATATCCAGCTGACAACCAGCCGGGACCGGCAGTCGGTGATTGGACAGGCAGTTTATGACAACGGTCTGACCGAAGACGTCACTACGAAACTTCAGTTCAAGCCAGCCCAAGAAGGCATCGTGCGTATCGAAAACAATATGATTTACCCGGCCGGCGATGGTGAGACCGATGTAGTCGCCAGCTTCGGCGGTGCGAGCGTCAAGCTGCACTCCAAGGTTACTAAAGCAAAAGAAGATCGTCCCATCAGTTTCACACTGGACGTTATGCCTACATTCATGCGGGCGGGCTGTAACACTGGTAGTTGCCACGGTGCAGCTCGCGGTAAAGACGGCTTCCGCCTCTCACTGTTCGGCTTTGACCCCAAGGGAGACTATCATCGTTTAACCCGTGAACTCAGCGGTCGTCGAATTAACCTGAGTATGCCTCAGGAAAGCCTGCTGCTTGAAAAAGCCATCGGCGCTGTCCCTCACACCGGTGGTAAACTCTACGAAAAAGACTCGGAATATTATAACGCGTCTTTACGCTGGCTGCAGGCAGGTGCTCCTTACGACGCGGGCGCAATCCCCACCGTTGATAAGGTTGAAATCTATCCCAAAGGTGGGGTAATGGACGGGAAAGGCACCACACAGCAGGTGTCCGTTCTGGCCTACTATTCTGATGGTACGACCCGTGACGTAACGACTCTGTCAGCCTTCTCATCCAACAACGATAACTCAGCCACCATTACCAAAGATGGTAAGATCACCGCAAGCAATCGGGGCGAAGCCTTCATTATGGCCCGCTTCGACACACACACCGTCGGATCTCACTTTGTAGTACTCCCCAAGGGCCTGGACTTCGAATGGCCCAATGTTCCGGAATACAACTATGTAGATACCCTGATTCATAACAAGCTGAAAAAGCTGCGGGTTATCCCCTCTGAAGTCTGTTCCGATGCAGAATTTCTGCGTCGTGCCAGCCTCGATATCTGCGGCGTGATGCCCACCATTGAAGAATTCAACACTTTCGTCGCTGACAAAGATCCCAAGAAACGGGAGAAACTGGTTGACCAGTTACTCAACCGTAAAGAGTTTGTCGAGATGTGGGTGATGAAGTGGTCTGAGCTTTTGCAGATCCGCACAGTCAATAACCGCATCAGTTACAAGTCAGCATTGCTGTATTACAACTGGCTGCAGGAACGGATCGCCAGCAACGTGCCCCTCGATAAGATGGTGCAGGAACTGCTCGGTTCGACCGGCGGTACCTTTGCTAATGCTGCGACCAACTATTACGAAAATGAACGTGACACTCTCAAAGTTGCTGAAAACGTGGCCCAGGTATTCATGGGCATGCGGATTCAATGTGCCCAGTGTCACAATCATCCCTTCGACCGCTGGACGATGGATGATTACTACAGCTTTGCTGCCTTCTTCTCCCAGGTCGGGCGCAAAGGCAGTGAAGACCCCCGCGAATCCATTATTTACAACCGGGGCAGCGGCGAAGTCCGCCACATGGTCGACAACCGTGTCATGCAGCCCAAATTCCTGGGTGGTGCACAGCCTGAAGTCAAAGGCAAAGACCGTCGCGTCGTGCTGGCCAGCTGGCTGGCATCCAATGAAAATCCTTACTTCGCAACGAATCTGAGTAACATCGTCTGGGCACACTTCTTCGGTAAAGGCATTATCAATGAAGTGGATGACGTCCGCATCAGTAACCCTCCGGTTAACCCGGAACTGCTGGATGAACTCGCCAAACGGTTCACTGATTATAATTACGACTTCAAGAAGCTGGTTCGCGATATCTGTACTTCGAGAACTTACCAGCTTGCCACACAGACCAATCCATCTAATGAAAACGATCTGACAAACTTCTCACACGCACATCCACGTCGTCTGCGTGCTGAAGTTCTGCTGGACTGCATTTCCCAGGTCACGAGTGCCCCCAATAAATTCCGCGGCTTACCGCTGGGAGCTCGGGCGGTGCAGATCGCCGACGGAAACACAACCAACTACTTCCTGACCACCTTTGGTCGCGCCAAGCGTGACACTGTCTGTTCATGTGAAGTCCGGATGGAACCCAGTCTGTCACAGGCACTCCACCTGCTCAACGGCGATACCGTCAACAGTAAGATCGTGCAGGGTAAATTTGTAGAATCCCGAATCAAAGCCGGCAAGAAGCCACTGGAAATTGTGGATGAAATGTATATTTCCTGCCTGACACGTAAACCGACCGACAAGGAATACTCCACCCTGGTTCAGGTCCTGGATGAAAACAAAAAAGACGAACAGAACGCGTTGAATGACATTTTCTGGTCATTGTTGAATTCGCGTGAATTCATCTTTAATCACTAAACCCCTCCCGCTTCCAGACTGAGACCTTTAAGCCCGATTTATTATATGGCTGAAATTATGAAAAACTTAATTACTGCAAACCGGTGCCGCCAGATCTGTAACACTCTGCTTGCAGCTGGATTGACTGTCTCCCTGATGTCATCTCCCCTGTCTGCGGAAGACAAAAAGAAGGATGACAAGGACAAGAAGCCGAAAGTCACCTATGACGAACACATCAAACCGATTTTTCGGGCGAAGTGTTTTGCCTGTCATAATACCGACAAGAAAGCTTCCGGCCTGGACCTGACCAACTACACCGGTCTGATGCAGGGTGGTGCCGCAGGTGAATCAATTGCGCCCGGCGATGCCGAAGGCAGTTACCTGTATATGCTGGTCACCCACGATTCCGAACCCTTCATGCCTCCCAAATCGGACAAGCTTCCCGATAAAGAGCTGGCATTGATTCAGGAATGGATCAACATCGGTGCTCCGGAAAACGCCGGGAGTAAGGTCAGCATCAAGAAACCAAAGTTTGATTTTTCATTGCAGGGTGCATCTTCCGGAAAACCGGATGGACCGCCTCCCATGCCGCCACACTTGAACCTGGACCCGGTCGTGCACAGCAGCCTGCCTACCGCCATCACGGCTATGGCCACCAACCCCTGGTCCCCCCTGGCCGCTGTTGCCGGTCAGAAACAGGTTCTGCTCTATAACACCAAAACCCTGGAACTTCTGGGGGTACTCCCCTTCCCCGAAGGCGTACCTCATGTCCTGAAATTCAGCCGGAACGGCAGTCTCTTACTGGCCGGCGGCGGACATGCTGCTGCCAGTGGCCGCGTTGTGGTCTGGGATGTCAAAACCGGAAAGCGTCTCTTTGAAGTAGGCGACGAACTGGACGCTGTGCTCTGTGCTGACATCAGCTCCGATCAGCGTTTTATCGCCCTGGGCAGCCCCAGCAAAGTCATTCGCGTTTATTCCACCAGCACAGGTGAACTCGCTTACGAAATCCGTAAACACACCGACTGGATGACCTCGCTGGCCTTCAGCCCCGATTCCGTCCTGCTCTGTTCCGGAGACCGGAACGGTGGCGCGTTCGTCTGGGAAGCAGCTACGGGAAATGAATATCTGACACTCAAGGGACATAAAGGTGGAATCACCGGGATCACCTGGCGATCCGACTCCAACCTGGTCGCCACCAGTAGTGAAGATCAGTCCGTCAAACTCTGGGAAGTTCAAAACGGGAATAACATTAAATCCTGGAACGCCCATGGTGGCGGAACTTCCAGTGTGGAATTCGCCCGCGACGGACGTCTGGTTACCACCGGCCGAGATAAAGTAACCAAACTCTGGGATCAGGCCGGAAAGCAGCTGCGTGCCTTCCCCGCTTTCGGAGATATCGGCGTCTGTGTCACGATCTGTGATGAAACCAACCAGGTCATCTCTTCTGACTGGACTGGTAAGATCAAAGTCTGGAACGCTGCCGATGGAAAAGAAATTGGTGAATTGACAGCCAATCCTCTTCCCTTATCCGAGCGACTGTCGAAAGCCACAGCCAGCCTCAGTGCAGCGCAAGCCAATCATCAGAAGCTGGCAGCGGCCGCCCAGGCAGACCAGGCTGCAGTGACTAAGATTAATGCAGACATCGCTGCTTCTCAAAAACAGCAGACCGATCTGCAGAATCAGTTAAACAGCCTGAATGGCAATCTGGCAGCCGCCCAGAAAGCTCTGGCAGGTGCACAGGCCGGTGCGACTGCTTCCACAAACAAGATTACCGAAATTGGAAAACCACTGCCGGCTATCAAGGAAGCACATGCAAAGGCTGATGCTGTGAGCAAACAGGCTGCTGGCGACAAAGAGCTTGCCGAAGCTGCTGCCAAATTGAAAGCGGCCGTCGATAATCGCACCGCAGCCATCGCAGCCGAGCAGAAAACGCTGGCTACGCACCAGGCAGCTGTCAAAGATAATCAGCAGAAGGTTGCTCAGTACACGCCGCAAATCAAACAGACAACAGATGCGCTGAATGCGGCCAAAGCCAAAGTAGTCGCCCTGCAGAATTCATTGAAACCGGCGACTGATAAAGCGACCGCTTCTCAGAATGCAGCGAACTCCGCTGCCAGTGCTTTGGCTGCTGCTCAGAATGAAGTCAAACACTGGCAGGCAGAAATCGAGTTCTCCAAGAAACTCAATAACGCCCAGGCCAGTGCTGCCAAGTAAAATCCGGATTTGATCCCAGCCCTTCAATCCAGAGGTTGAAGGGCTTTTTTTACGTCAGTCCGATTGGAACTCCCTCACAGCTTCTGTTATTTTGGTCAGTCGATAACATAGTGACTGAACTTCCAGCAGAACACGAGGAGCATCCCGGTATGGCTCAAAGTAATTCCCGATTCGCGGTTATAGCCGCCCTGACAGGAAACGCACTGATCACGATTGCCAAAGGAACAACGTTTCTGATCACCGGTTCGGGAGCCATGCTGTCCGAGACAATTCACTCAGTGGCTGACTTTCTGAATCAGTTACTGCTGCTCATCGGTCTGGTTCGTGCTGACCGGATGCCAGACCGTCGTTATGAGTATGGCTACGCGGGTGAACGGTATGTCTGGGCATTGATTTCCGCAGTCGGGATTTTTTTCCTGGGCTGTGGCGTGACGGTGTACCACGGTGTGCAGTCGCTGTTTCATCCACCAGAACTCGACTTTGGCGAAATGAAATGGGCCATCGCGGCGCTTCTGTTTGCCCTGGTCATCGACGGTGTCGTTTTCTTTCTCGCACTCAAGACGGAATGGAAAAACGCTCAGAAGGAGAAAAAGGCGTTTCATCAGTACCTGCGCAAGGAAGCAGACCCGGCCTCCGTCGCCGTCATTCTCGAAGATGGTGCTGCCTGCCTGGGGGTGATGATCGCACTGATTTCAATCCTGCTTGCCAAGATGACCGGATCCCCCTACTGGGATGCCATCGGCTCTATCGGAATTGGTGTTCTGCTGGGAGGGATTGCCGTCTGGTTGATTATCCGGAACCAGGAACTGCTGGTCGGTCCCAGTATCCCACCAGAGACGAGAGAACAGGTACAACGCATCCTGAAGAACAATCCGCTGATTGACGATGTGCTGGACCTGCGATCCAGAATCCTCTCAATCGATAACTACCGCATTAAGGTCGACCTGAGTTTTGATCCCGAAGAATTGTCGAAACGTCTGAAAAAGAAAGCACTTGCCGCCTATCCTCAAATTCAGAGCGAACAGGACTTCGAGGAGTTTTGTCAGAAGTATACACGGGATATCCTCGATACCCTGGCTGAGGAAATCGATAAGATCGAAGCGGAAATCCAGCGACAGGTCCCTGAGGCCAAACACCTCGATCTGGAAGCCAATTAAGCAGCCCGCCTCCCGTTCGTGACGGAACGAAGCCAGTAAATCGCGTTTTGTCGGCAGCGAAGAAGAAAAACCTCCGTTTTCGGGCGATTTCATCCCTCGGCCTGAGTCCCAAGCCTGTGATCAGTTTCAGAGGCGCCTATAATAGGTCAGTGTTACCCCTTTTTTCGTCTGAATTTTTGTTTGAGTATTGATTGATGTCTGAGCGTGTTGTCCTGGCGATGAGTGGTGGAGTTGACAGCTCCGCAGCCGCCCATCTTTTACTGGAACAGGGTTATGAGGTGATCGGTCTGTTCATGCGGTCCGGTGCCACCGAAGAGACGGCCTGCGCGATCGAGGATCCCCATAGTCTTCCCGTTCTGAACACGAAAGCACACAAGCAGGGCTGCTGTTCCGCCAGTGATGCTGCAGATGCCCGCCGGGTAGCTGATATGCTCGACATTCCGTTTCATGCGCTGAACTTCAAAGATGCGTTTGGGCGCATCAAAGATTACTTCGCTGATGAATACCTGGCCGGCCGCACTCCCAATCCATGTGTAATGTGCAACAACTGGCTCAAGTTTGGCAAACTCTGGGAATTCGCAGAATCAGTGGGCGCTTCCTACATTTCGACCGGGCATTATGCACAGTTGAAGTCTGTCCCGGGAGAAGAACATCCGGCCCTGGTGCGCGGTCTTGACCGCTCTAAGGACCAGTCCTACGTTCTGTTCGGTATCAATCGTGATCTGCTCGACAAAATCATCTTTCCCGTAGGTGGCTTCGTCAAACCGGAAATCCGGGAGATGGCAGGTGAAGCGGGCTTGAGGACAGCCAATAAGCCTGACAGTCAGGAAATTTGTTTCATTCCCGACAACGATTATTTCGGCTTCCTGAACCGGTACCGTGGCAAGCAGGAAACGGCAGGCGAAATGGTTGACACCGCGGGGAACGTCGTCGGCCAGCATACCGGCTATGAAAATTATACCATTGGTCAGCGGAAGCGATTGGGCGTCGCCTTTGGTTCGCCCCGTTATGTCATCAAAATCGAGCCTGAGACAAAACGAGTCGTAATCGGTACGCGCGACGACCTGGCTCGGAAATCATTGGAAGCCAATCGCAGTAACTGGCTGATTGACAGTCCCGGTTCCGAGCTCCGCTGTCAGGCCCAGATTCGTTATCAGCATAAAGAAGCTGAATGCACGGTACAGATTCTGGATGAAGAACGGTTTCGGGTCACCTTCGATAACCCGGAATACGGTGTCGCCCCGGGTCAGGCGGTTGTGCTGTATGATGCAGACCGCGTGATTGGTGGCGGCTGGATCATGTAACCCGGATCAGGCAGCGGCTTCCGCTTCCATCCGCTCACGGTTCTGCCGCTTTTTCTTCCGGCTGCTGGAATGTTCGTCGGAATCTTCCATGCTGACTGAATCAGCGGCTTCTTCCCGATTGGAAATCCAGGTCAGCAGGGCCGGTAGGGTTACCAGTGAAATGAACAGACAGCAGCCTACACCAATCACCAATACCAGACCGACGCTGTAAAGCCCACGGTGCGTGGCCACCATCATACTGCCGAAACCGATCATCGAAGTCAGTGAGGTCATCACAATTGCGTTGATCGTACTGGGAGATGTTTTATAGGGCCCCTGTTTCATCCGGAAATCATGGACCACGTGCACGCCGTCATCGACGCCGATGCCGAGAATCAGGGGCAGCACGATCAGGTTGGCCGGATTCAGGTCGATTGAAGTCATCGCCAGAATCCCGAACATGACCAGGCCACCGACGACCGGGGGAATCATGGTCAACAGCATATGCAGCACACTGCTGCGTTCCAGCACAAAGGCCACACTGAAGCACATAATCAGAAACATGCCGATGGCAGCTTCAACACTGACCGGCGTCCCACGGTTATAGAGAATGAACCAGGTACAGAGAGCCAGAATCGCCGGAGGCACCAGCGCCATTGTTGCATGACGACGGCTCAGATAATCGATCAGTAAAACGACACAGATGACTGCCAGAGCGTAAATCGAAGCGGTCTTATAACTGACTTTGATCTGTTGAGCCGCTTCGTAATTCTGCAGCGGGGTTCCCGTCACATCCGGATCGACAGAGCGTACCTCTTTAACAAACTCCTCCAGCGGTTCGATTTCCCAAATGTGATCGCGGGGATAAATCTGGATCAGCCATTTTCCTTCGGGACTCACGAAGCGTGAAGTCAACGAACGGGGTAGATCGGAAAAACGGACCGGCGAAGAATCGGAAGCACCACGGATGGCGCGGAACTGACCGAGCAGTGACGCAGTAGTCCGGTACTGAAATTCATCCAGGAAGCGGGACTGCTGGGCTAGCGTCAAAGATTCAAAGCGGTTGAGAAACTGATCCAGCATGCGGGCAGTCTGCTGCGCTGTTGGACTCTGGTAGTTTGAGAGTAACACATAAAACTGTTCGAGTTTCCGTCCGATCGTCGAAGGATTGAGACGATTCACGGGAGGCACATTATTTGGCAGTCGTGACAGCTGTGCCCGATACGACTGCACCAGTAGATTGGTTTCCTGCGAAGAATGTGCAGGGACGCGTGAGGCCAGTTCCTCCACATGATGCACGGAGGGCAGAGCCTCGAACTTCTTACGCAGCTCTCGAGCCTCTTCCGGACTATTCGCTACGGAGACCGCGAAGAGCAGCGAGTTCTGAGCATCATTGAAAATCCGCTTCTGGACTTCGACAGACTCCAGTCCCGCTGCCTGCAGGTTCAACAGGTTGTAGTCATAAACAACACGCGATTCCCATCCCTGATCCGATTTTTGAACCAGCTGGCTGGCACAGAATGCCACCAGGGCCAGGGAGCTTAACGCTACCATGCGGGGAAACCGCGTAATCATTTTCTGTAACCACTTTCCCTGGAAGGGAGTGGGCATCTGTTTGACTTCTACATTTTTATCTGCCTGTGAAAGCAGTGCCGGCAGCACCAGGAAGGTGGCGATAGCACATAAGATAATTCCACCACCGCCAATGAAACCGAGTTCCGCGATTCCCAGGAAGGGAGTCAGTCCGGCACAGTAGAAGGCCAGAGCGGTCGTCACAGCAGCAGCCACAATCCCGGTCCCCACTGTGCGCGATGTTTTGAGCAGAGCCGGTTCCAGATCTTCCCCTTTATGTCGCAATTCAATATAGCGGGCGAGGTAATGGATACCAAAATCGATCCCCAGCCCGATCAGAATCACGGCAAAGGAAACCGAGAGAATATTCAGATGACCGATGGTGAGCGTCGTATAACCGAAGGCCCAGGCCATCCCTGCTGCCAGCATGAGCAGAGTCAGCAGGGGATGACGGATACCACGAAAACCGAAAAACAGCAGCAGTCCCACGCCGAAACAGGAAATGATCGATGCATTGATCATATCGGACTGCGACTTACGCATTTCGTCATTTTCCAGAACCGGAATTCCAGTCAGACTGATTTTGGCTTCCGGATTCTCAGCAGCGACTTCGCCGATAATGGTCCGCATCTGTTCGATAGCCTGCGTGGCGCCGTCAAAGCCTGCTTCCTTATGCACAGGAAAGACCTTGAGAAAGCCCATCGTGCCGGATTCATTCAACAGGTAAATGATTTCACGGGACCGTTCGCGCATCCGTTCGTTCACAGCGACAATCGAAGGCCAGGGAGACTGAAAGTCATTCTGGTCTGACAGGTAGCGTGCCATGCTGGATGTCAGAATCGCAGCGTGGGTAAACAGAGGCTCAAGGGACTGATCGCGTTCGGTGCCTCGATAGCTGGCAGACCGGGATTGGATCTGGTAACGCAGGCGATCATACAGCAGATCGACCTGGGTCAGATCCCAGCGCCCATTGCGGTAAATCGGACCGTATTCATCCAGCCGATTCAGACCAGCCTGCAGCTGTCGCGGTGTTAAATATTGCAGTCCTTTAGAAGGTAAATCGCCTGGGTTAATCTGATAGAGCGGATTCTCAAACAGTTCAGGATGCTGCTCGATTCGCTGCCCCAGCGTCCGCAGGACAAATTTAATCGATTCGGGATTCTCTGCTTCGACGACACAGACCAGATCCGATGAACTGCCGAAACTCTCGGTGTAATTCATCCATTTCTGATGGAAGGCTGCCGTCGGATCGATCAGATCAGCCCGGTCGGTTTTAAATTCCAACCTGAAGACGGTCAGCAGGATACAGCCGACTGACACAACCAGGGCCAAAGCCAGACTGAGCCGGGCGTGCGTCACCACAAACTGGGTTGTCGCAGCCAGCGCCTCGCCGAGGAATGAGCGTTCCTGATTTTCAGGGGAGAGATTATCCACAGAACACTTCCGTGTGCACTTAAGTCGATCTCTCGTTCGATCTAAACAACCGGGCAGAAGTGAAGGGATCGATTAATTGAGAGCGTTGATCGTATTATGAAGCTATCGATTTTACAGCAATCTCCGTATTGCCGACAACCTGAATATATCCTGATTTGAGGTTGTAAGTTAATAGATAACCAAACTTTAATCCCATCAGGATTTCGGGTCGCAATAATGTGGATCAGGGAGGGACCTCCCGGTTTGAACACGATATTTTGCCCGATAACAGGAAGTTCATCGGCAATCTGGTCTTTCAAAGATCAACATTCTCGGCGAATCCGAGGCTTCCCGGCTGATTTTTTCACAAGATCTGGAAACCCAGAAAAAGAAACAAAAAGCGCAAGTCTAATTAAAATGGTGAATTAGCTGCGGTCTCTTGAATCTGGGGAGCAGGCTTATCGGCATTTTGCTGAATCCCACTTGACCCCATTTTCGATTTTTCATAAAAAACCTGCCCCATCGCAATGTTCTGGCGGCTCGCCTTGGCTGTCAGACGTTGTTCACTTCAATGACTCTTTCCAATACCCCTCTCAAAGACTCTCTTTGTAGGACAAGCTCATGTTAAAACGCGTTATTCGTTCAATTCCCGTTGTGGGAGTTACATTGTTCTCGATGGCCGCTGGTTCCGCCCAGGCGCAATGGCTGCCTTTCAACAATTGTAATTCTTGTGCACCGCCGCCGGTGGTTCAGAACTGCTGTCCACAGCCTGTGGTCCAGTGTCCGATCCCGGTGACCCAGACCACCTACCGTCAGGTTCCGGTCACAGAGTATCGGCCTGTTCAGCAGACCGTAATGAAACCTGTGGTGGAAACCAAGTACGTGGATCAACAGGTCACCGCCTATCGCCAGGTTCTGGAACCTCGGACGGTCGACGTACCTTACACGTCTTATCAGAATGTCACTGAGTGCCAGCAGGTCCAAAAAGACATGGGTCGCTGGGTGACTCAGCGTCAGTGTATCCCCAAAGTCGCTCCCTGCGAGTACGACAACCGCCCCAACCTCATGGGCTGGATGAACCGTACCGGGTATTCCATGCGAATGGCATTCACACCCCAATATCGAACCACCCGTCACTACGTACCGAACGTCGTGACTCAAAATGTACCGGTTACCCGTCAGGTTGCCGTACAGCAGACTCGCAAAGTGACTTATAACGTCGCTCGAATGGTGCCTTACACAACGACCCGGAAAGTCGCTGTGAACTCTACTCGCTACGTGAAAACCACTGTAACTGCAATGAAACCAGTAACCGTAATGCGATCCATCCCAACCACTCGGACGGCTTATGTCTATCCATCCAGTGATGGATTTGGTGGCACTGCGACCGCACTGCTGCCCAGTGCCGATCCTTACATGTCTGCAGAAGCACCTCAGACAATTCACCAACGTTCTGCCGAGAACAAAAAGAAGTACGATGATTCGTTCAAAGCAAACGGAGACAAGTACGAGCGTGATCCTGCTTCCGATCCTCGCCGGTCGAGCCTGGACAACGATTCGTCCTTACGTCGCTCTTCTTACCAGGTACCACAGGAATCTACCGCCCCGGCATTCCCCCCCACACGCCGGGCTGGTTATGAACCTGATACTTCCGACAGACCACTGCCTTCGATCGTGCGTGCCAGCGGCTGGACCCGCCGGGTCGCTCGTCCGGTGCAGACAGCTCCTGTAGCACCAGGCAGCGACATCTCTGTCGCACAGCGGACACCCTAACTCAAAGTTGGAAAGACATGAGCACTTTGAAGTGCATGGGCTCACTCGTCGAACTTCGTTCGACGAGTGTTTTTTTATGCGCCCCAAAGAAGTTCGCTTACTGCTGTTTCCCGACTTTAGCCCACGTATCACGCAGAGTGACGGTACGATTGAAGACCGGTTTTCCGGGCGCTGAATCTTTTGTATCGACACAGAAATAACCCAGCCGTTCAAACTGGAAACGACTGCCCGGTTCTGCTTCTTTCAGCCCTGGTTCGAGCTTGCAACCTGACAGAACCTGTAAAGAGCGGGGATTCAGGTTCGACTTGTAGTCGACTCCTTCGGGCAGATCTTCCGGATCGGGCTGATCGAACAGGTGGTCATACAGTCTGACTTCTGCATCCAGGGCATGCGCTTCTGAGACCCAGTGAATCGTCGCTTTGACTTTCCGGCCGTCAGGAGCATCACCGCCTCTGGTTGCCGGATCGTAGGTACAACGAAGTTCAACCACTTCACCATCGTCATCTTTGATGACATCAGTGCAGGTCACAAAGTAGGCGTATCGCAGGCGAACCTCTTTACCCGGTGACAGGCGGAAGAACTTCTTCGGCGGGTCTTCCATGAAGTCGTCACGCTCGATGTAAATCACCTTCGAGAACGGTACTTTGCGGGTTCCCGCTGATTCATCATTCGGATTGTTGATCGCATCCAGTTCTTCGGACGTATCATCCGGATAATTGTCGATCACAACGCGCAAAGGTTTCAAAACTCCCATCACACGGGGGGCGACCTGATTCAGGTGATCCCGCATGCAGTTTTCCAGAACAACCTTATCGGTCATCGAGTTGTACTTGGTTACCCCGATTGTTTTACAGAACTCACGCAACGCTTCTGGGGTGACGCCGCGACGCCGCATCCCGCAAATGGTGGGCATCCGGGGGTCATCCCATCCGGAAACGTATTTGCCCTGTACCAGTTCGAGCAGTTTGCGTTTGCTCATCACGGTATAGGTCATGTTGAGGCGGGCGAACTCGATCTGCTGTGGATGAAAGACTTCCAGTTCATCCAGGATCCAGTCATAGAGCGGACGGTGATCTTCGAACTCGAGCGTGCAGATTGAATGTGTGATTTTTTCGATTGAATCCGAGATACAGTGCGTATAGTCATACATCGGATAAATACACCATTTATCCCCGGTCCGATGATGGTGCACATGACGAACCCGGTAAATCACGGGGTCCCGCATGTGGAAGTTAGGCGAAGCGAGATCAATTTTCGCACGGAGCACATACTCGCCTTCTTTGAACTCGCCATTCTTCATCCGTTCGAACAGATCCAGGTTTTCTTCAACGGAGCGGGAACGTCCAGGACTGGGTTTGCCGGGCTCGGTCGCGGTTCCGCGATATTCGCGCATCTTATCTGCGGGCAGATCACAGGCGTAGGCCTTCCCCTTCTTGATCAGGGTGACTGCAAAATCATAAAGCTGATCGAAGTAATCAGAGGCGTAAAATTCGCGATCGTCCCAGTCGAAGCCGAGCCAGCGCACGTCTTCCTTGATCGAGTCGACGTATTCCACATCCTCTTTCTCAGGGTTCGTATCATCAAACCGCAGGTTACATTTACCGCCCGGGTTTTCATTGGCGATACCGAAGTTAAGACAAATCGACTTGGCATGACCAATGTGCAGGTAGCCGTTCGGCTCGGGGGGGAATCGCGTATGGACGCGACCATCGTGCTTGCCCGATTTGTTATCTTCCTGAATGATCGTACGAATAAAATCCGTTGGCGTTTTTTCTTCGGGAGTTGACATCCCCTACTCCTTAAATGATTGCATCAATCACAGGACCAGCCTGTTACTATTTTCAGTTTTCGTCACTCTGAGCGAGCGCCATCGCCCGGTCGATGCGTCTGACACAACTCTCTTTTCCGAGAATCGACAGGCAGTCAAACATGCCGATCCCGGTTGCTTTTCCACTGACGGCGACCCGCAGGGCGTGAATAATCTGCCCCATGCCGATCCCTTCCGCTTCCACAAAATCGTGCAGCAGCTTATCCAGACCATCCGCATTGAAGTCTTCCGCTGCTGCGAGCTGGTTTTTGATTTTCCCCAGCAGTTCGACCGCCTGATCCGAATTCTGAATCCGTTTCTTGAACGCTTTGGAATCGTACTCCATTTGATCGTCGGCGACAAAGAACTCATCGAAATCCAGAATATCGCTGGCAATTTTGAGGCGGTCTTCCATACCGGCAATGACCTGACCAATTTTTTGTTTTGTTGTCTCGTCGTCCGCATCCTGTACCAGCCCGGCTTTCACCAGGTAGGGACTGCACATCGCAACCTTTTCATCCAGCGACAGCTGATTCATCCAGTGTGACTGAAAGCTGAGCAGCTTATCCGGATCGAGTCCCGCTGCCGCCTTGACCACCCGGTCCAATGTGAAGTTCTCTACAATCGTATCGAGAGACATGATTTCTGTTTTATCATCCAAAGACCAGCCGAGTCGGGCCAGCGCGTTCAGGATTGCTTCCGGCAGGTAGCCGATCTTTTCGTAATACTCGACCATGACGGGATCCAGCCCTTCCGCATTAGCCAGACCGATGCGGGGAAAGACCGAGTCTGCTTTGTCGAACATCTTTTTGAACTGGGGACTCTTACGATATTTGTCCAGTTTGCGTTTGCTGAGTTTCTCTTTTCCACCAGGCGCCGCTACGAACGGAATGTGTGCGAACTGAGGCAGTTCATAACCCAGCGCCTGATAAATCAGCACCTGCACCGGCGTGTTGGAGAGATGCTCCTCGGCGCGAATCACATGTGTGATCTGCATCTGGGCATCATCGACCACCGTTGCCAGGTTATACAGGGGCGTACCATTGGCTCGCAGTATGACCGGGTCGGGCATCAGACCGGCGTCGAATTCGACATGTCCGCGAACTGCATCATCAATCTGGATTTTCTGATCCCGGGGAACCAGCAGACGTACAACGGCAGGACGCCCTTCAGCGGCGAACTGTTCCTTCTGGCTGGCTGTCAGTTCCAGTGATCTGCGGATATTCAGATAGTTGCGTTTTTCACTCTGTGCGGCTTCCCGATCGGCCTGAATCTGCTCAGGAGTGTCGTAACAATAGTAAGCCTTTCCGTCAGCCAGTAACTGATCGACGGCAGCCCGATACAGATCATTTCGCTCGGACTGGAAGTAAGGACCAAAGTCACCACCGACTTCCGGACCTTCATCCCAGTTGAGGCCCAGCCACTTGAACGCCTGCAGAATCGGATCCAGCGCGGCTGCGATGTTGCGCTCCTGGTCGGTATCGTCAATTCGTAGAATAAACTGACCGCCGTTATGCCGGGCCCAGAGCCAGTTGAACAGGGCCGTACGCATCCCACCAATGTGCATATAACCGGTGGGACTGGGTGCAAAACGGGTTCGTACGGTACTCATAAACGGGCTCTTATTTCTCTATCAAACTGACGGGGTGACCGACGGGAATTCCAGCGTTCCCGCTGCTGGACAAGGACACAGCCGGAAGATGGCAGGTAACAGTCCTGACTGGGTCCGGCTGATCATAAAACACCCACATGCATTCGACAAGTATATTCGAAGAGTCAACTTAGCGCAATTTCACGTTTTCTGGTGATTCCGGGTTCCTTGAACGGTCTTGACGGTACTTCCCCGGCGACCTAGCATTTCTGCATGAAACGCTTTCTGCTCTTCCTTTTATTGCTGCTGCTGATCCTGGGTGGGACCGCCGGGGGCCTGTATTGGTCTTCTGCCCAGGTACCGGAGTTCTACCAGGCGGCTCTTCAGCAACAGGTGGCCCCGGAAATCCGGCAGCAGGAAGCCAAGGATTTTGTCCAGCACTCGATGCAAATCGTGAATGACGTCCGCAACCAGGAACCACTCTGGTCGCAGGAGTTCAGCGAACAGGAAGTCAACGCCTGGCTGGCTGAAGAACTGCATCAGAAATACAACGAATGGGTGCCGGAAGGCATCACCGATCCACGGGTCCACTTCGAACAGGACCAGGTCATCGTTGGCTTCCATCTGACCTTAAAAAAATGGTCTGGAATTATCAGCCTCAAATTCAAACCCTGGCTAATGAAAGAAAATCGTCTGGTACTCGAACTGGAGCAGGCCCGGGCGGGTCTGCTGCCAATCCCCATTGATGAAGCGATTACCAAACTGATTCAGGAAGCCCGTGCCGAAGGCTGGCAGATTGAATGGAGCCAGATGAATGAGCATGACGTTTTGATCGTACATCTGGACCGACAGGATTCCGATCTCCCCGACCTGACGGTTCTCAAGGTCGAACCGGGGTTGTTTCAAATCGCCGGTAAAGCAAACGACGTACAGAAGCAATGAGCGTGTGAGCCGTTACTGCATCGCGATCAAAAAAAAGCGGTATAGTTCAGACTCCACCTGTTTTCTGAATCCTGTTTTTTCAGAGTGAGCCGTCCTGCCAGTTCCTCACCGGTGAGCAGAGCCACCAGTTGATCTTCGCTCCGTTCCAGCAGAGTGAAAGTTCCCCGGTCCCAGCGGCTGACCTCCCCGCGGTCTCCACTGACGGGTCCCTCGTATTCCAGATAAACCAGTCGATGATCGGGCAACGCCTCTGCTGTCAAATCGAGTGAGGTTTCATCCGAAGCCGGGTCAATCTCCGGCGGCTGGGGGAGACGCCAGGTTTTGAGCACATCCCCTTCTTCCAGCATCAGATCCCAGTGCAATTCGGGATGATCGTGTCTCAGAATCACGTACTGCTGCATTATTTATCTCTTCCGGTCAGAGACTCTTTGATTAGCTGATCCCACGATGCAAAATAGCGGGGGATGGAAAACTTCTCGCTTGCCTGAAGACTCATAAGAGCAAGCTCTTTTAGCGATTTTTCATCCGCCATGAGCGATCTCATCAGATCTTCGAGCGCGTGAATGGAAGTCAATTCACGTTGATTTTTCGTAGGTAGAAGTAACGCTTTTAGTTCACGCATGGAAAGATCAGCCAGACTTCCCTGACAGTCAAATCCGATGCAGGGTAACCCGCGCGACATTGCCTGCAAGAGTGCATTGGGAAAACCTTCGTAACGGGAGGGGAGCACGAACAGATCCCCCTGATCGAGGGCCAGTTCGGGATCGGCCACCCAGCCGGGCAGTTCGATCTGCTCCTGCAGACCCCGCTGATCAATCGTGGCTTGCAGCGTCTCACGCAGGGGACCTTCTCCCAGAATGCGTAATTTCCAATCCGGAAAATCATCTGCCAGATTGGAAAAGGCATCAATCAACATATCAAAGCCTTTTTCATGAGAGAGCCGGCCCATGCCCAGTACCACATGTGAGGCTGGCCGCGCTTTGACAATCTCTTCCGTCACCACGGGAATTCCTGACGAGCGTGGCGCAGGCACTGCGTTTGGAATGACTTCAATACGGGTTGAAGGGAGCCAGGAGCGACAAAAGTCGGCCACCCCCTGAGTCTGTACCACGACGGCTGCTGCACGAGGATATGTTTTCTTACGCAGGTATGACCAGACGCGGCCCATCAGATGATAGCGTGGGTCCGAGCGTTCGGAGACAATCACGGGATAAGCTGCTTTCCCGGCTGCCAACAGCGTCAGCACGTTCATCCGGTCCGTCAGGCTGATGACCACATCGGGCCTGGATCGGGCAATTTCAGCGCGAAGTTTTTGAACCCGTTGACGATTATTCACTAATGCCTGCAGGAGATTTCCCGAATCACGCATCAGTCCCAGCGCAATGCGATGCACTTCCGGTGCGAGCTGAAAGGTATCGGTCTCTGCGGAATCGAGGGTCAACAGAGTGACCTGATCTCCCTCTGCAGCCCAATGATTGGCCATCATCGCAGCCACCCCCTCTGCACCGCCCAGACTGAGCGAAGGAATCGTGATGGTGATCCGTCGAGACAATGCAGAATTCGCCTTTCATCTAAGGTGCTGGCAGAAAGAAAGATACGTAAGAAAATGACAATGGAAATCAGCGTGCACTGCAGACTATCGCATCTCTTCAGTTGCGGCAAGCGGCACTTATGCTCCCAGTCCAGTCTACACAGAATTGATCTACACCTGATAGCCGATATCTGCTAAATTCCGGCTCCTCTCTGCCTCCGAGGCTCTGCTTCGCAACGGCACTCTCCTTTCTCCCTTCGATTTCCCGTCATACGCAATACCACGGATGGTACTATGGCTTCCAAATCCAAAAAGAAAACTTCGTTCGTCAAATCCTGGAAATTACGTGGCCTGGCGTTACTGCTGATCGGTCTGCTCGGCGGTGGTGCATTTCACTTCGACGTCGTCAAGCCCGCCCAGCTGACAAAGTGGGTCAAACAGATTATCTCGACCACAGCTTCCAGCTCCACACCGGCTGACTGGAACTCGACTGAGATTGATCTGCCCCGTTCGAACGACACCATCCGGATTGCCAGTTTCAATATTCAGGTCTTTGGCGTCAGTAAGATGTCAAAACCCCAGGTCCCCCAGATCCTGGCCCGGATCATTCAGCAATTCGATGTCGTGGCGGTTCAGGAAATCCGCTCCAAGGATCTCTCCTTTCTGGATGAATTCCTGGCGATTCTGAATTCAGGAGAGCGGCGTTACGCTTATATCATTGGCGCGCCGCAGGGAAGAACCATCAGCAAAGAACAGTACGCCTACTTCTACGATACCGCCCGGGTCATGGTGAATCACAAATGGACGTACACCGTGATCGATAAATATGACAAACTGCATCGCCCTCCCTATGTGGCCCACTTCCAGACCTTGAGTCCTTCGAGTGAAAATCCTTTTACTTTTACACTGATCAACATTCACACCGATCCGGATGAAACCGACCAGGAACTGAATGTTCTCGACGATGTGTACCGGGTCGTGGCCAACGACGGCAGCCAGGAGGACGATGTGATCCTGCTGGGGGACCTGAATGTGGATGACCAGAACCTGGGTGAACTGGGACGGGTCGGAGACCTGATGTGGACCGTCTCGAAAACCCCCACCAACACCCGGCAGTCAAAGCAGTATGACAATATCCTGTTCAGCCAGCACCGCTCGCAGGAATTCACCGGCATTTCGGGTGTGTATGATTTCAAAACCCGCTTCAAACTCACCGAGGAAGAAGCACTGCTGGTTTCTGATCATCTTCCAGTCTGGGCCGAGTTCCAGGTCACCGAAAAAGGGGGAATCCGTCAGGCTGGTGTTCAGGGTATGCAGCCTCGTTAAACGGATGCAGCATGCTCCGTTGGTGCCTGCAGAGTTAACAGGCTGATCTCGGGGCGGCAGAACCAGCGCAAAGGGTGTATGCCCGAAACGCCGCGACTGACGTGCAGGAGCGTTGAACCACGAAAAAAGGTTCCACTGGTATAGCGGGTTCCATGCAGACTGGGCGCAAAGATCGGTCCGAGGGGCGGAATGCGAACCTGTCCCCCATGTGTGTGCCCCGAGAGCACCAGATCGTATTCCTGGCGGGCCGCCCAGTGATAATTGTCAGGCGTGTGACTGACTAACAGTGTAAAGTCGGACTCAACGTCGATGCCTGCTCCATCAGCGGACCGCTTTAAAGCAGGCAATCCCCCCATCCAGGGGGCTTCGGTTCCTGTCATATAAAGCGAATGCCCCGCGTGCTGCAAACACACCGGTTCGAGAGTCAAATCAACCCAGCCCAGTTCCGTCAATGACTGTCGAATCTGCTGACTGTCCTGATTCCAGTCATGATTTCCAAGAATGAAGAAACAACCCAGAGGTGCCTGCAGGGACCCCAGCGTCTCCTGCAGCCAGTCGAGACAGATCATTTCATCCAGTAGATCGCCGGAAAAAATAATCAGATCGGGTTGGGCTTCCTGGCCGATATGGCAGAGCTCGATAAAGTATTCGCGTTTCAATGTGCCTGAATAATGCAAATCACTGAGATGCAGGATCTTCAAACCATCCCACGATTGAGGCAGACGAGGCAGCTGAAATGTTTTCCGCGTGAACTCCACACTGAAGATTTCATTGAATGGTAGTCCCGCCAGGTAATGATAAGGCCCCTCACCGATCAGATCATCCTGCAACCGCTCGCGCATCTGAATCAGTTCCGATGACTGGGCTGTCTGTTGTCGGGGTGGCCGATAGAACTGGTGGCGAACCGCAGAATACATCAGGCCTGCGAACCCCAGAGCACAGGGAATCAATATAGGCTTCCACAAGCCAGGCAACTGACTCCATTCTTCTCCGCCCAAGACACCGGGATCTGAAAGTCCCACTGTAAAAAACAGGACAATCGGGAACAGGACGATGAGCACTTCCAGCACGTGCCGCAAGCGTTTGAGATGAACCTCGTGTATCTTCATCGCATGCGTGCGATTGATGACCGAAGTCCAGAGCTCAGCATGTCCGATCGACAGCATCAGCAAGATCAATCCATTAGTGATTACGTCCATGTTGCGTTCACTGTTCGCTCAATGCGGGCCCCAAAATAAATACGAATGCGCATGCGAATCATAGAGAATCGATACCGGAATGCAAATGCTTACGGAACAGCAATCCAGTAGCATTAGAGCCAGTCATAAATAGAGAGCCCGCAAACACTACAAATACAGTATATAACGCACTGTTACTGCTTCGCATGGTCGGCACTCCCTGAACTGTTACGTGAATTATCCCGTTGATCGACCTTACAGGCTGCCCAGATCGACCGCGCGGTATCCTGCGTATGTTGTTCCAGATAGAATTCCTCAGTCGTTTTAATGCTCTGGTGTCGCATTAGCTCTTTCAGCTCGAACACCTGCATTTTGCGGGACCATCGGACACCGAACGCCCTACGGAAATCATGAGCAGACGCGTAGCGGGGTTTTCGCTCCCCGGTTACCTTGTCGATGTTCCCTTTATCACCGACGATCACACCCGCTTTCTCTCCCATCTTGGCAACCAGTCTCGAGATTGATTCCCTGATCAGTTCCGTATCGTGGCATCGGTTCGGGAGTGGCTTAAACACTGGCCCGGTTCTCTGGTCCTCTGGTACTGCCTGCAGGAACTCTGCAAAGTCTGGGGTGATCGGCAAGAGTCGGTCTTTGTTCCCTTTCTCAGCTTCGGCCCTGATTCGCATTATGGGGAACTCTCCGTCCAGATCGACGAATAGACCATCCTCGCGTTCCCAGTGCAGTTGTAGGGACTCTGTGAGCCTCAGACCGGAATACCACAAGCCCCAGAGATAGAACTCCCACGACTGGACAACCTGCCTGTGTCGCTCCATGCTGGCTGGTGTCTGCCCGAGTGGTTTCATCACCGCCGGGATTGCCTTAATGATACGCTCGAACTCTTCAAGTGTGATCGGTCGACCACGCATTACCTTTTTACCTCTGGCCCGCTTGAGTTTCGGGAACTCGGGAACCTGTGCTATCAGCTTCTGCGTCTTTGCCCAGTTGAGCATAGACCGCAGGTGTCCGAGACTGTACTTAATCGTGATCTCTTCAAGCCCCTGCTCCCTGAGCTTCTTAACCAGCTTGCTGATCTTCGTTTCGTTCAGTTCCCTGAGCTTCTTAGGGTTCAGGTGTCTTTCCACATAGTTCATCACGGTATTGATTTTGTTCTGCGTCCGGGCAGCCAATGATACCGCCTGCTCTGTCTCGTACCGATCACGGAACTCTACCCAGCTGATCGGGGAGAGCTTGCAGAATGTCCCCTCGTTTAACTCGCGCTCTGTTGACCGCTGTAGGCGTTCGGCATCTCGTTTGATCCTGGTCTTAGTGCTCTGCCAGATATCCCGGCCAGATTCAGGATCAGTCCACCGCATGTAATAGTTGCTGCTAGTCTTCCGCTTGCATAGATACACATTGATCATTGTTTCAGCTCCTTTTCTGTTACTTCTGAAAAAACTATCGCTCAATAACCCTTCAAGTGGGCTGCCTCTCGCATCTCGTCCAAGACTTTGTATTCTGCTGTATGACCGCCGCCAGACATTGCAAATTCATAACTTTGATTTATGTTGTTTTTGCTGTCTGAGACTGCCGCCTTCTTTTCAACTTCAAACTCTGTGCCCGGATACTGTGCGAAAATCGCAGAGATTGCCCAGTGTGAACGGTCTTTTCCGATTGGATCCTTGAAAGCAATTAACGTCTTGGATGGGAGCCAGTGTATTGCGACATAACACAAATCAGGGTCTTCATGTCCCTCAATCATGATTGTGAAATAGTCTTCGTATTTGGCTGTTATGGTTTCGCCTTCGTTCGGGAAGTCCTCATCTTTGATCATTGCCTTGTGTCCTGTTAAATAATAAGTAAAACATCAATTCTCATTCTGTTGATTTATCGCAATCACCGCTGCCCTGTGGCTCTCAGCTCTCCCTTTTCGTACATCAGGCCCCACTGACCACCGTCAAACGCCCTCCTGATTGCCTCTTCAAGAGACAGCTCAAACCACCGCGAACAGTCCTGCCGGTAGTCCTCTGGCAACATCTTCGCCATTTCGTCTGGCAGTTCCCGCAACTCTTCAAGCAGTGTCTGAACCTGATCTGTTACCCGGTTGCCCCTTAGACGGTCTTTAAAATCATGTCTCTCTGTGAATGTTCGCTTTCTCCACTCCGCAACCTTGGACGGGATGAACGAACCATCCCGCTCTACTGGGAACCCTGGTTTCTTTTTCCAGTCCTGAATAGTTCGGCGGCTTACCTCCAGCTGTACCGCCAAGTCTGTAACCGTCTCTACTCGCTCTTTCGTAACTACCATTTCCATTCCTTTCAATTTGTGTGCATCACTCACCGCCCCACTCATTCTGCTGAGATTACAGCACCTGTTCCGGCCATAGTGGTGATGATGATGCAGCCCTGAAAAACATTTCACGCCCAAGATTTCCATAGTGGGAAACTGACGCGCTATACCCCATCCCAGAGGGACCCACTTTATTAACCGCCGCCCGTGTCGTATGCGAGTCCTTCACCACCCCATAACATGACCTGTTTTTATTGTGTTGGTGCTTCATAATAGGACCGACGGACACTCTTAAAAAAATATTATGTGCGGGTTTTGGTCGCAGTGTTCCCAGTAGCGCGCGTTGAATCCGTCAGGAGGACCCAAGCCCGCAGGCCCCACCCCGGCCCGGCTTCCATGCCAGACAGAGACGGGATACAGGCGGATCAATTCAACCATTCATTCGAGCAGGTACAGTTCTGCTCATGCTGTCTGGTGTCCAACTGACCGGCTTCTAGCAAGTCCTGCGCGTGTCGCTTGAGATAGCTCTCTGCTTTCTGCTGAGCTTTGACCGGATCAGAGGTGTTAATCACATGGATGAACACCTCATCCCCACAATCAGGATTCACGTTAAATGTCCGCTGTGATGGTAGGATTTCGAATACTTCCGGTAGATCATCAGCAGGCACCGTCTGAGGCTGCTCCTGTGGCTCTGGCTGCAGTTGCTTTGCCTCCGGTCGATCAATCGGAATCGCAACATAGGCACGCTTACGGCCCTTTGTATTGCCTTTGTCGAGATGCCGATTCAGTTCCTTGAGAAACTCTTTCCGTTTCTTCCTTCCGGGTATCACTGTCATCGGTTCTGCTCCGGTGTCTGTCCTTCACCATCGAAGAAACCACGCTTTGCCGCGTCGATCATTCCGGCCTCAGCTATCCGCTCTGCCAGTGAATCCCCGCCATGGATTGAGACCACCCGCATTCCGCAGGAACCCGCCGCCTGTGCTATTGCCTTTTCAAACTCTTCCAAACACGCGCCATCACTGACCGTCTCTGCTTCCACTCTCAGCTCTGCTTTCATCTCACAATCCTTTTCAGTGCGTTCGTAAACTTACCTGTGACGCCGTTACTGCTCGTAGGTCTGCAGCTGGTGGAGTCGATCCAGAGGACCCACAAGCCCCGCTGACGTCCCCCACTCGCCGCAGATGGAATAACGCTCGTTATATTACTCCTGTCTCCTGTGGGGCACCTGATGCAGTCTGAAGCCCAGATAGGACGCTCCGGCCAGAGTCGAATAGTTCAACCACCGCAAGCGGGACACCAGCAGCCTCAAGAGGCAGACTGAGCCAGCACCCCGCGCCGGAATCAGTCAGTCTTCGCATCATCTGAAACGCATCCTCTGCAGACCGGAAACCAAACGCCTTCACCACGTCCCCTACTGAGCTAGTGCCGCCCTGGTCCCGGATCCAGTCAATTAACCGGGCCTGCATACTGGCGTCTGGGTCTTCCTGTTCGTCAAGGGGCTGGAGAGACAGAACCCGCAATCCGCAGGCACCCGCAATCCGCTTGAGTTTCCCCTCTGCCCCTTCAGTCGTAATCCAATCGTTGACGCCCTCTAATTCAATTTTGAATGTCTTGCTCACCATCTGTAGAACTCTCCTATCTGCTTGCCTTGGGAAAATGAGGCGCCCGGCCATGACAGAAGCAGGGCACCGGAAACGCTCGTTGTTAGTCCAGATATTCCATGAAATCCCCCAGATCATCCGGCGCTGTGGCTTCGGCCTGTTCCGGCTCTTGGAATGGTTCAAAGCCTGAAAACTCACCCTCTCCTGTAACACTACCGCTTAAAACAAGCGGTTTTTGCTGTTGTGTTACACTGTTACACTGTTTCATGTTTTTCAAACTGATCCCCCGGGATGGTCTGCCTTTCTTTTTTGTGGGGATGTCTACCCACTCTGCAGCCCCGGTTTTAACCAGCTCGCCAAGTGCCTTTTCCGTCTCATCCGCAGTCTTGAACCTCACACCCTGCTGAGTCTCACGGACTGAGACAGTACCGCCTTTGTCCTTCACAAACTCAAACAGGCGTCTGTACTGCTTCTGCTCTGGGGTTTCTTCTGGCTCATCCTCGGAATCAAAAATTCGATACACCCGCAGAGTTTCCTTTTTAAAGAACTCAGTCAGGCGGATTGCGTTCTGCATCGTCTGCAGGCTCACCCGCTGCCCATCGTCGCCACTGGTGGCATTCTCGACACACTGGAATATTAGCGCGATTCTCAGCACGATCTGATTGAATTTAGACCATGCGGACCGCACCAGATCGCCCTTAAAGAACCACTCATCCCGATTCTGATTAAAGAACCGTTCATAGGCTCTCATGGCATCATCAGACAGATAGACCCTCTGGGGGACGTACCCGCCGTTGTCCAGGGTCTTGTATGGTGCCAGATCGCAGAGGGTTTGATACAGCTGGTCAATTTCTCTCTCTGTCTTTTCGGACACACCTTTGGTAGAGGGAAGCGGTAACGGCTTCTCTGGGGGATATACGAACACGAAACGCCCCATCATTCCGTTTTGCCGGTAAGTATGCGGAATCGACACCTTCAGGATTGCTGGCTGAATACCGCCGGCCAGACTGATTAACGGTCTGGGGATGTAGATTGGCTTCCTGTCCCCCTTCCTGTGGTTCTGCAGTGGTGTTCCGTCAAAGGCTTTCAGATACATCGCAGCATCCGAGCCCTTTGCTTTCGTGTATTTATCATGATCTGCAAACAGCCCTGACAGCTCGTCCTTTTGCTGCAGAAACCCGTTCGGATTATCTTTCAGCAACAGTACCGTTGCCTCTGATGTCGAATCGTCGATTGTGTACGCCTTCACCGCTGGTGGTTCTGGCTTCTCCGGTTCATCAGGGGGGATTGTGTCTGCCTTCCGCGCTTTCTGCTTCCAGTCCTTCAATTCTGACTCATAAGTGAGCCTGTCTTTGTCGTGCTGGTCGAACGCCTCCCGGTTCTTTTCCTCAATAAAAGCCTGTAGCTTGAACATGGGAGATAGGGCAGCATTGAATCCCGGGGATTTACCTGTCCCACTGGGAGCCACTACAGCGCCCCAGAGGTTAGAGGGAATCTGATATTTCGAGTTAAAGAACAGGCACCGCTTACCACCCAGAAGTGAGCCAGTCGCCACCAGCAAAGGCAGCATCACAAAGCATGGATCACAGCCGATACAGTCCGCAGCTTCCTTTCCATACTTGGCCAGAACAGAGGGGAAGCAGTCAACGGGTATCGACTCGTATTGCTCCGGCTCTTTGTGCTCTATGCCTGGTCCGTCGTCCGTCTCATCCCGTGCTGGTTCATCTTCAACCGGCTGAAATGGCTCTTGCTGTTCTGCCTTTTTCAAGATCCCTCTGACGGTATCCTGCAGGGAGTAGCCAGACTGCAGATTCTCATTCATAACGTCTCTTAAATCCTTTCCGCCCCTCTCGGCAATCTCACCGTCTGGGATGATTACCTTGACTTCCAGTGCATACGGGGAAACCTCCCGGGCCAGCCCATTAGCACCACTCACGCCGCTCTCGTCGGCATCCCCGATGATGATTACCCGTTTCCCGTTAAACGGATCGAGTGGGCAATTCTTGGCAGCAGATCCCGCGCCATGGGTATTGGTCACAACTGCATAGCCGTCTGGAACGTGGGGAGCGAGTACCAGCCAATCAGGAACCCCCTCAACCTTGATAATGGTTTCCGCTGCGTCCAGATCGCCAGATATCACCCAGCCATCCTGAGAGCCCTTTAAAAGATGCGTCTTGCGCTCTCCTGGTCCGTTCTCGATCTCTGGGAAGTTTTCCCCGTTCGACCGATAGAGAATAATTCCCGCAGGCTCTGAGCCATCACGATAGGCAGGGAACGCAATGCACTCGATCTGCTTGCCCTGTGGTGCTCTCTTCGGCCAGAGGCAGAGCAACGCGCCCGACTTGGCAACCGCTGCCCCCGTTATCGGGGGTTTGGTTTCAGCCCATGCATCGAACCTGCCCTGATCGGCTTCCAGTCGTTCAATCTGATCTGATACAGGCACCGCTGGTTTCTTTGGTGCTGGCTTCTCCCGCTTCACTGGCTGGGAGTTGGAAACATTCAGGTATTCACCGGCCAGATTCACAGCATCTGGAAACGGTATCCCGTTCCACCATTGAGCAATAGAGATTGCATCCCCGTTGCCTTGGCTGAAACACTGGTTACAGATTGCGAATCCTTTAACCGGATCGAACCGAAAACGATCTGAACCCCCACACTTGGGGCAGGGATGGTGCCTCCCGTCCAGACAGTCAGCAGGTATCCCAAGGCTGACCAGAAAGGGAACCTCATTCCCCCTGAGTTGCCCTGAAACGATCTCCTTATCGTGGTGTTTCGTTATCATTTAGCACCCCCGACCAGCTCTGAGGCATTAGCAAGGATCAGCTCACGCCATATTCGTGATCGAGTGGGAATGCACTGCTCTTGCTCGATCTCTGGAACGTACGGGATTACACCGTGTTCCAGGGAAACGACCGTCTGAAACTGGGGATAGGAGTAAAACTGACTACCGGCCATAGTGGAATTGATGGTGAAGAGAATGCCGGGAATGGTGAGACTGACGGACACCTCCGCAGGATCTGTGCTCGTCAGATGGATGGAGTGGAAATTGAATTTACTTTTTCGTAATGGGGTTGTGTTCGCTGAAATATTCAACATAATTGAGTTACCTTGATTGCTTCCTATTTGCTTGCCTTAATGGGAACACTTGCAACCCCCTGAGCCCGTCCAGCTTTGGGGGTTGTTCTGTTACTTGGTTGCAGTGTCCAACGATTCGAGATAGTCAATAAAGTCCTGTCCTTTCACGAATTTCCGATTTCCTGCCTGATGCATTTTCAGCCCAGCCTTTCGGGCAGTTCTCAGCGCCCAATCCTTCAGACCAGTGGCCTTTTTAAACGACTCCAATGTGTAGAGCTTGTCAGGCTCGACCTCACCGACAACTACAGAGCCTGATTGCTGCATGACTCACCTCCTTTTTCACTGGTAAAACTGACATTGACTCCCGACTCTCTAAGCTCGCACTCATACATTACAGCCTTGGAGAACAGCCCCCGCAGTCTGGCATGCACTAGACCGGCGAAAGAATTGATCAGGCTGGCTGCAATGTCCTCCTCTGTTTGTTTAATCTGCTTCGTGTTCATTTCGAATGCTCCATAAAAAAAACGACGCATACCTCTACAGGTACACGCCGTTTTGCATTTGCATTGCATTGTTTCTGCTCTGAAAAGCCGTTTCAGACTGTTATTCAGGGCTGAAAGTTTTTTTGATTTTGCATTTACGATTGCATTTCAATGATTTTAGTCCTCGTTGTGGTCGTAATATTCCCCGTCTACATAAGGGGAACCATTTCTATCATTGCTCACATGTCCTTTTGTCGGTCCGTCCCCCGCGTTTGCCTTTCTGGCGTTTTTCCATACTTGATTCCTGCCAAGGGTAGACGGGGTGACCCCCACCGCTTTGGCAATTTTAACATTAGTCCAGTCGGGATTGTCCGCCAGTATGAGCAATGCCTCACCAAGCCATTTTTGTTGCTGATCTTTTGGGGGGCGCCCACTCTTTTTAGCTGGTTTTTGATTCTTGGTTTTTCCCTGTGGCTGCCTCTGTTTTTCGTCCCCTGTAGTGACCGTGTCCGGCTGTGGCTGGTCTGGTGTCTGGTCTGACTTGCTGCGAGTGATACGCCCAAACTCACGGGAACGCTGTCGCAACTCTCTCCCCTGTTCATGGAACCGCTGTCTTGGATCCTTATAAACTCCTCTCTGCTGTACCACCGCGTCACTACTCAGCCAGTTTTTGTATCCATACTTCTGACGGTCGAACAGCTTCCTAATCTGATTCAGTGCCTCATCGTTCAGACCACAAGTTGATAATTCGCCAACCTGAAACAAAACAGAGCCGTACCATTCCTGGTCCCAGTCTTCCGGTTCACCCTCTTCCAGAAAAGCACGTCGAGTCTCTTCGTAATCTTTAACGGCATAGTCAAGGGTTGTTCGCACCTGCATGATTGATACAAGCAGGCTGTAAAGCGCTTCTGCAGCAGTAAGAAACTCCCGGCCATTCAGGCTAATTAGACAGGTCTCTGCTAATATCTCAGTGCCACACGCTGTTTTGATGTCTTCCAGTGTCTGTGAGAATCCAGCGTTATCGTAATTCTCTTTCAGGCGCTGCACTCTTACGAATGAATCAGAACCATTTGAAAATTGGTCAAGCGTTTCCCTGAGTGAGACACACTTAACAATATCACGGGTATCGGCTAGTGTCCGCCTCACCTTGAGACTGAGGACACCAAGCAGGTCTAGTGCATCATTGAACCACGATTCCAAGTGGACAAACCCGCCTTTGCGATTCGGTCGATTGTAGAAATTGCTCATCTTGTCATCATCCCTAAAGCCCGGGCTGGCCATCTCTGGAATGACGGATGATCTTTCACACCAGAGACAGCCACGGGAGAGCTACTCCACACCCGGAAGCACTGTTACGTAACTTGCCACACTATCAAGCCTCCGCAGGCTGACCGCAGTCCATTATAGCACAATTCAAGCGGTTTGTATCTGGTCAGTTTTCGCTGATCAAGTGCCGCTCTCATGGTGCCCATAGGGGTTGAACGGAACAGCAATCCAGTGTTCCGGTGTGTTATGCGTGGTATAATTCACTGGCAACCGTTAATCTGCTGACTGGAATCTGAACAAGCTTTAATACTGGATGAATGGAAACGTGCCCCGATGGGATACCGCGGACTGCGTGAATGCGTCAATGACCTCGAACGGACGGGGCAACTGATTCGAATCGAGCAGGAAATCGATGCCAACCTGGAAGCAGCGGAAATCCAGCGCCGCGTTTACCAGGCAGGTGGACCTGCGGTTTACTTTGCAAATGTGCGCGGCTGCCGTTTCCCGATGGTCAGCAATCTGTTTGGTACCATTGATCGCACCCGCTATATTTTTCGCGATGCACTCCGCGCCGTGAATCATCTGGTCGAACTCAAGGTCGACCCCACCCAGTTCTGGAAACATCCATGGCGATATCGTGACGTTCCCTTTTCCTTGCTGCATATGCTGCCTCGCAGTTGTTCGCGAGGCCCGATCATGCAGAACCGGATTCAACTTGAAGACCTGCCGCAACTCAAAAGCTGGCCTGATGACGGTGGCCCGTTTGTCACTCTGCCCCAGGTTTATACAGAATCCCCGCGTCGCGGTGGACTGATGAATTCCAACCTCGGCATGTACCGTATTCAACTGGCCGGAAATGACTATCAACCGAACCGTCAGATCGGCCTGCATTACCAGATTCATCGCAGCATCGGCGTGCATCATGCGGAGGCGATCGAGAAAGGTGAGCCCCTCAAAGTGAATGTATTTGTCGGCGGTGCTCCTGCAATGACACTCTCTGCTGTCATGCCTTTACCCGAAGGACTCTCCGAGCTTACCTTTGCCGGCGCCCTGAGTAAACGGGCGATTCGCATGGTCCGTAATCCGGGGGGACTACCAATTTATGCGGACGCTGATTTCTGTATTTCCGGCTGGGTCGATCCCGAACAGTTGCTGCCCGAAGGTCCATTTGGAGACCACCTGGGTTACTATAGTCTCAAGCATCCTTTTCCGGTGA
This sequence comes from Gimesia chilikensis, assembly GCF_007744075.1. Lineage (NCBI taxonomy): Bacteria > Pseudomonadati > Planctomycetota > Planctomycetia > Planctomycetales > Planctomycetaceae > Gimesia > Gimesia chilikensis. The sequence continues at coordinate 1,189,770 of NZ_CP036266.1, read as the reverse complement.
TGAATGTAGAAGCAGTCTATCATCGTAAAGACGCGATCTGGCCTTTCACTGTGGTGGGTCGTCCTCCCCAGGAAGATACTGCTTTTGGCGCGATCATTCATGAAATCACCGGGCCAGCAATACCCTCGGTGATTCCGGGTGTGCATCAGGTACACGCTGTAGATGCGGCCGGCGTGCATCCCCTGTTACTCGCGGTGGGCAGCGAACGCTATACCCCCTACGATCAACAGCGCAAACCCCAGGAAATTCTGACGAACGCCAATGCGATTCTGGGACAGGGGCAATTGAGCCTGGCGAAATACCTGATGATCGTCGCCCGCGAAGACAATCCGGAACTGGATGCGGAAGAGATTGACGACTTCCTCTCGCATCTGCTGGAGCGGATTGACTGGCGGAGGGATCTGCATTTCCAGACCTGCACCACCATCGACACGCTCGATTATTCCGGCACCGGCTTTAACATGGGCTCCAAGGTCGTCATGGCTGCGGCAGGACCTGTGTCGCGTGAACTGGCTACCGAAATTCCCGGAGACTTCTCCCTGCCGGACGGGTTTACCGCACCACGTCTGTGTCATCCCGGAATTCTGGCGGTTCATGCCCCCCGTTTTGTAGAAGGGAACCAGGACCTGAGACAGTTCTGTGCAGCTCTGGATGCCTCCCATCCGTTGAACCGCTTCCCGCTGGTTGTGCTTGTCGATGACAGCGATTTCACTGCAGCCAGTCTGAATAATTTCCTGTGGACCGTCTTCACCCGCTCCAATCCTGCATCTGATATTGATGGGATTGACGCCTTCACCGAGCAGAAGCACTGGGGATGTCGAGGTGCGCTCGTCATTGATGCCCGTATTAAACCGCATCATGCCCCTCCCCTGATCGAAGATCCCGAGATCACCCGGCGCGTCGATCAGTTGGGAGCGCCCGACGGTCCGCTGCACGGAATCATCTAAACGTTTTCGGAAATATTGCAGTGGAACACGGAAACGGTTTCGACAGGAACACAGGCGAACGTTTACAATTTCTGATCAGTCCTTTGATTCACCAGTTTCCTGCACCGGAGTGAACCATTTCCATGATGTACCCGAACCATATTCTGCGCACCAGCCTGGCAGCTCTTGTTTCCGTCATCCTGTTCTCGATTCCCGTCCAGGGACAACAACAGAAAAAGAAACGAAAACCCTTCCAATGGGTGAATGAACTGAAACAGGAAATCCCCGGGGTCAAGCATGCCACGTTTCGCAGCCCGTCGATGAATGTGGACGTTGGCTACTGCATCTACCTGCCTCCGCAGTACCGGAACGCCGAAAATAAAATGAAACGTTTTCCCGTAGTCTACTATCTGCATGGTGGTCGTCCTGGTAGTGAAATCAAAAGCGTGAAACTGGCTCAGTATATCGATAAGCAAATCTCTGCAGGCAAGGTCGATCCCATGATCTATGTCTTCGTTAACGGGGGACCGGTGAGTCATTACAACCTGCCAGACCGTAAGCACGCCATGGGGGCAGACGTCTTCGTCAAAGAACTGATTCCGCATATCGATGCCACCTATCGCACCATTGCCGATCGCAAAGGCCGTGCGATTGAAGGATTTTCCCAGGGAGGCCGGGGAACGACACGTATCATGTTCAAACATCCGGAACTCTTCTGTTCCGCAGCACCGGGCGGTGCTGGCCAGGCGACGGAAAAACGGATCTCAGAGAACAATGGGCGCGAAAGTGAGAACCTGATCTTTGTCCCTGGGGATAACACTTATGATCTGGCCCGTAAATATGCAAAGGATCCTCAGCCCCCACTGCGAATTTTGATTCACGTTGGTACAAAGGGCTTCAATTACGAGAATAATCTCGCCTACATGGAATTTCTAAAATCGCTCAAGATCCCGTTCGAGACATTGATCGTACCTGACGTTCCTCACAGTGCGCAGCAGATCTATCAGAAGGAAGGTCTGAAACTGATGCAGTTCCATGCGGAGAATTTTCGTCAGGCAGCACAGCAGAAGTCCTGAACCGGAACTGACTGCAGTCAGCTTTCAAGATCGCGGCAGGCGTTTGAGCAGGCGGCGGGCCTTACTTTTCCAGCGGACAAATTTCCGTGCGATACCGCGGGGACTGGCATTAATATCCAGCAGCATGCCCTGCAGTGTCTTGCGGGCGGCCTGATGATCGCCGGCTTCTGCTTCAAGTGTAGCCAGCAGATAAAGTGCCTCAGGCTGACGCCAGCGTTTGGCATGTCGGGCCAGTTCCTCACGTGCCTGCTCTGCAGAGTCCAGCTCACAAACGGTTTTACAGTACATGAGCGAGACATCGCCGAACTTGTATTCGGGGTCCGCCTCCAGAATCTGTTTACAGCGCTGCTGGGCTGTTTCGAATTCTTTGAACTTCATCTCGATTTGTGCTGCGCCCCACAAAGCCTGCAGGTTATCGGGTTCTTTTGCGAGTGCCTGTTGATAGGCTTCCAGACTTTTTTGGTTGATGCCAGCGTCTTTCAGGGCGTCCCCCCAGCGGACAAACTGGTACGGGTTCCCAATCTGCATGGCAGCCGTTTCCAGTTCATTCAGCCGTCGTTGCCGAAAAAAAGGCCGGGCAAATTCCGGCAGCTGGAACTGATTTGAAGGTAACCAGCGCAGGAAGAAATAGATCAGTGCGCCAAAAGGGGGAAAGAACAGGATCACCCAGAACCACAAGAACCGATCCGGATCCTTGCGCAGACAGTCGATCAGCATCCAGATCCAGAACACCATTACAACGATGCCAATCACGCTCTCCATGAATGACCAGAGAGGCGAAGGAGCTCCATACAAAGCCGGATCGTTTAGATAGGGGTCCGGTGGAGGTGTGGATACAGGTTCTTGTTGGGCAAACATCGGCACGCTTTATTTTATGTTGTATCTCTGGAAATCCGGCTTACTGCAGCCCCGGTACATCTCCGAGCCAGGAGGTATAATACATCGCCCGGGGTACGGTGGATTCGAGCAGCGCCTGTTTACGGTTTTCCACCTGCCCCGCTTCAGCAGTGCTGAGCAGAATATCTGCCAGCGAAGCCGGATGCGTGTATCGTATCACACGAACTTTCTCGAATCCCGTTTTTTTCTGCAAATAGGCAATCGCATCTTCCTGATAGCCGATTTCATCGATCAGGCCATTCGCTTTGGCATCGGTGGCGGTATAAATCTGCCCGGTCGCGAGTTTCTTAACCTGGTCATAATCCAGATCTTTACGGTTGTCGGCAATGATGTTGATGAATCGCTGATACGACTCATCCAGAATATGATCCCAGACTTCCCGTTCCCGTTTGGTCATGTTCCGGAACGGATTCAACGCATCTTTGAACTCTCCCGTTTTCAGCGGATCGGAAACGATGCCTACCTTATCTGCCAGGCCACTTAAATCGAAGCGGGGAATGATCACACCTAAAGATCCCGTCCAGGTGGTCGGCTCGGCAAAAATTACTCCGTCGGTTCCGGCCCCCATGGAGACATAATATCCACCGGAAGCAGCCATCCGTTTCATCGAAACCGCAATCGGCTTCTTTTCGCGCAGTTCGACCAGGCGATGATAAATCTGATGGCTGTCTGCGACCAGACCGCCGGGGCTGTCGACTTCAAGCAGCACGGCTTTGACCTGGTCGTCTTTGTCAGCCTGTTCGATTGCTCTGAGAATCCGTTCCGTGAACGGCGGCATGATCGTCCCCGAAATGGAAATGATGGCGATTTTCTGCTCAGCGAACTGATCGCCGCTCTCAAACTGCTCAGAAGGTCCATCGCTGGAGGCGAAGAACTCCTGGTACATGGCGTAGAAACCCAGGTTAAACAGGACGGACACCAGTAACAGCAGCAACAGAATCCGAGCCAGCCAATTCCTGCGGGGAGGTTTAGGCGGTGGTGGAGGCCCCTGATGCGGATCGGATTCCGGCCGGGGAGCCTCTCCTGTGGGCTTTGGGTCTGTCATTTGATCTAACTCCTTGATTTCATGTGGTTTGCTGCCGAGACACAGTACAGGATCCTCGCTGAATTACTCTAAATTCAGGTGAAAATCACTGAATTGCCCCGCTGTCAAAATAGCAAACCTGCAGACCATAGCAAGACTGCAATGAGCTTGTCGATAAAAACGGTCATCCGGGTTGTCGCGAAGATCCCGCCAGAATCTGATTCTACAATCGCCATAGGCATCAAAACCGGAGCAGCTTAACGACGATAGAAACACGCAGCAGGGATTATTCTGCATGATTGTGTCGATTATGCGGAACCAACCATTTGAAAGCAATATTCCGATTAATGAAGTCTTGTCGATTCAGGAATTCATTCAACCGGAAACTTTATTGAACACCCGCCAGCGACCTTAGTCGCCCCGGAGTTCAAAACTCAGGAACCAGGAGATTTCAGGAGATGAAAGCAGGAACTCGCTTCTCCGCTCGCGTATTGATTTTCAGCGCGATTTCTGGCTTAGTGCTGACGAATTCGAATTTACTGACTGCGGACGACACCGCCGTTCAGATCAATTCTTTTAAGCCGCGCAGCGCCAGAACAGAGCGGAACCCACAAAAGACACTCAAAAATGCGATTCAACGTGAAATACACTCTGCACGTCACGTGAGCGAGCCACAGGTTCGTTTCCCGCAGAAGAACACAACAATTCAGAAGGTGAATCACCAGCCTGGTGAAATTCAACAGGTCGGATTCACTTTGGATCCTCGTTCGTTATTCCAGAAAAAGAGTAGCAGCAAGGAACAGCAGAAGCCCGAACAGAAACGACAGATCGTTGTGCCGGGTAGCGGACAACCTTCCGCTCCTCAGTACAAGACAGCCGTTCCACAGGCCACAGCCAAGCCGGGACAGAGTGAGATCCAGCGTCAGTTGGAAGCTTTGTACCGTCGTGATGGTCGACAGATGCCTCCGATGTCGGTGCAGTCTCTTCCCAAAACCGCAAACAGTGGATCTGCCGCAGGTCGGGGAACCGTCAATCAACCTGCAGCTCAGGCTCAGAGCACACCAGCTCAATCGGCTCCAGCTCAGACATCCGCCACTCCTCAGAACGTAGTCGTCATGCCTCAACAGCAGGTACCACCGGCTCCCGAAGAGCGGAAATGGTATGACAAGTTTCTGCCTGGCAAAACCAAGCAGACTCCTAAACGACTGCCTCAATCGAATCAGGTTGCTAAAAAAGCACCCGTCGATTCACCGGCTGTCGAAGAAGTTCAAACCTCAGCAGCTCCTGAGCTGCCTCCCGCACCGGCCCCTGAGTCTGTCGTAACCACACCGACTGCAGACGATGAAGCGAAGTTCACCAAATCCATGGTTCCTTCACAGGAAGAACTGGATGAAGAAGCTCGCGAAGAGTTGGAAGAAGCAGCAGAGGAAGCAGCCGAACGTCTGGAAGAGCAGAAAATCGCTGCTGAAAAGGCAGAAAAGATGCTGAAAGAAAAAGCCGCTGAACTGCCTCTCATCGTAGAAGAGAAAACGGTAGAAGTGGTAGAAGAAAAAGTTGCTAAAAACCCGGAAGATGATTTCAACAATCTGTTTCCCGAAATGTCGGAAGAAGAAGCAGACGGTATGAAGAAGCCGGTCGAGAAAACTTCTACACCACAGACCCCATTCAGTGGTCTGGTTCTGGAAGAAAACAATAAAGAAGTGGCTCCGGAAAAGGCTGAAACCAAGACCGAGCCTGTGATGGAGAATGCAGCTGAAGTGGCCCAGGAAACACCTGCTAAAGAGGTGAATCCCTTCGAGCCTCAGCCACAGCCTGCTGCTCCGGAAACGAAAACTGAAGAGAAGAATCCGTTTGCAGTGCCTGCTCCCCAGATCGCGGAGACTGAAAAAGCAGCACAGCCGAAGACTCCTCAGGTAGAAGACAATCCCTTTAAAGCAGAACCAGAACCCAAACTGGAAACGCCTGCTCCGCAACCTGAAAAACAGGTCGCCAAGACTGAGCAGGACAGCACTGTGGAAAAGAAAATGGCTATGATCGCCAGCCGGGGAAATATCAAAGGGTTGAAAGGCTTCTGTCCAGTCGCCCTGCGAGACAACCGACTGCTCGTCGATGCCCGTCCGGAATTCAGTTCCTCATACAAATCCATGAACTATCAGTTCGCCTCACTCGAGAACAAACTGAAGTTCGACCGGGAGCCTGCTAAGTACGCACCGGCTGCCGGCGGAAGTGACATTGTTCTCCTGGTCGACAATCAGGATGACAAAGAGGGAACGCTGGATTTTGCATCCTGGTACAAGGGCCGACTCTACCTCTTCAGTAGCCAGAAGAATATGGATGTGTTTATGAAAACACCAGCTCTGTATGTTGGTGTCGAATAAAAAGTGAGCTTTGTTCCTGCTGCTCCTGGTAAGCCTCCGATAATCTTTCCGATTATCGGGGGCTTTCTTTGTTGAGAGGCCAGACAATTCAGCGAGCCGCCCGTCCGGAGAACCAGCGGGACGCGATCAGTGCTTCGCCGGCGATCAGCAGCTTCCTCCAGCGGGGAAGCCCGGCCCGGGTGGTATAGACCTGATAATCGAGTCTCTCAATTTCGTTGAGAATGCCACCGTAGATCTGATGCATGGCTTTGAGAATGCGTCGTCCCTCGGGTGAAATATATTCAAACAGTCGTTCTGAATTCTGATAATAAAGGCGGGCCCGATCCACCTCGAACTGCATCAGCTCGCGAAAACGCTGGTCATACACACGGGCCTGAATATCAGACTGACTGTAAGCGAAGCGGTGCAGATCTTCCTGAGGCAGATAGACACGTCCCAGGTCAGCATCTTCCGCAAGGTCTCTGAGAATATTGGTCAACTGAAATGCCAGACCACAATCGATGCTGGCCTCCACAGCACGATCATCGTGAAATCCCCAGATGTGAATACAGCACAATCCGACGACTCCCGCCACGTGATAACAGTAATCCGCCAGATCATCAAAGGTCTGGAAAGTAACCGGTTGCAGATCGGATTCCACGCCTGTGATCACGTCAAAAAAATAGTGGACGGGAATCTCATACCGCTGGATCATGTCGACGACAGCTGGCAGGCAGGGATGAAACTCCTCACTCTGATCCTGTGGCTGCGGATCCAATGCACGTTGTAATTCCTGACGCCAATGTGTCAGAGCGGCTCCTCGTTCTTCGAGCGAGAGTTCCGGACTGTCGCCCAGATCATCGACCAGCCGCATATAGGCGTACAAGACACACATCGCCTGGAACTGTTCTTTGCGAAGCGCCAGAAACGAATAATAGAAATTCCCCGCTGTCTGTTTTGCCAGTTGCTGGCAGTAGGCATAGGAATTTTCCAGGGTAGTCGTCATGACGCCTCAGCGACCGATATCTTGATTTCAGTGAGTCCGGGATCGAATCGACATCATAACCGCCACCCCGTCAAATTCAAATCGGCGACGCCCTGATGCGAGATTGTCTAATACATCAGAATGCAGCAGTTCGAGATTATCAGCTGAAGAAACGGAAAATGGGGAAAACCAGCAGCCACCCTCGACAACCGATTCTCAGTCTTTCCAAAAGAAATCCTCTTGATTTTGCCGTAACCCCGCGAAAAATAGACAAACAGAGCCTGCGGTTCCCCTCTTACTCCCGAGCGTCCGCCCTGTATCTTTTGTTCAGTCACTTATACACAAAGTGATGCACACAGAAAGTTAATGCAATTTACTTGCAATTAACATTGACTTCTGCAAAACATTTGCAACAATGATCGTATTGTTTCATCAAGTGTTATCTTTATATTACGCTCTGGAGTCCTCACATGCGAAAAGCCAGTAACACCCGCCGCGGCTTTACCTTGATTGAACTGCTGGTGGTGATCGCCATTATTGCCATCCTGATCGCCCTGCTTCTCCCTGCTGTGCAACAGGCCCGCGAAGCGGCCCGCCGCAGCCAGTGTAAGAATAATCTGAAGCAGATCGGACTGGCCCTGCACAATTATCACGAAACCCATGGACTGTTTCCTTCCGGCTGGATTGGAGTTCAGCCTGGGGTGGGCCCCAATGTCGAATATGGCAGTGGCTGGGGCTGGGGGACAATGATCCTGCCTTATCTCGATCAAAGCCCGCTGTATAATCAGATTAACTTTAATCTGGCGATTAACGATCCCGCTCAAACCCCTGGCGTCATTGATATCTCACTCTCTGTCTATCGCTGTCCCTCTGATCCCGCCCCGCAAACTTTCGAACTGGAGGAAGAAGGCAGTCCCGGGACTGTGCTCGCAACACTCGCTACGGGAAACTACATCGGTGTCTTTGGTGATGAGGAACTCGACAGCTGCGACTCTGTTCCCGCTGGTTCCACCTGTAAAAGCACAGGCGTATTCTATCAGAACAGTAATACCCGCTTCCGCGACATCACTGACGGGACTTCGCAGACCGTGTTTGTCGGCGAACGCAAAACGGATGCCGATCAGGGCTGGTACTCCACCTGGGTAGGCGTCGTTCCCGAGGGTGAAGAGACCTTTGCCCGTCCGCTGGGAGCCACCGACCATCCCCCGAATGATCCTGCAGCCCACTTTGACGATTTCAGCAGCCATCACACAGGCGGAGCCCAGTTCCTGTTTGGAGACGGCCGCGTACGCTTCATCTCAGAAAATATCGATGAAGGCGTCTATCGATCACTCTCCAGCATCCGCGGCGGTGAGATCACCAACTACGAATAAGTCTGGTTGAAACCATACATGACAGTGTGCGAACTGAACGGTCTGACAGGACTTTCCCTGTCAGACCGTTTTTTATTTTGATGATCAAGCCAGTCTCCTTTGCAGTGAACGTGTCTCCCGACTACCCTTGAGAAGTCAGATACAGACTATGAGCCAAGACTTCTCCCCGGGAGGATTGCGTGATGCGACTGCTTCGAACCCCGCTTGCGTGCACTCTGATCCTGCTGCTCTGTTGGTGGTACAGCCCCGCGAATGCGGATCTGGCCCTGCTGCAGATTCCGGATAAAGCAGCTTCCGCTGCATCAGCAACAGAGAACTCAGAAATCTGCCAGATCACACTGAAACTTACCGAAACCCCGTCAGGTCAGCAGCAGGTCATAGCAGGCATGCTGCGAATTCGGGACGCTCAAGGAAATCTGATTCCGCTCCCGGAGCTGCTGAATCGGGGAACCGGAGTGAACTCCCGCCCGGAATCTGAACGAGCCGGGATTCACAGCTGGTCCGTGATCCCCGGCGCAGGTCAGTTATCCGTCCCTCGTTCCCGACTGACGCTGGAAGCCTTCTCCGGTCTCGCCACAGAACTCACTCGAACGGAAATCGATCTCGCAGGGAAGTCATCCGCGGAAATCACTCTCAAACTGAAGCGATTCGCGAATCTTTCCCCGGAATGGAAAACGGCCAACACTCATCTGCACCTGATGAAGCTCAGCCGCGAGGAGTGCGACCGCTATCTGCAGCAGATCCCCGCTGCGGATCGACTGGACCTCGTATTCGTCTCCTATCTGGAACGCGCGATTGCCGACAAGACCTACATTTCAAATCGCTACTCCCAACAGGATCTGCAGGAATTATCCCGGTCAGCCGGAGTGCAGTTTGGCTGGGGAGAGGAGCATCGTCACAACAGCACCGGCTACGACGAGGGATACGGGCACGTGATGCTGCTCGATATCCAGCGGTTGATTCAGCCCGTGAGTATTGGTCCCGGGATTATGAAACAGGGGACGGATGGCATTCCGCTGGCACGGGGAATTCGCTCGGCACTGGCTGACCAGGCGACCGTTGTCTGGTGCCATAATGCCTGGGGACTGGAATCGACGCCGAATTTCCTGGCAGGCCGCGTGCATGCACTCAACATCTTTGATGGAGGGACACGCAGTACCTACGAAGACAGCTTCTATCGCTATCTGAACGCAGGCTGCCAGGTTCCTTTTTCCACCGGCACGGACTGGTTCCAATATGATTTCTCACGCGTCTACGCTCGCCTGCAGGAGCCTGTCACTCCGGCCTCGTGGCTGGAGAGCCTGAGGTCAGGGCGAACCTTCATTACCAATGGCCCCCTGCTCGATCTGCATATCAACGGGAAATCGGTCGGCGATCAGCTTGAACTCTCACCGGGACAGAATCGTGTGACAATTCAGGCCACGGGACGGGGACGGCTTGATTTCCAGAAGCTGGAACTGATTCACAACGGCAAAGTCATCCAGACCCAGAGTACAAAACCCGTTGGAAAACACTTCGAGGCACGCCTCGACTTGAATCTGGAAATTGACGAACCGGGGTGGATCGCAGTTCGTACTCCTTCCCCCTCTGTTCCCCAGGATCCTCAGCGGCAACAACAGACGCCCCTCAATGAATATGGGCGAGAGCTGTTTGCCCATACCAGCCCGATTTATCTGAAATGGAACGGACAAGCACACTTTGATCTGACACAGGCCAGAGCGTTTCTGACAGAGATGCAGCAGAACCGGAAAAAAATCGCCAGTCAGTTTCTTTTCGCTGATCCGCAGGAACGGGCGGCTGTGCTGGATGTGTATTCGGACGCCATCGAGGGACTGCAAAACAGACTCAATTCCCCCTAAACTCATCCCCAACATCGCTTGAGCCAGCCAGCTATTTTTTTTAGAATAGGCAATCTGGCAGGAATCGTACTCTCACCTGCTGCTTCAGCTTTAGAAAGTGTTTTAGATATGAATCGATTCAATCTCGCTCTGGCGATGATCATTACCGTGGCTCACAGTTCCCAGGTTTTTGCACATCCGGGCCATGGCACCAGCCAGCCTGCCAATCCGCATGGCATTCTGCATTACCTCACAGAGCCGGTTCACCTGGTCCCCTTTGCAGCGATCGCCCTGTTCGCCGCCGCTGTGGTGATCGGTAAAAAAGTAGTGCAGCGTTCACGCATCCAGAAGCAGAAGGCTGTTCGCTCTACCGACCTCTCTAAGTAAGTCAGATCGATTCCGCTTTACGGGGTCGCTTCCTGCGCCCGTTTGAGATAACTCTGGATGGCCCGCTGATAGGTTTCTTCAGCTGCGGGTCGTTCGCGCTCTGCGATTTTCTGATGACGGTTCTTCCAGAGTAATTTGATTGTTTCCGCACACCAGAGTGCACTTTCCCGTGATGCGCGAATCGGACGTTGATCCACAATCACATTCACTGGATTGGTATGCAACTGGGGAAACTGGCGCAACGCAATCCAGCTACTCTGTGACACGGGAACCGTGAACTTCAGGTCATGCACCTGACCGTCGGCGGGCACTTTCTTTCGCGCGACCACTTCGCCGTTCCTCACGATCTCTACCAGCCGCTCGCCCCCGGTGACGTATTCGGAATTACGCGGTGCGTGCAGGACACGCGTGTCTCCCACAGCCCGTTTTCCCTCGGGGGGATCCAGCAGACCATAGGCGACCGCTCGGGGAGTCTCTGAGGCAAACGCGACCTTCGCAGTGACTTCTACCTTCCCCGGTTCTTTCAGCTGGACTTCCTCAAAGCCGGGGGACTGGCCACCGACCTGAAATTCCAGTGCGTGCGCATAGCCGTCTGAAACATAGGACCGCCCCTGTTGAATTCCCCGACACCACTCCGGAAAATCGACTTCATCGACATCCCCCAGATTTACGTAGACGCGTCCCTGGCCGACCCGCCGACTGCTCATACAGGGAAAGTCGGTTTCTCCGCTGACTTTGAGGGGATAACCACAATTCAAAATGTGGTACCAGGTATTCCACTCCGGAATCCGTTCGGTATCCATGGCACTCACGAAGTCGCAGACACCTTCAGCAGTGCTGACACAGATTTCCATGGCACCTCCCCCGTTCATCTCGGGTACTGCCAGGTTCGGTAATTCATCAGCAGACTGTTCCAGTGCGCGTGTCAGTTCCTGTTCATTGAGCTGGCCATCACCGTCTTCGTCAATCGATGCGAACGTTTTTGGTAACAGGCCCTGGCCGGCTTCATCCGCGTTGATCGATTCAGACTGATCCCGATCCAGATCATTGATCATTCTGATCGCCGCCTGGGGTGGATTCACCCGCAGTGCCGAATGGGGGTAGCCGGTGACGCCCCCCTGCTCCTTACACCACCTTAGGACAGGCACCGTCCAACTGGGCCAGCCTTTGACCGTTCCGAGGGTGCCGGGATAGGTCTGATTCTGCAGATTCAAGAGACAGACATGACCCAGGGCGGCCGATCCGAAGCCGCTGATCTCCAGATCATATTTCAAAATCGTCAATGGCTCACTGACACGATCGGCTGAGGATGAAAAAAACTGTCTTTGCACATCAAAGCAGGGCCCCCAGGTCAGCACGCAGCCGACGTTCAGCCCTTCCCCTTTGACCTGCTTGAACATATCCAACGGAGTGACACCCTTGGTCGGATTATCGTAGTGGGCACAACCAGCTGCGTGAATATGATGATCCCCGGAATAGAATCCATAATCGCGCGGATTCAACCAGCGCTGCAGATTGACTTCTACGGTCTGCGGTTCTGAGGCAGAAACAGAAATCTTTCGAGTCAGTCGCTGGTATTCGGGACCGCGGCTATATTCCATTTCCAATTCACCGGCTGGCAAGAGAACGGTTTCGCCGTCCTGTCGATAAATTTGTGGCTGAAAGAAAAAATCGGGAGCCAGTCGTTTGGCCTGTAGTGGGTAAACCCGCTTCTGTTGATCGCGGAACTGCAGTCGCGCTGCAGTCGGTTTGCCATCGAAATCCCGGATCGCGAGTTTCACGGGAATTGCCTTTTTCACGGTAAACAGAATCGGAACTTCCCCGCGAAATCCGATGTCCTGAGTGCCGGCCCCGACATCAAAGCCGAGGGTTGCTTCCCGTTTGCCCGATTCATGGCAATAAATCAAAGCGAGTACATATTCGCATTCCAGCCCACTCAGACGAACCGTCATGGGACTGGCCTGGAACAGTTCGACTTCCAGAAAGCGATCCGAGGCCGACTGTTTATTCTCGTTCTGATTGAGTTCGGTTTGCGCCTGCCGTTTCAGACTGTTCAACGCAGCTCCCGAATAGACGGCACCTGCCTGCGGACTGGAGATCTGTAACTGACGGGTCACCGTACTCTGATTGATCACTTTGATCAGAAAAGGCGTGAAGCCCCCCTGCTGGAGCACTGCTTGTGCAGGTCCCCGAGCGACTTTGGTTCGGACTTCGGGATTCAGCGAGACCACACACAGGACTTCGGGGTCGAGCAGTTTCTGAATCTGTCGCGCGTTGCGCTGTTCGCTGGCGACAGTCAGTTTTTGCACCAGCTCGTCAGACAGTGGGGCTCCCAGATAATCCAGGGCAGAAATCAGTCGTTTAACATTGGCCCCCAGCGGCTGACCTTCGACGTCAACCACCTCCACGGATTCGGCTGCCAGCAGGGAATTCTTGGCTGGTATAACCAGCAACAAAACAGTCAGCAGCGCAGCAGGCAGCAATCGCAAAACCATGATGGCCCTTTCTCGAGTTTGAAAGTCCGCTCTCGAAGCTTATTCGACTGAGAATTTATGGATGGTCGTCTGTTCGTAGACTTCACCCGGTTTGAGGATCGTATTGGGAAACTCAGGCTGATTAGGAGAGTTCGGGAAATGCTGTGTTTCCAAACAGAAGCCGCCATGCTTGGGAAAGCCGCCGCTGGCCGGAGTACCATCCAGAAAATTCCCGGTGTAAAACTGCACGCCTGGTTCTGTCGTATAAACTTCCATCACGCGTCCCGATACTGGATCTTTTGCCCGAGCGGTCAGAGCAGGCTGTTTTTCGGCCGGATTAACGACCCAGCAATGGTCATAGCCCCCCTCGACCTGGTCAATGCGTTCGCCGATCCTGTGAGTGGAAGTAAAGTCCATCGGCGTCCCCTTGACCGGAGCCAGTTCGCCGGTGGGAATCGCTTCGTCTGTCACGGGCAGATACTTGTCACAGTTCAACATCAGTTCGTGATCCAAAACCGTTCCGTCACCGGCTCCCGACAGATTCCAGTAGCAGTGATTGGTCACATTAATAGGAGTGGCTTTGTCTGTCGTCGCCGTGTAGTCGATCTTGAGCTCATTTTCGTTGTTGAGGGTATAGACGACTTTCAAAGTCAGTTTGCCCGGATACCCCTCTTCACCATCCGGACTGACCAGGCTCAAACGAACGCCTACCGCGTCTTTCTCGGAAAACATTTCGGCAGCCCAGACCTTTTTATCGAATCCTGATTCGCCGCCGTGCAGGTGACTGGGTGGGTTGTTCTGGGCGAGCTGATATGTTTTGCCATCCAGTTCGAATTTGCCGTCTTTAATCCGGTTTGCATAGCGGCCACAGATGGCACCGAAGTAAGGACCTTTCTTTTCATATCCGTCCAGGGAATCAAAGCCGAGTGTGATGTTTTCCGTTTTGCCGTCCCGGTCCGGCAGATAGATGGCGGTCACAATCGCACCAAGATTGATGATGCTGACGCTCGTCCCTTTATTATTGGAGAGCAGAAACTGGGTAATATCCTGACCGTCGGCGGTGGTCCCGTAAGGTTCAGCCTGCACTCCCAGTTGAAAATTACTTCCGGTATTCATTTCGGCATCCTTAGTTTGTTCTTGATCTGCAGCAGTTTGAGAAGGGTCAGCAGGCGGAGTTTTCTCGCCGGCACAACCCGCCAGCAGAATCAGGGCACTCAACAGTCCGCTGCAGCATTTCCATCGATTCATCACTGTGTTCTCTCCTCAGACCCGGTTATCTGGACCAGTTTAATCCTGCTCAATTACTCCAGACCAGAATAACAAATCCATGCGTAAATGTAATGCAGAAACAGGATTTGTTCGCCTGGTCCCTGATCGACTGAATGGAGTTCAGATGGATGAAGGGCGACTCGCAAAGGAGAGTCAGCAGCACACCATCTGCTGCCAACCAGTCAGGCCTGATACTTCCTTTTCAGAGGGACCTTGGATCTGGGATGTCTTGCAGAAAAAAAATTGTTCATTCCCGCTCAACAGACAGCGGAATTTTAAAGGATGTTACGTATTAGCAACTGGACACTAAAATTAGGTTAATAATTCAAGACACTACAGTTAACGGGCACCATAACCCAATATTATTTAATAACTTAGGGAATAATCTCCTGAAAGATCTGATTCCTCCCCAAAATAGGGATTTGACAGGTATAATTAAAGACAGGCGCGTTGTTCTGGGAAAACTTTGGATTCCGTTACAAAATCTTTAGTAAATTCCATCAATCCTCCTCCCTCTGACGTAATAAGAACAAAGCGTGTCATTTAACGCGGAGAGGGGAGGTAGACATGCAGTTACAAATGGTCGATAAGAAAATAGAGCAACGAGAATCTCTGGCTTCGGGCGGTGTCATCAGTGACGCACGCCTCGTAGAAGCTGCTCGTAAAGGCGATGACAGCGCATTCGGCGAACTGGTCTTGCGCTATGAACGCCGACTGATTCGTGTACTGATTCAGTTTGTCAAAAGCCCCGAGCTGGCTGAAGATCTGGCTCAAGATACGTTTCTGAAGAGCTACGAGCGGCTTGATCAGTTCGATACATCCAGGAGATTTGGTCCCTGGTTGTTCCGAATTGGAGTCAATCAGGCATTGGACTATCTGCGTAAACAAAAACGGAGAGGCTGGTGGTTGTTATTCAGTGACAGCCCCTCAGATACTCCGTTCGATCCTTCTGTTCCTGACCCCAGGAACAAGATCGACATCAACCAGGAAGTTCAAGCCATCCTGGAAGAGATTCCCGAAAAGTACCGTACCGTGCTCGTACTGCGAGATCTGGAGAATTTCTCCACTTCTGAGATTGCTGCCATTCTGGACCGGAAAGAAGCAACCATCCGCTGGCGGCTGGCAGAAGCCAGAAATCGTTTTCAGAAATTATGGTCTCATCGGCAAAACGTTGAAAATTCCATGTCGGGCAAGGAATAATAAGACATGTATTGCACACAATGTAACGGTCTGAAATCGCGCGTCGCTCTGGCAGTCGGCAACGACCTGTCGGGCGAAGAGTTGGAGCTTCTGGAAAAGCAGCTGAAAAACTGTGACCAGTGCCGCGCACAATATGAAGAGCTACAGAAAAGTTATTCTGCACTGCAGCAACAGTTAGACAGTGCACCAGTCCCTTCACTCCAGGACAGTGTCTGGCCCCAGGTTTCGGCCAAAATTGCAGCACGACGGAGGAGAAACCGACCAACCCGGTTTAACTTTCTACTTCCGACGCTGACAACCGTAGCCTGCTGTCTGGCACTGCTGCTGGTCACGGGACAACCCCGTTATGATCTCGGTCCGCACGATGCTGCAGAATCGATTCATCCGTCAGCACCGGTAGGGTGGATGGGTAACGACTCGCACTTAAGCCCGGTCGATAACCCGATCCGGGATTTCCACGATCAACAGTGGGGCGCGTCGAATCAGACCATCGACAACAGCAACAATCCCTACGGTTATAATTTACCACGGCTGAAACACGACAGCTCAAGTCCTTATCAGCTGCACTCCGTGAAATTCTAACTTCGACTCATCTTTAATGAACTCAGGCTGGTCAATCGACCAGCCTTTTTTTTATGATATCCAGACTAGCTGCTGAACTGCGGCTGACGGGTGACTTCAATCAGTTTCGGATATCTACACCTCCCATGTCGATCACGGTCTCACTTGCCTCAACGGAAGCGCTTCCCGAAGCCTCCGCCTTTATCTTTGCCGATGCTCCGGAGACCGAGCGTGAAATACAGATCCAGGAGTTTCAGAAAACCATTTCGGCTGGGCAGGAAGGACAGAACCAGGTTCTACTGGCCCATGAAGCTGGACTGCTGCTCGGGGTCGGGATTCTGGTGTTTTCCGATCCCGCCACTTCCTGTCTCTGGCCCCCCTTTACCTCACGAAGGGACTGTGCCGATGAGATCCTGCAGGAAATGGCCCGACGAATCGATGATTCCGGGGTCAGTATCGGCCAGGTGCTGATCGATCCGGCACAACTCCACACCCGTCGCCTGCTGACACGAAACGGGTTTCCGCACCTCACTAATCTTCAGTTCATGCGGCACCCGCTGAGCAACCTGCCGTCGACAGAGTCGCTGAAAGAGAAACAGATTGAACCGGTCCGTTTCGATGCCGTGCAGAACCGTCAGCGATTTCTGGATATGCTGGAATTGACGCACCAGGAATCTCACGACTGCCCTGCCCTGAATCAGGTGCGCACGGCCGAGGAATCGCTGGAATCGCACCGCAGTTCAGGGGACTCGGACCAGGCTCACTGGTACCTGTTTCAAAGGGGAGAAACCGACCTGGGCATTTTACTCCTGTCTGAACATCAGTCCGATTTGAGTTGGGAAGTCGTTTACATGGGGGTCGCTCCGAACCAGCGGGGACAGGGTACAGGTTCCGCGATGATCCAATTCGGACTGGAGCAGGCACGAGCACACAATCAGTCTGCGTTAACTCTCGCCGTGGATCACAAAAATTCCTATGCGATAAAGATTTATGAAGAGTTGGGTTTTGTCAGACAAAACACATTAAGCGTCCACGCGCGACTTCGTTCCCAATTCCCGGGAAAAAAACCAAAATTTAATTAACACGTTTTCGACAGCGCGAAGCGGGGCTTCCAAAAATATTTTCTACGCGGGATGTCATTTTCTACTGGTAAAACAGTGTTTGATTTCGGTCTGAAAATTCTCAAAAAATTCCGCGCTGTTTCCGTTTGACTCTCCAGCAATTCAGGCTAGTATCAGAACCACTGAATGAGTAAACGCAGTGTCGCCGAAGTCAATGCCTGAGAACTTTACGATGCTGTTAACAATGGAGCTTTATAGCGCATCATTTCCAAATAAACCTCACTACCATACACGACTTTGAGAGAGCAGGATTTGGCTCTTTCTACCATTATGGACGGAGACGGTGCGCGCGGGGGGAGGGTGCAAGATGCAACCCACGTCTTTGGCAGTGGAGGGTACGTTTTGCGATTCTGCAAATCGACCAACGGAAGCCAAGCTGGGGCCAGCAACAACCGGGTCAGAGGAGCAATCAATTTATCGGTTGCTCGCACAACAAGTCGGTGAACGTGGTTTCCAGAACTGGTTCGCAGGAAAAGTCAGACTCAAACTGGATGGCAATCTGCTGATTGTCGGCGTTGCCAGTCCGTTTCTGCTCACCTGGATGCAGAAAAAATTCGCCTCGAAAATCTATGCCACCGCGATTGCCTGCGTGGGACCTTCTGCTGAATACCGGCTGGAAGTCGATCCGGAACTGGCTGCCCTGACCAGTTCTGCAGAAGAGAGCCAGCAGAAATCTGCCAGCAAGGGGACGTCAACTGCTAACGTTCCGTTTGTTGAGCGGAAGGCATCCGCTCCATCCCTGAGTTCCTCGAATAAGAACCCAGCGGCACGGCAGTCAAACCCGTTTCGCGGCAGACGCTTCGCGGACCTGTCTACCTTCATCAAAGGTAAGTCGAACCAACTGGCTTACATTGCAGCAACCCAGGCCAGCGATGAACCGGGTGCACTTTACAATCCGCTGTTCATTCATGGCGGCGTCGGCATTGGTAAAACGCATCTGCTGGAAGGTTTCTATCGCAGAGTCCGTCAGCTGTATCCCGCGCTGAATGTGGTTTACCTGACGGCGGAAGCGTTCGGTAACTATTTCTCCAAGGCACTGCAGGAACGCTCGCTGCCCGGCTTTCGTCAGCGGTTCCGTAATGTCGATGTTTTGATTATTGATGACATCGACTTCTTCGAATCGAAACGGAACTTTCAGGAAGAGTTACTGCACACGATCAAACATCTGGAAAGCCATGGGCGACAACTGGTCTTCTCTTCAGACCGTCACCCCCGACTGCTGACCAAGATGAGTGAAGAACTGACGACTCGCTTCCTGTCCGGACTGGTCTGTCGCATTGAAGCTCCCGAGAAGGAACTCCGTCTGGAAATCGCCCGTCAGCGGGCTCATAAACTGAAGACGCCGATTACCGAAGGGGCACTCGCCTACGTGGCCCGCCGCTTCACCAGCAATGTCCGGGAACTAGAAGGTGCGGTCAACTGTCTGCAGACCTGCCACCTGATGACTGGCCAGAAAGTGACCACCAGCATGGCCCGTCAGGTATTGGCGGACCTGGAGCGGGATTGCATTCGCATCATCAAGCTGGATGACATCAACCAGATTGTCTGTTCCACATTTGGGGTTTCTGAGGCAGACCTGAAATCGTCACGTCGCGCCCGAAATATCAGCCAGCCCCGGATGCTGGCCATGTTCCTGGCTCGCAAACTGACGCAGGCGGCTTACAGCGAAATTGGTGACTACTTCGGCGGACGCAATCACAGCACTGTCATGTCCGCCGAGAAGCAGGTTCGCAAATGGCTGGAGAGCCACTCTTCTATTCAGGTTGCTCTCCAGGAATGGCCAACCGAAGAGATCATCGAATCACTGGAACAACAGTTACTCGCCAGCTGATTCAGCAAGGCGAGCTCAGAGTGAACTTAATATTGTCTCTGTGGATCTGAGAACTGATATTGAGAGTTTGTCGGCTGACTTCCCCACTGGAAGGGCGAAGCCGACTGCTCATTGAGATTTTGAGATCCATTCAGGCTCCCCTGATAGCCAGTCCGCAGATCAGCGGCCGTTCCTGATGCGTTCTGGAAACGCACGTTTGCCGGAGCCGCCACCGGGTTGTTGGAGAACATCGCCGATTGTGGCAGAGCCGAGGACATCGGTTGTTCCTGTGCAGGAAAACGTTGCGGCATCGAAGCATGATAGACATTGCCCTGCCCGGCAGGCTGACCCGAATATTGATAACCGGCCTGACTGACACCCCCCTGTGGCATGCCCTGCCCCATTTGTGGCTGGAGTCCGTTCGGGCCATTCGTTCCGTAGGCATTCTGGAAAGGAACCTGGGCTGAAGCAGGAATGACGCCTCCGGATCCCATCTGAGAACTCATCAGGGGAGAGTTATTTCCCTGCAGCTGTCCCGGGGCGGCATCGCTCATGGGAAACATCTGGCCGGGGCCCATGTTCATGCCCGTGCGGGCCACTTCCCGCATCAGGTCCTGATCGTTCTGTGGAGGATTCTGTCCGGCTTCCTGAGCGCCGCTCTGTGTCGAACGGTAATCGGGAAACTGACCTGGAGTTGACTGATACTGATTCCCGTACAGCTGTTGTCCCGGCTGGGGACCACGAACGGGCATCATCTGTTGAGGCGCTGACTGCATTGGCTGATAGCCGGGGGGTACATTCCGGTACTGTCCCTGCAACTGATTAGGAGGATACCCCTGATAGTTCTGTTGAGGTAAGGACTGATTGGAGTATGGTCTGGCAGCCATCTGCTGCTGTGGCTGTTGACGATTCTGCAGTTGCTGCTGCTCTTTTTCGGCCCAGTACTGTGAGGCTTCTGCTGCCTGGCTCAAAGTCGGATCATTGGCGGGGGGCCATGCCTGAATCTGCCCTGGCTCGACGGCTGGTTGATTCGCATACTGGTTGACCGGCTGAGGTGCATCAACGGGTTGCTGCTGAGGCATCTGAGTTTGAGCGGTCTGGAACTGTGGAGACTGCATCTGGGGTGACTGCATCTGGGGCATCTGCAGCTGAGAGTTCTGCAGGGGCGCTGCTGGTGCATGCGATCCCGTTACCTGACGCATCTGTGTCATCGCAGGATTCGGACTGATCGCAGGCAGCTGCTGGGTAGACTGTCGTGCCTGAATCGCCTTTTCGCGTTCGCGTCGCATCATCTCTGCAATCTGATGTGTGGGATTCATCGCAGCGGCATCGGGGGAGCTCAAAGGCTGCTGTTCCGGATTGCCATTGTTCGCATATTGAACGGGCTGCCCGGGAGTGGACTGCATCTGTCCGACAGTTTGAATTCCTGCGTGATTACGTTCTGCACTCTGCTGATTACCGGGATACTGCGAAAGTTGATCTGGATACTGTGGGACTGGATTTTGTCCACCGGTGGCTGACCCTGGATTCACCCCGGGGAACAAGCGGGCAAATTTCTCCCGCGCCTGGGCTTCTCCACTGGTCTTACGAAACATGGCCAGTGCCTGGTCGTAGCGTCCGGTGCGTCCGTAATACCAGCCCAAATGATCGAGTGACCGGGCATGTGCTGGCTGATACTTCAGCGCTTCTTCCAGATACTTTTCGCCATAATCGTCGCGTCCCTGCAGCATATAGGAATAGCCGATATCACTCAGCAGGTCTGCGTTGGAGGGATCCAGCTTCAAAGCCTGCAGATAGTAGGCTTCCGCCGCAGGAAAGTTCTGTTTTTTGTCTTCGATGATCGCCAGTCGATGCAGGGCTTCAAAATGCTCGGGATTGATGGCCAGAACACGTTGGTAATAGCCTTGCGCCTTTTCCAGGTTGCCAGAACGATCTGCTTCATAGGCCTGATTCAATTCCCGCTGCAGACTCGATGCATCGGTTTGCGGTGCTGCGGACTGAGAAGCTGCAGCCTGAAGATCGCTGAGTGGTAATGCCTGGGCTTCTACTTTAGCGGCGGTCTGTACGATCTGCTGCTCAGAACCTTTCAGCGCAGCCAGTTGTTCCGGCGACACTTCCGATTTCAGTTCATCACGCAGTCGATGTCTCCGTGCTTTGGAACGTTCTTGCGCCATCGCTTCTCTCAGCTTCTTCTGCATGGCAGATTCCTCTTCCTTTTCCGGAGAGCGTTCGACGAGCGCTTTACGAGGAGAATCTGAACGACTGGCGAACGGACCAGACTGGCAGCCCGTCCACAGGAAGCCCATGCACGTAAGTGTGAGAATCTGTTGAAACATTCGAGTTTTCATCGGAGATCAACCTTGTTTCCGCGAGTGCAGATCGCTTTGTCTCGTTCAATTCAAGATAGAATGAAAATAGACTGCGATTCACCAGATCTCCTCTTCGGCATTGAGTGAGTTCAATCGTCCGAAAACAATGCGCTGACTGAAGCCAGGCACCAGAGACTGGTGGAACAGTTATGAAATGAGTATTTGTGACAGGGAGGTCAAGTATGAGAGAAAGGACTCTTTTCGAATATCAGGCGCGGATTCTAAGAGGAAATCAAAAACGTGTCGATACGAATATCCCCACATTTTCGAAATCGATGACAGGAAAAACAGCAGACACCTGTTTCACGTAAAGTACTATGATATAGAAAGTTAAAACGCCACAATCCAGATTGATTTGTGGCGTTTTAACAAGTGCATATGAGATTACAGGATTCTCAGCAGGTGTGGATTTTAGAAACCACCGAGTCCACCACCGCCGCCGCCAAAACCGCCGCCGCCGCCGAATCCACCACCACCGCCACCGAATCCTCCACCAAAACCACCGCGGGTAGAGATGAAACGATAGTAGTCGATTTCCGCTTCTCGTGAGTTTAGCGAACGGGAATAAGGAGTCGCGACAACCGTACGTTGATCGGCGTCCTGGTTTCCGAGATCGGTCAGGATCCGCGCGACCAGCTGGCGACGATAAGCATCCAGCTCTGGTGCGTAGTTATTATCACTGCGTTCCACAATAACCGGGTACGGGGTGCTGCGCATGCGGGCACCAATTTCCAGAATATGATCTTTACCATTCGTGGTCAGTTCGGCACTGTTTTCGACGAATTCGTTCCGGTTGATTATGAAGTCAACCGCTTCGGCATTCGATTCCATGGTGTGGTAATGCGCACGGTTGACGCTTCCCAGAGGATAGACCTCCGGAATCGCCAGGGAGCGTTTATGGAATCCCCAGTTGCCGCCTCCACCCCAGCGGCAGCAACCAGCTACCAGCATCAGACAGCTGGTAGTAAGGATCCATTTTTGTATTATCGTGAAACGGGCCATCATGTCCCTCGGTACTTACGACTTAATATCTGGTGATGAACGACAACAATGAATGCTGACGGTCCATCATTATGTTGCAGGCTGATTTGCTGCTGGTAAACGTGCCTGCCCATTCACCTGAAATTTATTTTCCCTGACCAATCCAGGGAAATCCGGATCGGCTGCCCTGCGGTTCTGCGGACTGCTGTCTCATGCGGGTATCAATGTAACCGGTTGGCTGAATCTGGCTGTCCATCTCGGGAGCCGAATTCTGGAAGCGATCCTTGATCATTTGTGTGAACCGACGCTGTCCCGGTTGTTGTCCCTGGTTTCTTCTTGAAAACCCGGTCGACTGTGCCTGTGGCCCGCTGACACCGGGAGCCGGTGGTGGCGGTAAAGGCTGATGCGACTGGATCGGACCTGGTGACTGAGCCGGTTGCTGAGGCTGGGTGGGAAAACCACCGCCCCGTTGCGGAATCGGTTGTGTCACAGGTCCCTGCTGATAGGTGCCTGTCTGTTCCGGCGGATAGTAAGGAGAAGCAGGAGACGGATTGAATGGCTGGTAACCAACCTCAATTCCCTGTCCGGCTCCTCGACCGTAGGGCTGCAACTGATAGACGGCACGATCGGGAGCACCTTCGGTCATGTTATATTTATAGAATTCTTTGTCGTGGGGAACGGTAACTTCATGCCCGGGATAGGGAGGAACCTCATCCTCTTCCATCGGATGTACCAGTTGTGGCGTTACGGTAATCAAGAGCTCAGACTCACCCTGAGTCGACTTCTTGGAACTGAAGAGGTACGCTCCAACCAGGGGAATTTCGCCCAGCCAGGGAATTCGTGTTACACCGGTGGTAGTGTCGTGACCAAACAGACCAGCCAGTACGATGGTCTGGCCTTCACGGAGTTCGACTGTGGTCTGTGCGCGACGTGAGTTCAGTCCAGGAATCCCCTGTACCGAGTTGTTATCATTCACCTGACTGTATTCAGGTACAATCCGCATCCGGATCAGGTCCTTATCGAGTACGATCGGTGTGACGACGATTGAGGTACCAAAACCGCGGAAGGTCGTTGATGTTCCCTGTGCTCCCCCGACCCCGACAATGGTCGGCACTGCAAATTCACCCCCAGCCAGGAAGCTGGCAGAGTGACCGCTTAAAACAGTCAGCGTCGGTCGGGCCATAATCTTGGTCGTACCATTCTCGGCCAGAGCGTTGATCAATACATTGACCTCGCCGGCTTCAAAGATACCAGTCAGCGTAGAAGGGACCCCGCCCATCGTTGATCCCAGAAACTGACGACCACCGTCGAACAGGACACTCAGGTCAACACCCAACTGCCGCATCATTGTACGATTGATCTGGGCAATGGTCACATGAATCATGACCTGGAACTCACCGGGAATCTCCAGCATGTTCACAATCAGCGAAGATCCATAGAGGTTATTGCCGTAACTGTTAAGTGCGTCGCCATAACCCCCTCCCCCATAATAACCCGCTCCCACACCGGCAGGCTGTGGCCCGCCCAGGTTTCCTTCGTAGTTGATGACTTCACCACGAATCACATTCATGATATTCGCCGCTTCGGTGGGATCAGAAGCCTGACCCTTTACGATGATCTTACGTGACAGGGGAATCAGATAAACCTTACTGTTGGGGAACAACACGGCAATTTTGCGTTCCAGCTTACCGTAGTCGATCCGTCGCTGTCCTTCCAGGCTGGGATCCTGAATCGTGTGAACCAGGTAAGTGATCGGCGTTTCATCATTTTCGAACCAGAGAGTCAGAGTGGTTGTTCCCAACTCCAGACCCACGATCGAAACTTCAGTCGGGGAATAAGTCACGAATTCAATGATCGAAGGATCAGCAATTGCGTAACGACGAATGCGCGAATTTGTGATAATCAACTGGCTGCGACGAATGATGATTTCCATCTCGTCGAAGATGCCGGGAGTGGAACGGATCTGAGTCGGCAGCGGCTTGCGGGTAATGCGCCCGGTATCCTGCACCATCTGAATCTGTGGACCAGCATTGGGTGCATGCGCATCCTGAATCGAAATCACACCCTGTGGTTGCTGGGCAACGGGTACCTGTTGTGGATACGACGGTTGTTGATACGATTGAGCAGGGGGAGCGGAAACCTGCATGGGAGCAGGACCATATTGATTCGCAGGCTGATATTGATTTGCGGGAGCATACTGATTTACGGGCTGCCTGGGTGGCAGCGGACGCATGGATGGCCCCTGGGCAAACGCAGTATGAGCGATCGACGAAAAAGTGATGAAGAACAACGCAACCCAGTTCATAACAAGCTGAGCACGTCGCTTTTCATTATTTCGAAATGCCGATCCATGGCAATTCTGTTTGTACATCCGCAGTCGCTCCCCTATTGCCTGCAAAGAGGAAAAAGGTATTTGCGTTTTACGTGACTTCTCGGCCCGGAATTAATTACCTGCGAGTTCTTGTAACCAGGTTGAAGAATCAGTAAGAACTTTATCTTTATCCAGCAAGTTATCCTTAACTTACTTTCTGCTTATGATTTACACTCTATTCCACCGTCTCACGCTCTTCCGAGAATACGTGATTTTGGACTGCCAATTAACGTATCAGCAGACGCAATTCGGGTGGATAGAGTCCAGATTGTATTGTTTGTATCGGCTGATCATGAAATTGGGATTAGAACGGTTCCTGTTAAATTTCCTGATCTCACAGAAAGTTTGAGTGAAAACCCTTAGATCACAGTCCATAAAAAAAGGCCCGGGATTCGCCACCCGGGCCTGATATCAAAACATAATCAGTTACTCTAAATTGTCGTTGAGTAGAGACTTACCAACGGTAATTGGTATCGCGGTTGTAAGTGGGTGCTCCCGGGTTGTACCAGGGGCGACGGTAGCTGTATGACGGAAAGTAGTAGTGGCCGTATTCATTCGAGCGGTAGAAACCGGGGCCGAAGTGCCGCGTGTACGGATCCCCCCCACTGCCCATCAACGCCTGATTCTGCTGACCTGTGTTCACTTCGCCATGACCACCATACCACGTCTGACCGGCCTGAATTCCCACCTGAGGGCTCGTCATCCCATAGGTTCCACCGGCTCCCTGTGTCGCACTATAGTAATAAGGACTCCCCACCTGAGGCACCTGGTTGTTGGGCAACCAGTACTGATTGCCTCCTTTAACGTAGGGACCTCCCGAATATCCTGGCACGGGATGAGTCAACGCATCCGGATCTGCGGGGGGATAATTCCCCTGCTGTTGCTGCTGTACCTGGGGAGGTACCTGAGGCTGCTGTTGTTGTGGCAGATTGTGATAGGGAGCGGGCGCATTATAAGGAGAGGGCACATTCGCGGCCGGATCGGGCTGCGGAGCGACTCCCCGCGGAGGAGGTGGTGGTGGCAGAGTCCCTGCTTTCCCCAGATCGGCGCCGGGAATAAGTGCATCATCTGCAAATAAGGGGCTGGCGCAAATGCAGATCATCAACATCAGAGATGATATTTTCGCATGTGGTTTCATAAGTCTCTTCTACCTCATGTATGTAATTAAAAACACCATCAATGATGATGATCGCTCGTCAGCAGGCACGCCTGCGAATAGACGTGCCTGAAAGATCTATATTCAATTTATGAATGAGCACCAAAAACTCCAGTTCATTCCCAAAAATCCCGGTTGAGAAATTCACACTGAAACTGAACAACATTCCAAGTCCGCTCGATTGATTGTGGCGCAACCCACCAGCGGGGAGCTTTTCGCGATGACACTCAAACCTACACCATTTTTTGATGCCTGAACGGGAATCTCTATTAATTGAGGAGTTCCCGCCCCGGTTTCGGCAGAATCTGCCGGTTCAGTTTGACTGGATACTCTAACCCGATTTGAAAATATTCAGGTTGTAGCGCGCGTATGTGATCTGCCCGCTGTGAATTTTGTGATGAACCTGAAGGTATGCCCGCTACGATATCCGATAAAGTAGATACCAGCGCCATCAGTTTGCGCTGACGAAATCACCCAATTATTACGGTTTCAGATAAACAGGGACTCTGTTTTTCACACAGAGGAATTTCAAATATGTCGACCACTTTTCTCGCTCTGGCAATCGCGGCCGCAGTCGGCGGTGACCCATCGCTCCCCAACCAGACCTATGGTGCTTACGGTATGACTGAAGTTCCCTACAATGAAGGTACCCCTATGACCAGCGCCGGAGTCACGGGCGGCATTTTTGGGGATCCACTTTATCCCTTCGATTCGCAATACCCCTGGCAGCACGGTTACTTCCAGGAAATTTCCCCCTACAGTGGTTATCACTACTTCAAGCCTTATAACTACCGGCACGTCCTTTCTCAGACCCAGACAGCTAACGGCTGGGGAATTACCCCACAGCTGGCTTACTCGCAGCACTTCTGGAATCGATACCATGAGCAGGCAGCCTGGAAGAACTACGCTCTGCCTCCTCGCGAGGAAGACATCGAAGAAATCCAGAAACGCAAACGCGAGTTCCAGGAAAAGCGTATCGATGAGAAGAGCTCTTCATCCTACTATCAACCACAGCGGGGCATGGTGCCGGTGCAGTACCAGCAGCAAAGTAACAACTATCAGCCGCAGAACGGATATCAGCCTCAACCGCGCAACTTCCCGCAGTCGTCTTCTCAGTATCAGCAGCCGCAGTACGAGCAATCTCAGTACCCACAGCAGCAGTACCAGCAACAACAATATCAGCAACAGCCTCAGCAGATGCAGCCGCAGTATCCAGCGAATGCTCCCGGCTACAACCAGAACCCGGTTTACATTAATCGCTGATCAGAGACTTCAACCCCGGGTTCAACTCTGTACTGGTTCTGAATTGAGTACACGCAGCACCTGCTCTGTTGTGACAGGCTGAATCAGTCCCCGTTCGGTGATGATGCCCCGAATGAACTTTGCCGGTGTCACATCAAACGCAGGGTTGTAAACATCAACACCTTCTGGCGCAGTCTGTTTGCCAAATCCGTTGGTGATCTCCTCCGGTTGCCGTTCTTCAATCGGAATCTCGGCACCGCTTTCCAGGCTTAAGTCGAACGTACTTGACGGCGCGGCGATATAAAAAGGGATATCGTGCAGACTTGCCAGCAGTGCGACGGAATACGTGCCGATCTTATTTGCGGAATCACCATTGGCGGCGATCCGGTCTGCTCCGGTCACCACGGCCTGGATCTTGCCTTCTTTCATGACCCAGCCCGCCATCGAGTCACTGATGAGAGTCACGGGAACATTCCGCTGCATCAGTTCCCAGGTCGTCAGTCGCGCGCCCTGTAATAACGGACGGGTCTCGTCCGCGTAAACGTGAATTCCCTTCCCCTGCCTGGCCGCTTCGAAGAAGACCGCCAGGGCCGTCCCTCCACCCGAAGTCGCCAAGCCGCCGGCATTGCAGTGTGTCAACACACCATCACCGGGAGAGAGCAGCGCCGCTCCTACTTCACCGATTTTATGACACATCTCCAAGTCTTCGACCTCAATCCGCCGTGCTTCTTCCAGCAGCAGCGCATGCATGTCACCGCTGTCCAGATCCGCTGAATCCGCAGCCAGCTTCTGCAAGCGATCAAGTGCCCAGAACAGGTTCACCGCCGTCGGCCGACTTCCTGCCAGATAGTCAGCAACGGTTTTCAGTCGTTGATCAAATTCCGCACGCGAGGTGCCTGCGTCCGTCTGCAAACCTACGACGACACCATAGGCGGCTGCGATCCCGATCGCTGGTGCGCCGCGTACACTCAACCTTTTAATCGCCTCCCATACCGTTTCGACATCGTGACATTCAATCTCTTTGTACTCGGTCGGTAACAGGGTCTGATCGATCATCTTCAGATATCCATCTGTTCCACCCACCCAGTGAAGTGTGGCGACATCGGAAGCGGCCTCGTGCTCGGTATTCATATTCATTCGTCTTCTATTAGATGTGAGAAATTAATTCGTAAAGGCAGCGTCTGAAGTGCATTCTAATCGAAATCACCTCAAACAAAAAACCCTGTGGTTTCACGAGCTTTTCCATTGATTCTGGTAATCTGTCTCTGGTATGCTCAAAACACTCTCCTTTTTAAAGATCCTTAAATATCACAGGATTTTTCCTTCCTGCTTAACTGAATAACAGCTGAATTCAAGGAATCAACGCTATGCTTCTGACTGCCCGTAAAATCTTTACCCTCTCTCTGCTGACCATCGCCGGTCTGATGGTTTCCGTGACAACACCTCTGAGCGCTGAAGAACACTGCGAAAGCGATTTCGTCAGCATCTTCAACGGTAAGAATCTGGATGGCTGGCAAGGTGCGACCGACGGGTATTTCGTCAAAGACGGCATGCTGATCAGCAAGAAAGAAAGTGGCGGTAACCTCTTCACCGACAAAGAATACACCAACTTCGTACTGCGTTTTGATTTCAAACTCGACGCCGGTGCCAACAACGGGATCGGTTTCCACGTTCCCCTGAAACCCAAAACCAGCCCTGCCTATGCCGGTAAAGAACTCCAGATTCTGGACAACACCGCCGAAAAATATGCCAAGCTGCAGGACTATCAGTACCACGGTTCGCTCTACGGAACAGCTGCTGCCAAGCGTGGCTATCTGAATCCTGTGGGAGAATGGAACACCCAGGAAGTTCTCGTGAATGGCAACCATGTCAAAGTGACCCTCAACGGCACTGTTATTCTGGACTACGACATGGGAGACGCCAAGAAGAATGGCACGATTGATCACAAAGATCACCCCGGTCTCAAACGGGACAAAGGCTATATCTGTCTGTGCGGCCATGGCGCCGAAATCGAGTTCAAAGATTTCCGGATCAAAGAACTCAAGTAGTCGCTCTCCAGACGGAACCTGATTCTTCCCCCCACGACAACAGGAAAAGTACGTATGAGCTCTGAACAGCAACCGGCTTCCAGCGAAGTCACGCGCAGAAGTTTCCTCCGCACCGGCGGTGCCGCAGCCGCCGGTCTGGCCTGGACCGCAAAAAGTTATGCCAGCATTCTGGGCGCCAATGATCGAATTCGCATCGGATTTATCGGTGCGGGCGGTATGGCCAACGCCCACATGAATACGTTCAACGCGATCAAAGATAAGAACAATCTCGAAGCGATCGCCGTTGCAGACTGCTGGCAAACCCGGGCAGAAGAAGGCAAAACCAAAACCGGCGCACAACACGCATTTGGTGACTACCAGAAAGTGCTCGAGATCAAGGACATCGACTATGTCACGATCGCGACGCCGGAACACTGGCACTCCCAGATGACCATCGATGCCCTCGACGCCGGCAAAGCCGTCTACTGTGAAAAACCGATGACGCACAGCATCCCCGAAGCTCAGGCTGTCATCAAAAAGCAGAAAGAAACGAAGCTGCCGATCCAGGTTGGTGTGCAGGGCATGTCTGACGATTCTTACTCTTCCGCGGCTAAGGCCATCGAAGAGGGAGTGCTCGGTCAGGTTGTGCAGGCCCAGATCGAATACGTGCGTCGTTACGGCGATCAGGGTCCCTGGCGTCGTCCCGGCCTGAAAGACAATGAACCCAAACCGGCCGATCTCGACTGGAATGCCTGGCTTGGTAAAGCGCCGAAGATCGACTGGAACCCGCACCACTACTTCGAGTGGAGGAACTATGGTCAGTATTCGGGCGGTATCTGCACCGACCTGTTCATTCACCGCATCACCCGCATCATGAAGGCCTGTAACCTGCTCTATCCACGACGTGTCGTTGGGATGGGCGGAATCTGGCAGTGGAACGATGGTCGCAACCTGCCGGACAATTTCGAGATGATCTGCGAGTACCCGCGGGGCATGACCGTTTACGTGCTGGGTACCATGAGCAACCGGGTGGGCATCGATCACCTGATCCGCGGTTATCGCGGCACACTCTACTTCACCCGTGAAGGCTGGGTCGCCAAAGATAAAGACGGCAAAGTCCTTGCGGAACACAAAAAGTCGGGTGCAGAAGATACGAAGCTGCATCATACGAACCTGCAAAACCATCTGCGCAATGGCGAACCACTCAACTGCCCGACTGAACTCGGACTGGCTGGTGTTGTCGCCGTCAACATGGCCAACGAATCATGGCGGTCCGGACAGATGATGGGCTGGGATACCGAAAACGAAAAGATGGCTCCCGCCAATACTCTGGAACTCAGCCACTTCCCGGAAACCACCTGATCGCTGCCACAGCGATACTGGATTTCACCCACGCCCTGGCAACAGGGCGTTTTTTATTTGCTGAATGCCGCGTCACAATTTTAAAACGCATCGCATTCTACGCGAAGGCACCAGCGGCTCAAGCTGAAGTTGCTGCACTGTTCATTTAGAAAACGGGGGGAAGATCCGGTACTCAGCATGAATTTACTGGGAGTCGAAACAACGATTCATTAAAATGAAAGAGGATTTTAATGAAAGCAGATCGGCATGTTTCGCTCTAAAATCATGATCTCTCTCTGCATTCTTCTCGGCACCGGTCTGGGCTGCTTTCTCGCGCACGAGTATTGGACGAACCACCTGCAAGAGTGGCAAGAGAAGCCGGTTATCGATACCCGTCATCAAAGCATCTGCTTCTGGGTGATTTACGCCAGTGCTCTGCTCGCCACTCTCGTAGCCAGTTGGAAAGAACGAACTTCACTCTGGCTCTCGCTGATCGGTATCACAGTCGGCTGGTTTATCTTTTCTTTACTTGCAGGCCCGGCTTATAGTTTCAGCCCCACGGCAACGCAACAGGGGCTCCTTCCAGCAGAAGTCATCCGGGAACAGTTAAACCGACAGACGTTCGGCATGCTCCTCGGTGCGTTCCTCTTCCTCTACTGGCCTGAAATAGGTCGATTCCTGAATTCGCTGAATGGAAAAGATTCCGCTGCGCTTACAGCGCCCCGCTCCCCGTCAGAATCACACGGATCGTCTTAAAGAGGATCTTGATGTCATTCCAGATGCAGCAGTTCTGTAGATACATCAGGTCCAGAGAAACCTTTCTGCGGAAGCTCTCCACGTTGTTGTCGTAGCCGTTGACGATCTGAGCGACTCCGGTCAACCCGGGCTTCAGGCCCAGCCGATCGATGTAGCCTGGAATCTCTTTGTTCAAGCCTTCGATGAACTCAGGCCGTTCCGGCCGTGGCCCCACCAGTGACATCTCACCTTTGAGTACGTTCCAGAGTTGTGGCAGTTCATCAAGCCGCGTCTTTCGCATGAAGCGTCCCAGCTTCGTCACGCGTGGATCTCCTTTGACGGCGAACTGTGCGCCGTTCTTTTCCGCATCCACACTCATCGTACGGAACTTGTACAACGTGAACGGCATCCCGTAACCGCGCTCATCGCGACGGTCATTGCCGGCAACACGACGGTCCCGGGACAGGTTCAGATCTGACAGATCAACCTGTTCCTGTCGTCGATCGTTTTTGTTTTTCTTCCGGTAATTCAGACCAACGCGGGTCTGTTTGAAGATGGCGGGACCCGGTGAAGACAACTTGACCAGCACAATCAGCGTGACCAGTAACGGCGACAGGATCACCAGCATCGTCGCTGATACGAAGATGTCCAACAGCCGCTTGATCAGCCGAGTTCGCTCTGACAGACACCGTACATCCACGCGCGGCTCTTCCAGATGCAGCCGGGTCAGCCATCCCGTGGAACGCCACAGTTCCACATCCAGATAGCCCTTGACCAGATCCGAAAGTTCTCCGGGTGGGATCGTACCTTTGACCGGAGTTTTTGATTGATTTGCCAGCACTGAACTCATGGGGAAACGCTTTCTGCTACCGGGAGATTTTGAGCAGGCCGTGGCTTGTTACCTCATAAGCAACTGGCTGGCTTTGACTTCCTGCCCGTGCTTTCGCCGTCGGCCCGTTCGTGAATTACTAGATTCACTTTAAAATTAGCTCCCGATTGCCCCCCATGTTTCCCGGGAAGTACAGATTTTACGAGTCCATCCCCTTTCACTTTCAGCTTTGTCAGATCCTAATAAAAAAACGGTCACAGGAGAAATTATAATCATCTCTCCTGTGACCGTTGTAGCGATTTTTATGGCTGTGGAATTGATCAGTTCCGTCTACAGAGAGGAATCTCCCTTGATCTGGCTGGACAGACCACCAGCGGCGGGCAGATACATTTTCTCTGCATAGTCCATCACCATCCGGTCCGCATTGAACCGCCAGCCCAGTGTCCGGATCGCCCGTTTCATGCGGTGAATCCAGCCTAAAGGCAGGTCATCGTAGTTCCGATCATAGTACAACGGAATGACTTCATCACGCAGCACCCGCATCAGGTTCACACCGTCGCGGTCGTCCTGAATCTCCTGGTTGACGTGTGTCCGACCTTCGCCGATCGCAAAACCGTTGCTGCCATCGAAGGCTTCCGCCCACCAGCCATCCAGGATGGAACAGTTTAAGCCACCGTTCAACACCACCTTCTGACCACTGGTACCCGATGCTTCCAGAGGACGCCGCGGGTTATTCAACCAGACGTCAACCCCCTGTACCAGGTGACGTCCCAGGTTGATGTCATAATCTTCCAGCAGCACGATCTTACCACGGAACGGTGGTTCCTGGGTCAGCTTGAAGATCCGCTGAATGATCTGCTTACCCCGTTCATCGGCGGGGTGTGCTTTACCGGCAAAGATGAACTGCACAGGCCGCTCGGAATCTTCGATGATCTTCAGGAAGTTTTCCATGTCCTTCATCACCAGGTCCGCACGTTTATAAGGCGCGAACCGACGGGCAAAACCGATCAGCAGCGCGTCCGGGTTCAGTGCATTTCGCAGATGGCCTACTTCTTCTTCCGAAGTCCCACGCCGCCGTGCCTGGATTTCCAGCTGATCGCGGGCGTAAATGATCAGACGATTTTTCAACGCCTGATGCGTCTCCCACAAATCCCCGGGGGTAATCTCTTCAATACCCGCCCAGACGCTGGCTTCGCCGGTTCGATAGTACCACTTGGTCGGCAAGACACGGTCGTAAATCACACGCATGGGAGCTGCCAGCCAGGTCGGCATGTGCACCCCGTTGGTGATATGTCCAATGGGAATTTCTTCTTCACTCCGCCACGGCCAGAGTGATGCCCACATCCGGCGGCTCACCACTCCGTGCAGGTTCGAAACCGCATTGGCCAGTCGGCTCAACTTGAACGCGAGCACGGTCATACAGAAGGTCTCACCTTCATTCTGTGGATCGACGCGTCCCAGTCCCATCAACGCATGATGGTCGAGACCCAGCTGATCTCCCAGCGGTCCCACATGTTCTTCCACCAGGCCTGCATCAAACCGGTCGTGTCCGGCTGGTACGGGAGTATGGGTGGTGAAGACGCAGGAAGCCGCGACATCACGCAAAGCATCGTCGAATGAGAAACCATCTTCGTGCATCCGACCACGGATCCGCTCCAGCGGTGCAAAAGCGGAGTGACCTTCATTCATGTGAATCACACTCGGACTGATTCCAATCGCTGCCAGGGCCCGTACACCGCCGATACCCAGCATGATTTCCTGACGGATACGCGTCCGCTGATCGCCGCCATACAGACGCGCGGTCAGGTTCCGATCCTCTTCACTGTTTTCCGGCACATCGGTATCCAGCAGATACAGCTTGATACGACCGACGTCAATTCGCCAGACCTTCGCAAAAATCTCACCCGAACGGGTCGCCACGGAAATCATCACCGGCTTACCATCAGGAGTGTAAGCGGGAGAGATCGGCAGATTTTTGGTCTTGGCTTCCGTGTACGATTCCTGCTGCCAGCCCTCTTTGTCGATGTGCTGTGAAAAATAACCTTCGCCGTAGAACAAGCCGACAGCAACCAGGGGCAGTCCCAGGTCAGAGCAGCTTTTCAGATGGTCACCAGCGAGCACACCCAGACCGCCGGAGTAGATATGCAGCGATTCATGAATCCCGAATTCCGCGGAAAAATAAGCCGCACAGCGGTGCCCCAGAATGGTCGCGTTGGTCGAACCCCAGGTCTCCGAACGCTCCATATACTCCCGCCAGCGACGATAAGCCACGTTCACGCGGGAGTGCAGACTCAGGCTGCTCAGTTTCTTTTCCAGTTGCTCAGGACTGTATTCTTCCAGCAGCAGCACCGGGTTATGGTTTAAATCCGCCCATCGATCCGGGTCAATCAGATGAAAAATCTGAGTAACGTCAGGCTGCCAACTCCACCACAGGTTACCGGCCAGGTCACATAGCTTCTCATACACAGTTTTCTTGCTTGGCATTGAAGATCCATCCAATCGATTTCGATTTATGCGAGTCCGTCATCCTCCAGAACGATCCCGGGACTGATTGACTGCTGCCCCCGGAGTCATCGCGTAACTGCGATCTCTGGATTATGATAGATAAAGTAGTCCGTTCAAAAAAGGTATTCAAAGTATAATGATCTCAACGTCGTCTGGGAGCCTTAACAACCAATCTTTCAACAGGTTAACGCGATCTGAAAATGAAGAGCCTCAACCTGTCTCTCCCAGCCAACCCAGACTAACCCCTGCACCCCGATTTCCGGTTTGCTACAATGCTTTCAATATCAGCCCTGGATCATATTTCGAATCGTTTCAGGCTGACGAAAAGCGAACACATTGTAATCAGGTCCGCCGGATTTGAAAGATTTTAATATGAATATTCAGCGCATCACAGACCTGCCCTCTCTGCCACAACGCATGACTGACTCACATAAAGGGACCTTCGGCAAAGTTCTGATCATTGCCGGCAGTCCCGGCATGAGTGGTGCGGCCTGTCTGTCCGGCATGGGTGCGCTGCGGGGCGGCTCGGGGCTGGTCTTCATCGCGACTCCTGTTTCGGTTCAATCCATTGTGGCCTCAGTCAATCCCTGTTACCTCACTATTCCGCTCGAGATGGACTCCGAAGATCAACTCACTCCCGAGTCCCGCTCAAATCTGCTCGACCAGTTGTCCGGTTTCGACGCCGTCGCCATCGGTCCCGGCTGTGGTCAACGTCCCTGGGTCCGCGATTTGACGCTGCACCTGTATGAGAAACTCACACAACCATTAATTGTCGATGCCGACGGCTTGAACTCACTCGCCGCAGCAGACTCACCTCTCCCCGATCCGGCCGGCCCCCGAATTCTGACGCCACACCCCGGCGAATTTTCGCGACTCACTAAAGTCACTATCAAAGAGATCACCGCTGACCGGGAATCACATGCGCTGG
Organism: Gimesia chilikensis; assembly: GCF_007744075.1. Classification (NCBI taxonomy): domain Bacteria; kingdom Pseudomonadati; phylum Planctomycetota; class Planctomycetia; order Planctomycetales; family Planctomycetaceae; genus Gimesia; species Gimesia chilikensis. Next base: position 1,153,988 of record NZ_CP036266.1, on the reverse strand, counting down.
AATTCGCCCGACAGCACAAGGTCATCCTGCTCCTCAAAGGCGCAGGCACCATCATCACCGATGGCTCCCGCATCGCCGTGAATCCAACCGGTAACGCAGGCATGGCGACCGGAGGCACAGGCGATGTCCTCACCGGATTGACCACCTCCCTTGCCGGTCAGGGACTGCCCCCTTTTGACGCCGCCCAACTGGGAGCGTACCTGCACGGCCTCGCCGGTGACCTGGCTGCTGACGATCTGACGCAACCCGCCATGATCGCCGCTGACCTGATCGACTACCTCCCCGATGCCTGGCACGAACTCCTCGCCAATCAGCCAAGTGAGTGAGCGATTGCCGTCGGCCACCGCGCATCATACAGATCGACACGAAATCGAAAAGCGAAACATCGGGCACCAGTAAACACGCACCGGGCCTATTTCGTCTTCTGTGAGACTTCCTGGGCAACCGGCATCGGATACTGGGGCGAATTCGCGTCCGGCTTCCGTTTCAGCAGTTCCGATAACTGGAAGCTGAAATACTTCTGATTCGCAGCCGGCTGACCATCGGTGCTGGCATTCGCGACCCACAGCTTCGTCGATTTCGGCTCAAACAGAACGTTGTGCAGATTCGACTTCATCGCCACCGGACGGCTCATCAGCTCGATTGCGGACTCAGCGGTGAATTTGCCATAGCCATTCTTCACCCGCTTCGAGAGTTCCTGGTAGCGGTCTCCCGCAGACAGCAGTGCGGAATCTTTAACGGGGTTCGGCAGCAGCGGATGAAATTCGCCAGGTTGAATCACCTGCATTTTCTCCCAGCTGGTCGCCATCCCGACCGAGCGATTCGTTTTGCCATCCGCGATCACGTAATAATATTCACACGTGCGATAGTTGTCTTTGAAGACCGCAATCGCTTCGTCCAGATCTTTGGCTGTCTCCAGAACTTCGCGAACCAGAAACGCCATCGGCACTCCGGCCCAGTGTCCGAGTCCACGACCACCCATCTCACCAATCGAAACTGACTTCATATTCATTCCGGTGACCGAACCGATGAATCCCGCATAGGTCACATTCACAAATGGAATGCCTCCTTTCGGCTCTGCGACGACCAGCACTGCATGATCCTGCAGTCCCCAGTCACACGCGTAATCCAGCACACGACCGTGATACAGGGTGCCATCCTTCGTCGCAGTGTTCGCCAGAGAAAATCCGCTGCAGTGGAACATCTCAGGGATAAAGTTCGTCGCCCGTACATCCTCGTAAGCGATTTCCGCCCCCGCAGCCAGCCCCTGCATCTCGTCGACATACTTCTGCGGCGTATACGGTTTCTGGATCTGAATCACCGTTTCAATCGCCTGGCGGGGTTTGAGTTTCACCAGACCAAAATCCACAAGCGTCGTATCCCCCTTCTCATTCAACAGGTTATACATGTTCTTGCGGATGTGCTCCTTCAGCAGAACTCCCTGCTGGTAACCCATTTCGTAATGCGTCCCTTTGAGATGCAACACCAGGTAGCCATCCACTTTTTCCAGCCAGCCATCACCACAGCGGGCAATCGTCTGAGCCGCAGCGGGTCGCGCTGACAGACAGATCAGGGCTAGAAACAGAAGAAAACTGATACCTGTTAAACGGCGCGGATTACGAAGCATGAGAAGATCCTTTGCTCTTGTCACAACGATCGGAAGTGGTTGATAAGAAGTGAATTCCGGTCTGCCTCATTATGCCAGAATCACTCAGTCTTACAAAATCTATTTTCCCAACTCAACTAAAAAATGAACATAAACTCAGTTTTCAGGCCTTGATCACAAATCAAAGCCCCTTGGACTTGCAAACGGCTACCGGAATGTGTGAAGATTAACCCACACAAAGCCCTGTAAGTTACCGTTTATACCTTACAGTTCAGGCTGGGGTTTCAAAAACTCCTCAGCAACAGCTGAGTCGCTGTCGGGCTTGATTTACGTCTCATCCTAAGCTCCCTTGTTAGCAATCCCTATGTTTCGAGTTCTGGGTAACACCGTTGTCCGCTACTGGCAAGTCTTTCTTGTCTTCTGGATTCTGGCAGTCGCCGGTGTCTCTTACGTTGCGCCCGAGTGGTCCAGCGTTGTGCAAAATGGGGAATTTGCGTTCATGCCCGCTGACTCGCCCAGTCTGCAGGGTGAGAAACTCTTTAAACGCGCCTTTCCCGATGACCTCCTGGCCAGCAGCATCGTGCTCGTTGTCCGTCGCGAACATGGCGACCAGGGACTCCGCCCCAAAGACCTGAAATTCATTGAGGATACACTCAAACCCCGGCTTGAAGAAATTGCGGAAGAACAGGGCGGCTTTGCCACCGAACGCAAAGACAACAACAGTCAGACCCTGACATCGAACATCTCCCGTATCCGCACCTACACCGATAAATCGATCGGCGACCTGCTGCAGAGTGAAGACAACAAAGCCTCGCTGGTCATTGTGGAACTCTCGACCGAATTTCTCGATCAGAGCAACGCGCAGACCGTCGAGAGTATCGAAAACCTGATTCAGAATGACGAAGTATTCAAACAGACAATCGAGCCCGGACTCGATATCTCGCTGAGCGGTATCGCCACCGTTGGACGCGATATGATCCGCGCTGCCAACCAGAGCGCCGAAGCCACCGAACTCTGGACCGTGCTGCTCGTGATCCTGCTCCTGATCATCATCTATCGCGCACCGATCCTGGCACTCATCCCGCTGTTTACCGTCTTCGTCTCCGTACAGATCGCCCTCTCCGTACTGGCGATCCTGGGAGACTGGGGCTGGGTCGGACTCTTCTCCGGCATTGAAGTCTACGTGACCGTCATCCTCTACGGGGCCGGCGTCGATTATTGTCTGTTCCTCATTGCCCGCCATCGCGAGGAACTCGAAAAAGAATGTACATTTAAAGAAGCGATCTCTAACTCGATTGCCACCGTCGGTGCGGCTCTCGCCGCCAGTGCAGGTACCACCATGTGCGGTATCGGCATGATGGTCTTCGCCCAGTTCGGTAAATTTCAGCAGGCCGGTGTCGCCATGGCCCTCAGCCTGTCCTTCGTTCTGATGGCCTCCCTGACCCTCACGCCTGCCCTGCTCTGCCTGGCGGGACGCTTCGCTTACTGGCCTCAAAGCTTCAATGAACGCGTCGCCATTTCCGCAGGCTGGCTCACCCCCTCCAGCGTTATGGCCCGGCTTATGCAGCGCAACTGGGCCGGCTCTGTCTGGGAAACGGTCTCGCAGGGACTGCTTAAGAATCCCGGCAAAATCTGGCTCTCCACCTTCCTGGTCCTGTTCCCCTTCGCATTGATCAGCCTCGCCTGTTATGGCAACCTGAGCTACGGTCTGCTTTCGGAACTGCCCAGTGAAGACCCCAGCGTCATCGGCACCAAGGCCGTCCAGGGACACTACCCCGCCGGTGCCACCGGACCTTTGACCCTGCTGTTCGAGAATCCCGACATCAACTTCTCCGACGCGGAAGGCCGCGATGCCATCGAGAAGCTCACCGCTTCCCTGCTCGATCAGAAAGACGAGCTCGGTATCGCTGACATCCGCAACATGACCAAACCGTTCGGCATCGGTGCCGCCGACGAAATGGAGAAGGCCAGGAACCTCACTGGCCTCAAAAAGATCGGCGCCCTGAGCCGGATCAAGCTCATCAAAAATTATTACGTCAGTTCGGAACCCGAGCTCGAACATCATGTCACCCGCATGGACCTGATCCTCGAGAAAGATCCCTTCTCGCACGACAGCATGAAACAGCTCGAACGCGTGAAGACCGCCGTCAACAAAGGGCTCCCCGATAAACTCAAAGGGAATACCGACCTGTATTACATCGGTGCCACCGCCAGTATCAGCGACCTGAAAAATGTGACCGACCAGGACCAGGCCCGCATCGATGTCCTCGTGCTCGCCAGCGTGTTTATCATCCTGGTCATCCTGCTCAGACGACCTGCGATTTCCGCATACCTCATCGTGAGTGTCTTCTTCAGCTACCTCGTCACACTCGGCATTACCTTCGCCGTCTTCTGGGCACTCGATCCGCAGAACTTTGCCGGTCTCGACTGGAAAGTGCCTATGTTCCTCTTCACGATCCTCATCGCGGTCGGCGAAGACTATAATATCTACCTCATCACCCGCATCGATGAAGAACAGAAACGCCTCGACCCCGTCGAAGGCGTCATCTCCGCCCTCAAGAGTACCGGCGGAATCATTTCCAGTTGCGGGATCATCATGGCCGGAACCTTCTCCTCGCTGATGGCAGGTACCCTGGTCGGGATGCAGCAGCTGGGCTTCGCCCTCGCCTTCGGCGTTCTGCTTGATACCTTCATCATCCGCCCCATCATCGTTCCCGCTTACCTGATCATGCTCTATCGAGGCTACTTCGGCTCCTGGGGCAAGTACCTCGGCGCCGCCCAGTTCCTGGAAACCAAGCCCCGCCCCGAACTCGATACCTCCCACACCAAATAATTTCGCCGAGCGATAATCCAAACAAGATAACCCGTGACGGCGTTTCAAATGACACATCCCCCTGAGCAGCAAGGCACCAGCCGCCGGTAACCACGGTTGACGAAGATCCAGAAACCGCCCCCAAAACCGGGAGCCCCCAAATACAATTCGCACCGCACGCAGCGACCTGGAAACCCACAGCATAAAATCACGGGCGTTTCCACAACCTCTCCCTCCCTGACCTGATAACATCACCACTGAACCTCCCGCACTCACCGCTGAACAGACTCCCCTTGATTCGCCTCTCCCGAATCGTATGCTACTCCCTCTGGCTCGCGCGCGAGGCAGGTTGGCGAGCACTGGAACATTCAACACCAGTGCCCCGTTTCCACCTGAAACAACGCCGCTTTTCACTCTGTTTCCACTGGAACAATATGAACCCATGCGAAATGTTCTCCCCACTTTGTTCACGGCACACCAGGACAAACCCCGGCCACACCAGGACAAAATCCACGACACACCAGGACAAAATCCGGCCACATCGGGACAAAATTCTGTCTTGACTCCCCGCTGCCATTCAACACAATCAGCCGATCAAATCAAAGAACTGCAGACAGTCAAGAGTAGATACAAGGGGCGGTACCCATGTGTCCGCCCGCCTGGCGACCTGCCACCAATATCAACGTCCCAAGGGAAGCACAGTCCGCCCACCTACCCTGAGCGGTACGGAACCAGCCGCCGGTACCAGAACCAGCGTCAGCCTTTCTCCGCGCAACAACTCCTTCGACCCTCACAGAATCGAAAACAGCGCAGGAAATCATACCGATCGGCGTCAACGCGCATAGAGGAAGCATCACCAGCGCACATCAACCACCAGTGAAAAGAAGAAGGGGCGCAGCAAGACGCCCAAACCAGAACCAGCCAGCGCCTCAGCGAGGCGTATGAATAATCAACTCCGGCAGCGCCGCCGACCGCGAACCAGGCACCGGCGGATTATCAGCTGGCCGGAACGTAAACACGGCCGAGAACTTGGGCTGATCGGTAAAGTTCCGTGTCGCTGCATGAAAGGTTCGGCAGTGGAAAAACAACACATCCCCGGGATGCAGTTCTGCCAATACACCGGTCTCAATCAGAGCCTGATTCTCCGGCAGGTCCGGACGCAGAAAGATCCGCTCGTCCAGACGCTCGGGACCGAATTCCATCCGGTGAGTTCCGGGAATCACTTTCAGACAACCGTTCTCCCGGTTCTCTTCACCCAGTGCCACCCAGACACTGATCAGCTCTTTCCGCTCGAACGACCAGAAACGGATATCCTGGTGCCACAGCGTATCGCTGCTGAACTGCGGCTGCTTGGTCATGATGCAGTTATGGTGCGCCAGCGGCATCACGTAGTCGTCCCCCAGGAGTGGTGTCAGACGATTGACAATCGCCGGGTGGTTCACCAGATCGGTAAAACTCATCCCCCGGCTGTGCGCCTGTTTCAGCCGCCGCACGGTCTCCCCGCCAATCACCTGCCGCGACGCGGGCGAACCGGGATACTCCACGTCCGCCTCATACTCGACCGGCTCCACAACCTGCGCCAGCCCCTCTTGCGTCGCCGCCAGCATCTCCTGCCGCAGCGATTCGGGACAGAGATTCCGAAAAATCAGGTAGCCGTCCTGCTCGAATTTCTCAACTTCTTCCGCAGACAGCCGCTCCTGGGACAGGGACTGTGATGGTGATGCCATGGTTTCCAACTCTGATCATAAAGACACGCACCGGCCACCGGATCAATCACGCCAGATCCGGCCCGGCTCATGCCGTTATCATACAATTCCGATTTGGAAAATTAAAGTAGTGAAATTAAGTTATCTCATTCTCATTTTTTTACCGGCTGCTTTGTACCGGCAGTCTGATAATCAGGAACTTCTATCTCGACCGCCCTGCGGATATCATCATGCGCCTTCAGTAACCTATCCAACTGTGCCTGGATCTCCTCGGGCAACGGCTGCAGTTTCGCCAGCGCGACACCTGCCTCATATTGATAAGTTTCGTTTTCACCTTCCAGCAGTACAGCGATATCAGCGGATGACTCCCTGGCTCCCATTTCACCCAGGGCTCGTGTTGCCATATATCCCACCCCTTTATCTTTGAGTTTCGCCACCAGGGCCGGTATCGCCGGGCTCGCGTCAATTCCCCGCATACCATAATTGGAAAGTGCGTACGCTGCACTTCTCCGCACTTTTTTATCCTGATGCGACAACCCGCGAATCAGCGCAGCTACAACTTCCGACTGGTACGCGGTACGATTTCCTTCAGGTTCCATGAGTTCGATGTGCCCCAATGACCAGGCAGCAGAGCTGGCGACCCGGGCGACGTCGTTTTCGACTTTCTTAATCAAGTCAGTAAGTGTTGCCTGATCTGCCTGACCAATCCTTCCGATACTCGATGCCGCCGCGGCGCGGATTTGTATCTCATCGGAATCGAGATACTCCCGACTCCATTTGAGTGCCTTCACATCACCGCGCTCAACGTTCTTCAGAGACCATTCGCGATAAATATTCCCTGCAAATCGAAAGACGCCTGACATCTGTAGGCCCACAATCACTGCGAGCAAGACCACCAATGCGATAATATAACGAGTAGCCATACAACACCTTTGTTGATTCAGAGTTCAGTCAGTGGGGCTTCCCCACTTCGCCCGGTACCGTGCGTTTGATTTCAGCAGCATCCAACCCGGCAGAAATTACTTCTACCATCAATCGGTGATCAGCCCTCCTCGGACTTCCCCATCGTTACAGATCACTGTAATCCGTATGATCGATGACACAGATCGCCTGACAACCAAGCGGTGATGCCAGTCTCTCTGCAGGCGAAATTCCCCATGCCGACCAGAGCGCTTCTGTCTCATCCATGTAATACTGAGACATATCAATCCCAGCCTCTTGAGGGAGGGGCGTTCCCTGCTCCTGTATTGTGGCATCATTATAGATCACCTCACGCCGCAACTCTCCGTTTTCAAAACACGAGAAAAACGCACAGCCACCCGTCGTTTCGATAATGAAAGAGAGCACCTGCCCCATCTCGTTGCTCAATACTGCCAGCTCCTTATTAGCGGATGGCAGAAGGTAAGAGGGATCGAACAATAACGTCCAGGGACCATCCTGCCAGAGGAGATACACCGTTTTTCCCGGGTTGTCTTTGCGCCACTCACTGGAGGGGACAAACTCCTCGTGCGTGTCTTTCCATTCCCAGATAGAATCAGTATCAGGGAAATCACCCGCCGCATCCACGATCTCCAGGTGAGGAAACACCCGCGGAAACACTTTCAAAAAATCAGCAACAGATGATTTTGTTGCAATCAGACCAACATGCATACCCACGATTCAGATACCTTTTCTATTACCGGATCAGCAATTCAACCATTGACTTGCTGTCCCCTGGATTAGATTCAGCGCTCAGCCCCGGCCAATTAATTTGACTGTGATCACGCGCTCTCGTCGTCTGATTTTCCAACAATGCCAGCGAAAAAAACGCCAATAGATGATATTCCTGCAGCGGCATCCCGTGTACTTAATCAATCTGGCACGACTAACCGAAGGGACTGCCGAACCACAGTCCTCACATTGAAGATAATTTCCTTCTGCAGAAAACCATCCGGAACTGTTGCAGGGATGCACAACAAAGAGCTCTTCAAGGCGTTTTTTGTGTAGCGTGGGCAGTTTTTTCCTGAGCCATTGCTCTCGTCTGGTTCCGGTCTTGTAGTTCGCCATCCAGGCATCAGCATCACTTAAGTCAGCCGGATTGGCAGCCTTTAATTGATCCTTTAACTCTTGTGACCTTCGCTCCACTTCTGCTTTGCACAGTTTCTTGAGCAGCTTCTTTCGTTCTTTATCCATCCAGATCACGACCTCTCATAGACAGACATCAAAGAATACAAGCGGAGATCACTTAGCTGCTTCGCACCAGTTCCAGGTACCAGCCGTCCGCACCGTGCAGTTTGATCTCCCCGTCCAGCGGGAGCCAGTACAACTCGAACAGAATCGGCTGCCGACTGCCATCTCCGGGCGTCTGTTCCCAATGCCGCCAGCGATCTGTCCGCTCCCCAGCATACTGCACATGGTAATACCATGCATCAATTATTTCCCGTTTTCCGAACGGTTTCAGATCAATGGTCTGGCGGGCGATCAGCTGAGGTGTGGAAAACGCATCCAGCCCTGTCTCTTCCCGGGCTTCGCGCAGCGCCGCGGCGGCAGGTTCTTCACCCGCCTCAATGGTGCCTCCCGGAATCTGCGTTCCCGCCTCCGGCACCGCAACATGATCGAATACCAGCAGCGCGTCTTCACAGGTGATATACGTAAACACGCGATCGCGGTAATTCATTTTTCACACACAGTTGAAATATAAGTGAAACCAGAAGCGTGCCATTTCATTGGATTGCTGAATCAATTAAAGGAATGATTCAAAAGCTTCTCCTGAAATAAACGCATCCAACATCTCTCTTTGCTCATTACTAACGAGTGCCTGTGGTGTAAAACCATTTTCGTCTGGATCTGCTAACAGAAAATCCCTGGCCCGTTCCGCTGCTTGACTGAGGGCTGATTTTTCAGCACTCGTCATTTCGTTGAAGTACAGGCTGAGTGATTCTTGCAGCTGAACTGCATAGTCCGGCGCAATTTGGTCTTCGTCCCCAAACATCATGAGCCAGATATATTCAAACGTCATATCCGCCAGTGTTTTCATGCGCTGTCCCTGTTTTCCCCACCTGATGCATTTATCAAACGATGCTGCAGTCAGAATCTAATGAAAGCGGAATCATTCGCGATCCGTCACTTTCATTGGTTTTCCCTGTGCACAATCAACTCCAGTTCAGTGCGCGGCTCCAGAATTCGCGGGATCACAAAATCCGGTTTAAGCGTCAGGCCAGAGATTTTAGACAGCGGACACCATTCAAAGACTTCGAGTTCGTTCTCTTCTGTCCCCGCCAGTTCCTCGCCGTGCCAGGCGACTTCGTAATAGGTACTCAGTTCGTGAAAGTTCCGTCCTTCCAGTTCGAAGAAGTTCTCCGCCGCGATCACCGGACGCAGCACTTCAAACCCCGGACCAATCTCTTCGGTCAACTCCCGATGCATGGCGGTCAGTGAATCTTCATTCGTCTTGATCCGCCCCCCCGGCAGATACCACCACTGCCGATCCACGGGCCGACACAACAGCACCTCATCCTCCCGACGCACAATCGCCGCCACCCGCAGATTCACGCGGTAGTTATTCAAATCCAGTGTAATATCGGTCATGAGAATTTATTTCTGACTCACTTCTCCAGCAGTTTCATCACATGTCGCCAGCCAAAGCGTTTGGCCAGCGTGAATGGTGTATCGCCTTCGGGGGTTTTTAAAGTCGGGTCGGCACCTGCTTCCAGCAGAATTTGGACAACCAGACCATTGCCGGCCAGCGCTTCGCGGTGCAGCATCGTCCAGCCCTCGTCATCGGTTTCATACACCATCTCTTTGGATTGCTGCAAGGCTTCCCGCAGAGAATCTCCCATGTTGATGCACATTGGATGCTCCAGCATATTCAACTTCCGCTCTTCCGGGTCGATCACCGGCTTCTTACCCAGCAGTCGTCCCAGAAAACCAACCGGCTCGGTGGGCACATACACTACCTCGATCTCATCGGGCTCGCTGAACTCCATGCCCCACGCTTTGTCGTGCGCACGTCGCTGACTGGCAGGCAGCCGCGAACGGATCAGGTTGACGGTAAACCCGCCATAAGCCCGCCCCCGGATGGAATAGATCCAGTCCGAAAGTGCTGACAGCGGCTCGCAGATCGGATCCCCGGCTTTGACACTGGTCACCCACTCGGGGTCATTATTCAGTGTGCCCATAATCTCGCGACCATTACACTCCACATCACTCACCCACATGTGTTCCAGCTCGGGATCGTCGGGGGACATCCCCTCATCGGCAAAACCCACTTTCACCGCCGCGAAATCCAGCGCGGGTAAGATCCGCCGCCGTTCCCACGAAAGCTCCCGCCAGAAATACTTGAATGTCTTCCGCGCCTGCTGACTCGCAGCCAGCATCTCCGGATCATCGCCTTTGCTCATTGCAATTCTGTCTTCAAGCCCCATCGCAGATCACCCTCGCTTTTTCTGATTCGGGAACAGCGAAATCAACATGTGCCGCCAGTCATGAAACCAATCCTGACACGATTTCACCGTCAAAGCAAGAAAATCTCCTGAAAACCGGCCTGACCACCAAACAATCGATAACACAATAGATGGCCCCGAATGTAATTCGGGGTGAGCGCAGCGAACAGGAAACTGTCAGAGAATACATGCTGGTAGAAACAGACATCGCTGCAGGGAAATCCGTAGGGGCGGCGCCTGCGTGCCCGCCCGCCTGGTGACATTCTGAACTGAAGCAGACATCGATTGGACCCAGACACCACTTTCGAACGGCTCCACTCACACGACATCGACACCGCGGGCCGCCACACAGGGCGGCCCCTACAATAATCAATACTCAGAGCAACTGATCACAATACACAAGATCCACAGAATTCCCTCACATGAACTTCGTCCCCAGCTCATGTTCCGAACTCAGCAGCGAGGTAAACGCGTACGGATTCTCCAGCTCCAGCCGCCGTGCCAGGCGAAATCCCTGCGGAATAATCCAGAATGGCGTGTCCTCTGAAAACGGCACCATCGCATCAGAGAGATTATAAAACGTCTTCGCGCAACATTCTTCAAACGTGTACTGCGCCTCTCCCAAGAGATCACCGCTGCGTTCTGCAGACTGTGTCTTTTCGCGAATCCGGCGATGCAGTTCATGCCCCCGGCACCAGCTCTCGGAATCGCGACTCATCAGATACAGCTCTCCCAGCGTACCTCTATCCTCACAATGCCGCAGAAAAAAAGCGAGCATCTCTTCCAGGCAGCGGGCTGTTTTATCTCGACTCATATTGATCCAGCGACGGTTTCAGTGATTCGGCCTCCTGTTTCAGGAAATCCCCTGCGAATGTACGCCGTTATCCACCTGCTGCGCCGCCAGCAACCAGCAGAGCGCCGCAGGCAACTCGGCCCGCCAGGGTGCAATCGCATGCCCCCCTTTGTACTGCTGATACTGCACCGTGGCCCCCTGATCCTGAAACGCGGTTGCTGCCCACTCCACGCCTTCGATCTGCGAAATTTCCTGGTACAGGCCTGACGGGGGATGCGTTACCTCGGTCTCGGTCTCCTGATCCCCCACGCTCAACCAGAACCGCGCATGATTCACAGGCAGCTCCGGTTCCTGCTGTGCGAGCCACCAGAACGAACCCGACTGGCACAATACCTGGCTGAACAGCCCGGGATACTGAAACGCGACATGCGCCGCAGCCAGACCGCTCAGGCTCAGACCACAGATGAGATTCCCCTCAGCCTGCGCATGGGAACGGGCACATACCCAGGGAACGACTTCCTGCGCGAGAAATTGCGAGTAACGCGGGTTCCAGAGATAATCCCGCTGGCGATCTTCGCTGCTGACATGAGAAACGAACGCCAGCGTCAGGGGAGGAATCTGCCCTCCCGCCATCAACTTGCTGATCAGCGGCAGACAGTCCATATCACGGAGATAATGTTCGGCGTCCAGAAACAGACAGAGTGGATGCACGCTGTCCTGCGGTCCCGGCACCAGCCAGAGGTTTCGGGAATAATCACCAGCAGCGGAAGTCATGACCTGAGGCGCAGGAGTCACGGTACTGCTCTTTCAACGGGATCCGCTTCACACCAACCTGCCTGTTACAAAAACGACAGAGCGGCTGAAGCACGGGCGGATAACTGTCTGATTATCATGACAGAACTTCCCGGATTTGCAATAGTATTTGGCACCAGCCACGAGGCACTCAGTCAGGTCACTGCAGAACCCTTACCGGCGATAAGTGGCCACCCACTTCCCATCCGCATGAAAGATAATTTCATTTGCTTTCACTTTCACTCCCACCGATTTCGCCCTGGAGTCGATAAACGCGATCCGCTGCCGATCCACATTCAGTCGATCGGGGGTCACCTCAATGTTAAACCCCGCGGTTTTGATGGTCGCCGTATCACCCGAGTAAGTAGCATCTAATTTCCAGCTGTCAGACTGTGCGGTTACCGAACGCCCGCTGGCCAGCGTGCCGCTACTCATACCACCAGCGGTCGCCAGCATCACTGCCCCACCGACGGCCAGTGCCATCAGCAGTAAGCCCGTAAATATTCTGATCCGTTTCAACCAGGAACTGGTTCCAGCCTGCTCTGTCATAGCGACCCTTTAATGTGAACAAATTTACGGATTCAAATCGTACCCGCCCGTTAGACCGGGGTCAATCAGATTACAGGCACAATCCCCTCAGTCGGATCTGCTCCGCTTTCACAACCGATCCACCCCCACAGACTTATCATAAACCTTTTCATCATTGAGAGATAAACGGCCTGCAACACATTCTAAACCTCGCAGATCAGAATCAGCGCAGACTGGAGTGCTAGCTATTCGATTCGACTTCGGCTTTATTGGAGAAATTCTGATTTAATCGGAAAGCCGTGATCACCACCAGCAATGAAATCGCGGTCAACACACCGCTGGCCCAGACATGGGGGCTCAAATCAGTCTGCCGTCCCATGTGTTGCAGCATAATCACAATACAGATCGCCCCTACCGCCCCGCCGATCCGCTGTGTGATATTCACCAGCGTCGCCGCATCTCCCATCTGTTCCGCTGTCACTGCCGTATAAGCGGCTGTCATCGCAGGCATCTGCGCCAGTGCAATTCCGGCTCCCCGCATCGCCAGCGCGATAAACAGAATCGGTGGCGACAGTATCTCTGAATATAGAAACGGCAGACTCGAACAGAACAGAAGCACCGCTCCCCACAGGGAAACCTGCCCGGCACTGTAGCGGTCGGTCAGGGTCCCCCCCACCGGCAGTACCAGCGCACTGGCCAGTCCCATTACCAGCAGGAGCAGTCCCGTTCGCGTCAGACTCTGATCGAGTTCAATCTGAAAATACAAGGGCAGCAGAAGCAGCGCGCCGTACATATTCGCTCCGGTCAATCCGGTCGTCAGCGTGGCGGTTGTAAACGTCTTGTTCCGCAGCAGACGCAAGTCGATCAACGGATCCGCCGCGCGAAAGGCATGCAACGTAAACGCCATTGAGAGCACCACACCTCCCAGCATCGCTCCTACGGTTAACACCGTACCGCCGGAAACGCCGGTCTCGGTACTCCCATACAGCAAAAGCGGCAGTCCCAGACTGAGCAACAGAAACCCCCAGCGGTCCAGACGCTGTCCCTCATTCAATTCGCCAGCTGGCACCAGATTACGGGCTGCCAGCAGAGTGATAATTCCCAGTGGTACATTGATCCAGAACAGCCACCGCCACGAAGTCGTTTCGAGCAAGACACCACCCACCGCGGGACCGATGGCAGGCCCCAGCGCAATCACCAGTCCCAAAAGCCCCATAATTCGACCCAGCTCTTTCTTTCCCGCCGTCGAACCAATGATCGCCTGCCCCGCAGGCACCATAATGCCTCCCGCCAGGCCCTGCAGTACCCGCGCAATAATCAGGCTCACCGGTCCCGGAGACAGCGCACAAAAGGCAGAAGCGAGCACAAACGCAATCAGACTCCCCGCCCAGGTGCGTCCATATCCGAAGCGTTTGCCCAGCCAGCCTACTGTCGGCAGTGAGACTGCCAGGGCACACAGATAGCCGGTCGCCACCCACTGCACCAGAGTCAGTGTTGACTGCAGGTCGGACCGAATCGATTCGATTGCCAGATTCGCCACTGTAGAATCCAGCATCGCCATAAAGGCCCCGGCACCAGTCACCGCGGAGATTTTCCACGTCAGTACAGGAATCCGTGGAACTGTGGTCGTCATCTTACTCATGGGATCAGCAACAGTTTTCCAGTCTCAGGCCGGGAGGTCCAGTGGCTCCAGCAGATACCTGCCGAATGGATTAGCAAAGCATTCTTCGTCCGCATTGATCCAGTCATCTTTTCGAGAGATGCGATAATAAGGCGCGTCTGCACTCGTCGAAAACGTATGCCCCTCTTCAAACACAGGCGACTCGCACATCTGGTAGTGATTGAACTCGGTCAACAGGAAAGCGGCCTCACGATTCTCCACACTCGCAGGCACCGCGGCATCGGGCATCCCGAAGATGTGCATGCCGGTGCTGTAAAAATGCGTCTCACAGCCCACCAGCATCACATGCGACTGCAACAGGTCCAGCGTATCTTCAGCAAAGTTTTTCGCCCGCCAGTCAGCCGCTGAATGGGCGACTCCCGAATTTTCGAATTTGACACCCAGCCCGCCACAATCCAGGCAGACATTGATCAAGGCATGCAGCCGGTACAACTCATTCAGCCCCGCATTGGGCCAGATCAGGTACAGCACACACTGATGCGTATCCAGCGTCGCGATATCTTCACCGCTGATGCTGCCCTGCCCTCCCAGTTGAAAGGCAACGGAAATCTGGTCATCGTGCTCACCAAATTCACAATGCGCCGAGAATTTATGTTCGACCGACATCAAAATGGAACCGGCATAAAGGTACTTGCCCCCGGTCTCATTCATAACCAGCGGCAGCAGTTCCTCCGGCCCTTTGATTGACATCGGAATACAGACGATGGTATCCACCGCTTGACTCCTCTCTGATAAAACTCCTCTGCCCGGCTGCCTCGCGCTAAGACAGATATTCAGCCGGAATATTTACTCTGCGAGTTCAATCATCGTCACTCCGCGACTCGTCTGCAACCGGTAATGGTGCCGCGGTTTCCAGCCCTTCATAAAAAGTCTGTAACACGCGACGCTGTGCTCCGCTCAAGCGCACCAGTGGTCTCCGGCTCTGAATAAAACGCAGCGATTCTTCCACACTCCCACACTGCCGGGTATACAACAGCAGCGCCGCAGTAAACAGCCCCGTCCGACCATGGCCCTCAGCGCAGTGGATCAATACAGGTTCCTGCAACGCTGCGACTTGGGAAATCCATTCAGATAACGCTTCAACCGACGGTGCTTCTCGGTCCAGAATAGGGAAGCAGTGATAGCCACGCAAACGCTGCTCCCGTGGTTCACTCTGCTCACACGTGAGATCAATCACATGCACAATCTCCGCCGGCAGCTCATGGGACAACAGACGCCGACTGACAAACAGGTTCTCCGTCAACTGATTCAAAGGCGGCTCCGGTCTCAACAGCCGCGACACATGCCAGACCCCGTTCAGATACAGCAGGTAGGGAAACAACAGACACCGATTGAACAACGGCACCAGCCCCGCTTCCGATTTGTTAAACACCCGGGGACCGAGACCAAAATACCCCGCCGCCACCAGCGCAAAGCTGAACGCAGGCCAGAGCAGCAGCCACCACAGCCCCTGGTGCATCCCGGCAGCCAGCACCAGCAGCACCGCAATCAGCAGCAGTAGAAAACCAATTCTCATACAGGGCAACTTGAAACAGTAAGATTGTCGGGCGGGTTCTCAGTATTAAGGAACCGAAATCACCAGCATTTCGTTTCCCTGTTTCTGAAACTCGTAAGTCACGCGTCTGATCTGCACATCATAACCCTCCGCGGACAGTTCTGCCACGACCGGTTCGCGATACCGGGACGGTCTCGCCCCCAGTTCCAGCAACGGAAACACACGCACCTCGCGAGCCACCCTGCATAACTCCCTGAGGGAAGCCAGATGAAACTCAAGGGAAAAGTGCGCGCTGTACAAAAACAGAAAGTGTGAGCAGACCGCCAGATCAAAGGCAGCCTCCTCAAACGGCAACACAGGCAACGCCGCCTCCCGGTAGCGCCCCTGCGCCTTCCCCGTCGGATAGTCAGCCAGAAACTCCTGCATTGCAGCCCTGCGGATCTCTCCCAGTTCTTCGACCGAGCGAATCTGTTCCCAGACAAACTCACCCGCATTCTCCCGCGTCTGTTGCAATACGGTCACGAATGTCTCGTCAATCCGCTGACCGATCTCCCCGGCAGAGAACGCATACAACGGATCCACCGAGACCACCGCGCCCCCCTGCCGCGTCAGCGTCGCATTAAAACTGGCCGGCCCGTCCCCGCAACCCAGAATCCGCTGCGCAAGATCCGCCTCCCCCAGGTCAAACATCGCCCGATATTCCTCAAACGAACGCCCCCAGGGAACCACCTGCTCCAGAGTAAATGCCATAAATCTTTCGTATCTATTTAAATATCAGCAGGAGCCAGCTATATAATCCGCGTCCACTCCTGCAGCTTGTCATCTTTACTTCGGGGATAATGAATCGTATCAGGTCCAATGAAGAGCGCATCACCTTCGAATAACTCACACAGATCGCAACATTCCAGGATTACTTTTTCGACGGCAGCTTTAGGGGAACGGCTATTGAGCACAGCTTCTCCATAACAGAGAATTTCCAGCGATGTACTCGACGGAGCGTCGTTTTCCTCTATCACAAGTTTGAAGTTAAAGGTATTCCCTGTGATCTTCTTCTCATAGTCGACATAAAACAGAACGATCTGCTCTTCGCGAAATCGTTTCTCATACTCCTCAGGCGAATATTCCTGTACTTGATCAGCTTGAACGACAACACTTGACCAGAGATGCTGATGATAGTCGCAACGCACTGCTGCCTCATCGATTTTTGACACCCCTGCTGCAATTCGGTTCGGAGCAATCGAAGTCACGTACCCTTCAAAGAATGACATGCCATCCTTCAGTTCATCAATTACCCACTCTAAATCCGGCCAGAGTTTTTCAAAGTCCATCGAAGTAAAATTCCTCACACCGCAATGAGCCCAGGTTCAATCTGAAAGGGACTAGTCAACAGCCATACGGACAGCCTCATATTCAATCCGTCCACTGACATCCTCAGTACAAAACGGAGGCGGCTCGCATTCTCTGGCCTCCCTTTCACTGGCAAATTCCGCTTCTGCAATGACTGGCACGTCTTTACCAACCACAACATTAATACTGAAAGGAACGTCCTGGTAACGATACAAAAACCGCTGGCGTACCAGCATTCTACCAGGGAGGTCCGCAAGCAGTTCATACTCTTCTGCCGTGAGATACAGGTTTGTGATGGGCTCGACAATCTCGCTGCACTTCCCGTATTTCTTACAGAGCTTATACTGAACGTCGTCTCCCCCTTCGATCTTTCTCAATCGCAAACGCCCCTGACTCAGATATTTGTCCGTGATGAGCCGCCGCCCAGGCAACGTCGACAGATCCGGCAGCAACCGCTCATCGGTCAGCCAGCGACGTTCGATCTCCAGTTGACTGTATTTGGGCCGAGACGTCATCGCTTTAGATCCCCCGCACCATGACAAGTCCGCAGCCGGTCCAGTTGTTCGATCACCTCAAACACGAACCGCGTCTTCTCATCATTAAAAGCGACCCGCTCACCGATGGTCTTCATGGCCCAGCCCCGGGCACTGCCGCCGTCCTGACCGAACTCCTCTGACATCGCCGTCCAGTCACAGACCATCTCGATCAGATCCACGTCGGTCATCTCATTCGGATCGTCGTGGAATTCCGGATGATGCCGGTTGTGGCTCACATGATGCCGCACCGCCGCCTGCGTGCGGGCTTCCATTCCCTCCGGATAAGTAAACGGAATGTTCCGCCACCGGCAGCGATGATATTCGGTCAGCCAGATATAAGGCACGCGTTCCGCGTCTTCAAACTTGGAAGCATCATGCACTTCACCCCGCGCCAGCAGTTCCTCCCCGCACGCCCATTCCGCCGCCAGCAGCGCCAGATTCCGCCGCACCCGTTCAATATGCGCCCGCGTCCGGCGTTCATAGAAAGTCACCATCTCCGGCGTCGGCTCTTGCAATGTGCTTACCTCACTTTAATTGAAACAGGAATCGTTCAAAATAAAATTTGATTCAGAGGTAATTAAAAAGAATCAGTCCGATTCAACTTTAAAAATCACTGATTTCCCCAAAACGCCCGGGACATGTCGGGGAACGAGAACACATCACTGAAAGAAAGACCATATGATTCAAAGAGTGAGTACCATACCTCGTCTCTTTGATTCACTTTTCTCGCATCGGATTCGCAGTACTGCCTTGTGGAAAGGTGCAGGTTAGAATCTCGAAACAACATTCCGTCAATAAATCTTCGTCTCCCATCAGGGGTTGAACCATGATGCACCCATACTCCCTCTGTGATTTCAAAACATGAAATCAAGCCAACCAACCGAGATAGTACAGCAATCGACATCCTGAATTCCAGATCGAAATACTGCTTGAATTGAATTCCGGTTTTCAGTTTATGATCGGTGATATTTTGAATGACGAACTGCTCATTCTCATATTGTTCACTGATAAGAGATTCTTCACACGAAAAAACCGCATTGAATTGATATGACATCAGAGAGTAATACATTCCTTGTCAGAGTGTAGATTTATTCCAATTCATCATGGTCTTCAAAAATTGCATACAGTGCCGAGGTTAACTCGACGATTCCCTCTTCCTGAAACCAGGCGGGTATTTCGATATTTTTACTTATAGCACCATCAAGATTTCCCTGCACCTGATCTCCTATCACAAACAGGGCAGCAAAGAGTTCCCGATCGACCTGTTTTTGACCACGATTGTTCCGATGCAAAATCTGGATCGCCTCAATGATTTGAGAAAAATGTGCGCGATCGGGATACTTTCCCCAACGTGTGGAATAAGCAATCCCTTCTGTGCTTTCTCTCAAAATCAGAGCCCGTGCTTCTTCAGCATTCATGATTTCAACTTATAACGAGTAAAACAGGGTGAACTCATTGATAAATACCAGAACAGGAAGTACTCAGAGAAACAGCCTATCGCGTCAACTCAATTCCCACCTTCAACCCAATCTCTGGATCTTCCGGCACGTAAACCTGTTCGACGGGCGTCTGCAACTCCCCCTGATCCCATGATGCTGCGAAGGGACGTTGCTCTGCTACGAACTCACTCAGGTCGATGATTTCCAGTGCCTCCCGTTTCCCATAATTTTCCAGAGCAGCGCCGCGGAGACCCAGTTGGACCGCGCGTCGCTCACACTTATTGCCGATAGGATCATGATCGGGGTCCCATTGAATTCGCACATCAGACTGCTGCACCGCCTGCTGCCATTCAGTTTGATCTATGAATCGCCCGTCTCCACGGGGAAAGGAAGAAGCCACCGCCTGGTCCAGCAGCGCATCAAAAAAAGATTTCCTCAAACGAATGCCCAGCACCACTTCCTGGCCCTGTGACGTTCCCCAGGCACTGCGGTACATCATCCACAGGAAATTGGGTTTAATCCAGCTCATCCGCGAGTACTTGAAATCCCCTCCGAAGTATCCACGCCGGGCGGCGAACTTCCCAATCGCCGGGCTGTAAGCCTGGTAGACCACAATGGTCTCCGCATCATAGTGCGCTAAGATATGTTTCCCGCTTTGCGGCCAGATTTTGATTTGTTCCCGATAACTGACCGTAGGTAAACTTACCATTCGTCTTCATTTCCTGGGCTTTGGTCGTAAAACGGAACGGGAATAATAATGGTGCAAAGATCCTCCCACGCATTATCCAATTCGGCGATACAACTCATCCTTCCACGATCCACCAAAGAGCTCTTTGAGCCCATGTAATAACGAAACGGGAGGATGGTCCAGATCCGCAACCGCTCGAATTAACTCCAGCCAGCATCTCGATCCTGATTCCGTCTCTTCCAGAATCTGGTACATCAGATCCAGTTTCAATTCAAATACAATGGCTGAGATTTCTATACTGATATTCTCATACTCGGACCGCACAATCCAACTCTGCTCTTCCTCATCATAATCTCCCAGTAAATCGACAGGATCACCATACCAGGCTCCCAGATACTTCTGTGTATAATATCCGGCTTCTTTGAACTTCAGATACTGTCTGTTCTGCGAACCAACGATCAGATAGGGCAACAGAGTATTGATCAAATCACTGTTTAACAGCGCTGAAATTTTTTCGCTTACCGGTAATCTGAAAGGATCAATGAACTGCTGTTTGTTCTGATTGGCAATTAAAAAGTATTGTCCCATGATCTGATCTGGTTAATCCTCACATGAATTACCGAGTCTTTAGTGATGCGACTTCAGCAATGATATTAGCAGGTTGCTGTGATCAGCCCCACTCGAAAATCTGCACAACACCAGCGAGCTTCAATGTGCGTGCGGATCAAAATACGCTTCCCGTGTATTTTTCGATGGCTCTTTGGTGGCAGCCAGCTGGAAATACTTCGGTGCTTCCTGCCGGGTAAACTGATCGATATTCATCATCGCCACCCCGATATTATAAAACAGGTTCCGATCAACAGAGCCTGCTTCCTCAGCACGATGGTAGTATTTCAATGCTTCCTGCTGATTACCCAGATCCGACAATGCAGAACCAAGGTTAACCAAGGCATCAGTATTCAGTGGATCAAGCGCCAGGACTTTATGAAAACACTCGATCGCCTCAAGGTAGTTTGCTGTGTACAGCGACATATCGCTCCAGGCTTGATCACACAGAGCAATTCCTCGATCCAGTTCGTCTTGAATCGCACTCATCTCACACCTGACTCATCCCGTAAGTTATTGATCTATGATTCAACTGAGCACATCCTACAACATCTGGATTCCTGTTTCATCAGGAAACTGCTTCCACTCACTTTCCCAATAACCGGTCATGTCGCTTACGGATCTGTGAAGTACTGCCGGGAAACTCAAATCGACCCAGTACGACATCTTCCAGTGCCGCACGCACCTGCTTCGCACACCGCACCGGGTCCATCCTGCCGACGCCGGTTCCCAGCCCGGGGATCGACACCGTTTTGACCTGCTCGCGCACCGGCTGTCCTGCATAGTCACCCGCGGGAATCAACCCTTCTCGAATCAAGAGAAAGATCGCCCGTGCCGCCAGATAAGCATTGATCGTCGATTCCACCGGCAGCGGCACCCGCATCGTGGGAGCAGCAATCAGCCAGGGGATCTCTGCATCACCGGTCTCCACCAGCGTCGCGGCCCCCACCAGCAGTTCCCCGGCATGGTCGATGCGAATCTGTGCCTGCACCCGATCCTGCAGTTGTGTTCCAAAGCGTTCCAGGTAGAGCCGATCAATGCCGCCATCCATGAAACCAAAACTGTTCGCCGGACTCACAATCGCATCCGCTGCGACTTCGAAGATCGAACCATGCTGCACCTCAACAAACGGCAGATCACCACACCACCGCTGCCAGGCCGCGTACAGCCGCTCATCAATGGCAGACAGCCGAATCTGCAGTCGAAACGAATCAGACACAGGTAAATTCATCAACGATCATCCTCAAAAAGTAGGGGAGGACCCATGTGTCCTCCCGCCTGGCGACAATCTTTCTGGTGCAATCTTCCCTGGCAATTCATAAACGCGTCCCCACCATGAGCGGCAAGACGATATCCGCCGGTAAAAAGGTCAACGCTGACATCAGAAACCGCTACCTGACGCCATTCCGCTCACTTCGAATAAATAATGGGTGAGCCCGAATGCAATTCGGGCCGAGCGCAGCGAGCAGGAAACTGACCGTGTTGCACTCCGATTTCTTAATTGTACAAGCCTGATACAGTCGCTACGGATCGCCCCAGATCCTTAACGACACGCATACTCTGACGGTTTCCTGTTGTCTTCGACAACCTCGAATTGCATTCGAGGCCACCCTGGCACCTTTTATTCACAGTAGTCGAATTGCCAGTTCCTAACGGACACCAGAAACCAAAATCATGTTCGCCATACACCCAGGCGCAACAAAAAAGCACTCCTGTCCGCAAACAGGAGTGCTTCTTTTTTTCAGTTTATCACCACAGCATTACGGCAGTTCGGTGGCTCCCATCAGGTAGCGATCGCACTCACGGGCGGCGCCGCGGCCTTCATTGATCGCCCAGACGATCAGGCTCTGACCACGTCGGCAGTCGCCGGCGGCGAAGACACCGTCGATGTTCGTCGTGTACTGCTCATGCTCGGCTTTGAAGTTCGAACGGGCGTCGGTTTCCAGGCTCAGCTGCTCGCTGATGATATGCTCGGGGCCTAAGAACCCAAGTGCCAGGAAGACCAGGTCGCATTCGAGCTCCTGTTCCGAACCAGGAACCACGCTGAATGGAGGACCGTTCTCAACCGGCTTGGACCAGTCGACTTCGCAGATCTTGATCGCTTTCAGATTGCCTTTGCCGTCGCCCACGAATTCGAGGGTCGACATCTGGAACATCCGCGGATCTTTACCGAACGCGGCAGCTGCTTCTTCGTGACCGTAGTCCACGCGGAAGATCTTCGGCCACTGAGGCCAGGGGTTGTTCGCGGCCCGCTCCATCGGAGGCTGAGGCACGATTTCCAGGTTGATCAGGCTTTCGCAGTTCTGACGCATCGCGGTACCCAGGCAGTCGTTACCGGTATCACCACCTCCGATCACGACAACTTTCTTGCCTTCGGCGTTGATGAAACCCTCAACCGGAGAGTTCTCGTAATGCTTGCTTTCCAGACCGGACTCCAGCAGGCTCTTCGTGTTCTTAGACAGGTATTCCATCGCGAAGTGCACACCCTTCAGATCACGGCCCGGAATGGGCAGATCGCGGGGCTTGGTCGCACCGGTGCAGAGCACGACGGCGTCGAAATCTTTCATCAGCTGATCCGCGGTGATGTCCACGCCGATCGAAGTATTGGTGATGAATTCCACCCCTTCGTCAGCCAGCAGATCGACACGACGCTGTACGATCCATTTCTCCAGCTTCATGTTGGGAATGCCGTACATCAACAGACCACCGATGCGGTCGTCGCGTTCGTAGACGGTTACACTGTGACCGGCGGTATTCAGCTGAGCGGCGGCAGCCAGGCCGGCAGGACCGGAACCAACGACAGCAACCTTCTTGCCGGTACGTGTTTTAGGAGGACTCGGCTGGACCCAACCCTGATCGAAGGCGTGATCGATAATCGAGTTCTCGATGTTCTTGATCGTCACCGGAGGTTCGTGAATCCCCAGTACGCAGGCCCCTTCACAAGGTGCGGGACAGACACGACCGGTGAATTCCGGGAAGTTATTTGTCTTGTGCAGACTGTCGAGTGCATCCTGCCAGCGACCGTTGTAGATGTGGTCGTTCCACTCGGGGATCAGGTTGTTAATCGGACAACCCGAGGCCATGCCTGCCAGGGTTTTCCCGGTGTGGCAGAAGGGAATCCCACAGTCCATGCAGCGAGCGCCCTGGTTGCTGAGCTCTTCATCGGTCAGATGATCGTGGAACTCATTCCAGTCCAGAATCCGCAGTTCCGGTTTTTTGTCGGCACCCAGTTCTCGTGCAAATTCCATGAAGCCGGTTGGCTTACCCATAGTTCTATCTCACTCTAAAAATGTGTTAGCTCTTATACAGAAGAAGCAATATGCTCCTGGGAAGGCGTTCCTGTCACGCGGTTCAGACGCGACAGGAACACAGTTTGTCACTAGACGCTGGCGGCAGCTTCCGCTTCTTCAGCTGCCATTTCCAGCAAAGCCCGCTTGTAATCCACAGGCATGACTTTCTTGAACAGTTCCAGTTCGTTTTCCCAGTTATCCAGAATCGCTTTGGCCACGGTCGAACCGGTGAACTTGCGATGATTGTCAATCAGCTCTTTCAGTTCGGCGATATCCTCGGCATCTTCCAGCCGTTCCAGTTCCACGGTCTCCAGATTGCTGTTCTGCAGCAGATGACCTTCGGGGTCGTAGACATAAGCCACACCACCCGACATCCCGGCTGCAAAGTTGCGTCCGGTCTCACCGAGAACAACGGCCCGACCGCCGGTCATGTATTCACAACCGTGATCGCCGATTCCTTCCACAACCGCTTTCGCTCCGGAGTTACGCACACAGAAACGTTCTGCAGCCTGACCGCGAATGTAAACTTCACCTTCGGTCGCTCCGTAGAGGTTCACGTTACCGACGATGATGTTATCTTCCGGCTTGAAGGTCGAATTCTCGGGCGGATAGATAATGATCCGTCCCCCACTGAGACCTTTACCAACATAGTCGTTGGCATCGCCTTCGTGCTCGATGGTAATCCCGTGTGCCAGCCAGGCACCCAGGGACTGTCCTGCGGAACCCTTACTGTTGATGTGAATCGTTTCATCAGGTAGACCTTCTGCACCATGATGCTTGGAAACCTCGTGGCTCAGCATCGTACCGAAGGTCCGGTCCGTATTCTTGAGTTTCACATCGATGGTGACCGACTCACCATTCTGGATCGCAGGCTGTGCCTCGCTGATCAGCAGGTTGTCAATCACGACTTCCAGACCGTGCTGCTGGTCCATCGTGCAATAAGTACCCACGTTTTCGTGTGGCTTTTCAGCCAGTCGCAGAATTGGAGTCAGGTCCAGGTGCTTCGCTTTCCAGTGAGCAACCCCTTCATCCAGTTCCAGTACATCGCTGCGTCCGACCATCTCGTTGATGGTGCGGAATCCGAGTTCAGCCATGATTTCACGAGCCTCTTCTGCCAGCAGGAAGAAGTAGTTGACCACGTGCTCGGGCTGACCGGCGAACTTCTTACGCAGTTCCGGATTCTGAGTCGCAATCCCGACCGGGCAGGTATTCAGGTGACACTTACGCATCATGATACAGCCCATGGTAATCAGCGGCCCGGTGGAGAAGCCGTACTCTTCGGCTCCCAACAGAGTCGCAATGATGATGTCGCGACCGGTCTTCAGCTGACCGTCAGTCTGCAGACGCACACGGCTGCGGAGATCGTTGAGCACCAGCGTCTGGTGGGTTTCCGAAATCCCCAGTTCCCAGGGCAGACCGGCGTGCTTCACACTGGTCAGCGGAGAGGCCCCGGTACCACCGGAGGCTCCCGAGATCAGGATGTTGTCGGCATGACCTTTGGCCACACCCGAAGCAATCGTACCCACGCCGACTTCCGATACCAGCTTCACGCTGATCCGGGCCGAGGGGTTACTGTTCTTCAGGTCGTAAATCAGCTGCGAAAGGTCTTCGATCGAGTAAATATCGTGGTGCGGCGGAGGACTGATCAGCCCGACCCCCGGAGTGGAGTGACGTACCGAAGCAATGATCTTATTGACCTTATGCCCGGGCAGTTCGCCCCCTTCTCCCGGCTTCGCACCTTGAGAAATCTTGATCTGCAGTTCGTCAGCGTTGGTCAGATACCAGCTGGTCACACCAAACCGCCCGGAAGCGATCTGCTTAATGGCCGACCGTTTGGAATCGCCGTTATCCAGCGGCTTGAAGCGCGAATAATCTTCGCCCCCTTCACCGGTGTTACTCTTACCACCCAGGCGGTTCATGGCGATCGCCAGGGCTTCGTGAGATTCAGCCGAGATCGAACCGTAGCTCATCGCACCGGTACAGAATCGCTTGACGATTTCCGTCACCGGTTCGACTTCGTCCAGCGGAATCGGTTCCCGCTTTTTGAAGGCCAGCAGACCACGCAGGTGACACTGCCGGGTTGTCTCTTCATTGACAGCTTTCGCGAACTGCTTGTAAGCATTCTTGTCGCCCGAGCTCGCAGCAGCCTGCAGGTTGGCAATGTTTTCCGGTGACCAGGAGTGCTTTTCTCCGTTGGCCCGCCAGTGGTACACACCGGGGTTAGGCAGAACGGGCAGACGCTTTTGATCCCGCTGCGGGTAGCCGATGTTGTGACGCATTTCGCATTCTTTGGCGACCACGTCAAAACCAATTCCCTTGATCCGGCTGGCGGTTCCCGAGAAACAGGCTTCGATGATTTCCTGGTTCAGACCGACGGCTTCGAAGATCTGGGCGCCCTTGTAGCTCTGCAGGGTCGAGATACCCATCTTGGCCATCACTTTCAGCATCCCTTTGCAGACACCTTTGCGATAAGCGGCCACGATGGAAGCGCGGTCCCATTTCTTCGCATCCAGCTCGCCGACTTCCAGCGAGTGCCAGAGGGCTTCGAAGGCCATGTAGGGGTTGATTGCATCGGCACCGTAGCCGAACAGCAGACAGTGGTGATGCACTTCGCGGGCTTCGCCGGTTTCCAGCACGATCCCGATCTGCGTACGCTGTTCGTTGCGAACCAGGTGATGGTGAATCGCACCACAGGAAACCAGGGTCGGCAGAGCGACACGATCTTTACAGACGGCCCGGTCCGAAACCACGATCAGGCTGAAGCCATCGGCGATCGCCTGAGAGGCTTCTTCCCGAATCCGATCCAGGGCAGCCCGGAAACCGGCTTCCCCTTCCGACTTGGGATAAGTCACGTCGATCGTTTTGGTTTTCCAGCCCCGGTAATCCATCTTCTTGATGGCGGCCAGTTGCTCGTTGGTGATGATCGGCTCGGGAATGAGCAGTCGATGACACTGGTCTTCGGTCGATTCCAGCAGGTTGCCTTCCGGACCGATGTAACATTCCAGCGACATGATGACTTCCTCGCGGATCGAGTCGATCGCGGGGTTCGTCACCTGGGCGAACAGCTGGTGGAAGTAATCGTAAATCAGGCGGGGCTGATCGCTGAGGCAGGCCAGGGCCGCATCGTTCCCCATGGAACCGATGGGATCCTTCTTGGCCTTGATCAGCGGAATCAACATGAACTTCAGCGTTTCGAATGTGAAACCAAAGGCCTGCAGACGGGACAAAAGCTCTTCGGTCGGAACCGAATCGATCTTCTCAGCAGGTGGCAGGTCCTGCAGACGCAGACGCTGATTCTGGAGCCATTCCTGGTAAGGACGCTTGGTGGCGTACTTTTCTTTGATCTCTTCATCGGGGATCAGGCGGCCTTCTTCGAAGTCAACCAGGAACATCTTCCCGGGCTGCAGACGGCCTTTTTCCTTTACCAGTTTCGGATCGACTTCCAGGGTTCCCACTTCGCTGGCCATGATGACACGATCGTCGTGAGTCACGTAGTAACGGCTCGGACGCAGACCGTTCCGGTCCAGCACGGCGCCGATACATTTACCATCGGTGAAGGAAACTGATGCCGGCCCGTCCCATGGTTCCTGCAAGGCGGAGTAATATTCATAGAACGCACGCTTAGCGACGGAAATGGAATGATGGTTCTGCCAGGCTTCTGGAATCATCATCATCATCACTTCCGGCAGCGGACGACCGGACATCAGCAGCAGTTCCAGTGCGTTGTCGAAGTTACCCGAGTCTGAGCAGTGCGGCTCGATGATCGGGAACAGCTTGTTCAGATCGTCGCCGAACAGCTCGCTGGACATCATTCCCTGGCGGGCAAACATCCAGTTGGCGTTCCCACGCAGGGTATTGATTTCCCCGTTATGAGCCATGAAGCGGCACGGCTGTGCCCGGTCCCAGCTGGGGAAGGTGTTTGTTGAGAAGCGGGAGTGTACCATTGCCAGGTGGCTGGTGAAGTCTTCCGCCTGCAGGTCGGGGTAGAACGGCATCACCTGGTCGGGAGTCAGCATCCCTTTGTAAACCAGGATGTTGCTGGACAGCGAACAGAAGTAGAACATCAGTCCCTGGGGCAGGCTGCTGCCTTCACGCAACTGACGGCTGGAAGCCTTCAGGATGATATACAGCTGACGTTCGAGGTGATCGTGATCGGCGACCTTGTGATTTGAAGTGGAGATAAAGACCTGCTCCATGTGCGGCAGAGCACGCAGCGCGGAGGGACCGATGTCGGCCTTGGTCGGTTCCACGGGCAGTTCACGCCAGCCCAGGACAACCAGTCCCTGGGCGTTGACGGTCTCTTCCACGACCTTTTTGCAGTGTTCCCGCTGTGATTCATCGGTCGGCAGGAAGACATTTCCCATGCCGTAATGACCCGAGGGAGGCAGATCGAGGTTCAGATCTTCCTTCACCACGCGTTGCAGGAAGTCGTGAGGCATGGAAACCAGAATACCGGCACCGTCGCCCGTATTTTCTTCGCAACCACAGGCGCCACGGTGAGTCATATGACGCAGCATTTCATCGGCGTCGACCACAATCTGGTGTGACCGTTTGCCTTTGATATGGGCGACGAAACCCACACCACAGCTGTCATGCTCGAATTCCGGATCGTAGAGCCCATGAGCTTCCGGGAAACGCCCCACTTGAAACAGGGAGTTTTGTGCTTTGTTTTCGGAATCAGTTCCACGTCGAACGGTTCGACTCGTCATCTTACTTCACCATTCAAACTAATGTTTTCAAAATCGATGCCACCCGGGCACCTTCAGTTTATCGCGAACAAGCTTCGCACTCAGTAATCTGCTTCAGCAGACGACGCTCCCCTGAGGAAACCATGTCTGCCTGACCCGGCCGAAACCGGAACGTTTTCTGTCAAAGATCTACCATCGGTAATTCTGAATCTTCTTAAAGGGAGAGTCTGCTCCCGACTCAGAAAAGCTGGATCCATCCCAACCAGAAACAACCTGCAGAGAAAACTGCCAGTTTACTCTCGCGCTATTAACGGACCGAATGAAAATGCATCCATACTGGAAGAATTCTCTCCCGTTGATGCAGATCCCTCGGTCGTTTCTCGATGAGCGCTTGAGAAATTCGCGGGGTTTTCATGCAGGACTTCTATGAATTTCGATACCACGTCATCGGGTACCGACTTCTGTTTTCTCTGAATGATTCCGATCGGACGGAACCATTCCACCTGTTCCAGGCGTACGATTTTTAATGACTGATCCTGAACTTCACGGCTGACGGTCGGCTGAGGCAGGATCGCAATTCCCGCTTCCGCTTCTACCGCACGCTTGATGTTCTCAATATTGTCAAATTCATGGATCAGCTGTACGTGCACACCGGCTTTTTTCAGCCAGCGATCCATTTTCTGTCGAACGACTAATTCTGATGTGAATGCCACGAAGGGCTCATTTTCAATGTCCCCTACCTCACAACTGACCTGATCTGCCAGCCGGTGACCGGGGTAGACCACCAGGACCATTGGCTGTTCCTGCCAGAGGATGCTGGTGAGATCTTTGTCTTCCTTAGGGAAAGATACCAGCCCCAGATCGGCCTGGTTCTCGCTGACCCGCTGATAGACTTCGTCCGGATGCAGATAATCGAGGGTGATCATTACTTCCGGATACAGGTGCTGGAACTGCTCAACATAGTCGTGCATCTGGGCCAGGCCCACCGAGTAAATGGCGGCAATCCGCACCCGGTTCTTTGTCTGACCAATCGCGCGACGAACCTGTTCCTCGACCTGCTCGAAGGATCTCAGCAACTGCTGGCAGCCATCAAAATAAATCGAACCAGCGGGCGTCAATTCAAACGGACGCTTCGAACGATCGATCAGCTGCGCTCCCAGCCGCTTCTCTAAAGCATGCACGGCCTGACTGGCTGCCGACTGGGACACACGACGAACCTCAGCAGCTTTGGAAAAGCTGCCGTGCACGACGACATCACAGAACAGTTCGGCATTACGCAGGTGCATGGGAGAGAATCGAGAGCCTTTTATAAGGAAAACTAATAATAGCTGCTTCGAACTATTTAAATTTCGAATACGGCACAGTGTAGAGTTGCTGAAGGCAATAAGTCAAGCGTCTGCTCATATGAAAAACGGGGACCACGGACTTACGGAATGTCCGAAAACTGTAATCATATAACTATGTTACACTTACGCTTACAGCCTCTGAACCGTCCCAGAATGGGGACGACTGCAGGCTGATCTCAGTTCTGCCAGCTTCGGCTCAGACATCAGGAGATTCCGATACAGAATGGCCTCCCACATCTGCCAGACACTTATGCCAGACGTCGGTTCTATTAAAATTACTTATACTGATCGAAACCGCCTGAAATCCGCTGAAAATAACCTATGTTTCAGCAGAGAACCCTTCCGCAGCGCCGCGGGAATCCCTCATTATTATTAAACCCCCTCACGCAATTCTGCGTTCCTCGAATCACCAAATCTGAAATAACAGACCCAGCTGCGAACCTGTTCAAAACAGACGCGCGTGGTTAATATCGATAATGACTACTGTAAAGGGATGCAGTAATCCCTGTTCCACGTCCGCCACCTCTCTTCATCCAAAACAAGGAACTTTGATGAGAAAACTTATCCCGCTATTCACACTCTTCCTCATCGGAACTCTGCCTCTGCTCTCCGGGTGTGGTTCCTCAACCCAGCAGGCCGGTCCACCTGAGGGTCCTGCAGAATCGATGCAGTACCTGATGCAGGGCGTCGCGGATCAGAAAATGGAAGTGGTCTGGGAATTTCTGCCCGCCAGCTACCAGAGCGATGTGAATGGCCTGGCTCACCAGTTTGCGGATAAAATGGATCCGGAAATTTACAATGAAATGTTCGCCATCGCTCAACGAGTGGCCAAACTGCTGCAGGATAAAAAAGAATACATTCTCAAAAACGAAATGCTTGAGAGCCCGAAGACCTCACCGGAAGAAGTCGCGAAATACTATGATCCCAGTGTCGATATTCTGGCTTCCCTGGCCAACAGTGACCTGTCGACCATCGAGAAACTCAAAACCTTTGATGGCGGCAAATTCCTGTCGACCAGCGGCTCTCAGATTGCCAAAGACTTCGCCACCATTTCGGGACTGATGCCTCAGAAAGAAGGCGACCCTGGTTTTACCGAAAAGCTGAAGCAGGCCAAAGTCACCCTCGTCTCCTCAGAAGGAGATCAGGCCACGATCAAAATTGAAGTCCCGGGTGAACAAACCAAGGAAGAAGTCATGGTCAAAGTGGAAGACAAATGGATTCCCCAGACCCTGGCCAAAAACTGGAAATCCAAAATCGAGAGCGCACAACAAAGCCTGGACAAGTTAAAGCCCGAGGATATTACCTCGAAAAAAGACCAGGCAATGGCAGGTTTCAAGCAGCTGAACGCCACCCTGGCCCAGTTGGAAAATGCGAAAACGGAAAAAGAATTCAATGAACAGTTCACCAATCAGGTCAGACCATTGGCTCAAATGGCGCCAATGCTCCTGATGCTGGGGGCTGCAGCCGTTATGGAACAGGGATTCTCAGATGCAGCTGCCGCCCGAGGTGGAGTTATGGCAGGCAGCCCTGGCGAGGCCAAACCGATCAATCCCAACACGATGATCAGCATCGTCGTCAACAAAAAGCTCTCTCCAGGCGAACAGGATCCGATCATTGATGAGATCCTGCAGTCAGCCAACGACACCGAATCCCTGCAGGTGATCCCGACTGTCGATGGAGAGATCACCACCTTCAAGGTTTACCCGGTCGAAGACATCGAAGCGTTTTCGAAGAAGATCAAGTTCGGTAAGCCTTCCAGGGTCGACACAGATTCCCGCTCGATCACCGTGGAACTGGAGTAACCACTAAACTCCCCATTCCGATCGAGGCAATAAAAAAGGCCACTTCCTGTGAACATAGGAAGTGGCCTTAAGTTTTGCTGGTTTGCGCAGCAATCGTTGTATCTCTGAGGAGACTTACGCAGCTTCAGAAAAATCTTCGTCGCTGTCGTCGCAGGCTTCTACGGTAGAATCCAGCTCGTCTTCTTCCTCTTCATAAACGAGGAAGTAGATCTCGTTCATGGCTTCTTCCAGGTAGGAACGAATATTTTCGCTGTCTGTAGATTCAATCAGTGATTCCAGTGCAGCGACAACACGGTCGACTTCTTCACTGGTGATTTCTTCGAACTCTTCATTTTCTTCTGACATCATTACCTCCATGTCGTGTGTTTGACTACGTTAAGCAGGAAAAGCACGAAGTTTATTATCGGTCTTCCCCACCTAAAGCATTAGCACGGCCCTGTGCATTTTTTACCAGCTGAAACGTCAGTTGAGCCGATCCTCGACTTCGCCCGAAACGTCACAGCGCCACTGATTTTGTCGGAAAAGAAGTGAAACGAATCACGATTTCTTTTTCTTTTTCGAGTCCTTTTTCTTTGCGCTCGTCTTCTTTTTTGATTTCTTCTTTTTCTTCGTTTTTTCGACGGTCTTGTCACCAAAAATGCGGTCCCAGCCCTTCGTAAAATCCTCGCTTGACCCTGTGTGGACCGTATAACCCGTCACTTGAACGTCCTCCCATTGAAAAAATGAATCGAAAACAGCGGTTGTACTGTCTAAATTATTTATGAAACCAGAATTTGTGGCAAGCCTGAAATCCGGCCTCCCCGATCCCAGACTCCTGTTTTTCAGCAGAATTGGCTCTTCCCATGACTGACAACCAGAAATCGCCCCGCTACGCCGTCATTTTTCGCTCCCGGCGAACCCCCGACAAAGCTGGCTATGCTGAGATGGCGACCCGTATGGAAGAACAGGCACGCCAGCAGCCCGGCTTTCTGGAACTGACGTCGTTTCGTGCCCCCGACGGAACGGGAGTCACAATCTCCTATTGGGACAGCCTGGAGGCCATTCGGGCCTGGAAGCAGCATCCGGAACATATTACAGCACAACAACTTGGGAAAGACAAATGGTACGCCCACTATACGGTCGAAATTGCGAAAATCGAGTCGGGGTACCACTTTCCCAGCCCGGCTGATCCCGGCCGGTAATCCCGGCTACTCCTCTTTTTTCTCAGCCGGTTTCTTGTCGTCCTTTTTCTTTTCCGCTTCCTCAGCCTGACGCTGTTTCTGCATTTCGTTCTTCGACTTCTTCGATTTTTCCAGTTGGAAGAACGATTTGCCAATCGTCCGGGGGAACTCGTTATTGGACAGCTGTGTATCTGCAGTCTCCCGGTGCGGATCAAGGGTCAGGCTTTTGAGGGGTTTCTCTGTCAGAATCAGCTTGGAAACGCTCTGGTTGTTGTACCGCCAGATCTCCGCCGGAATCCGCAACATCCGGCTGGAGTCGTCGTCGAAGGTCAGCTTGAGAATCACGGGCATCACCAGTCCGCCATGATTCTTCAAGTCGACGAGGTAAAAGTAATTCTGTGTCTCCAGCAGCTTCTTCTCATCGGCGTCCAGTTCCTTAAGATGAGATTCGAATTTCTTGCGGTCCGCATCGGTCACGTCGAGCTCGTCGTATTCGTTGTAGAAATCCTTCAGCTCCGGAAACTTTTCGGTCCGTTTAGGCAGCTTTTTGTTCCGCATCTCCGACAGCGACTCGGGCTCCTCATCGCGACGCTTCTTCCGCCGAACCTTATCCACGTAGGGATCACCGGTCTCCAGCTGATACTGCCGCACATTCTCGATTGCCATGTCGGTATGGTCGGTTGTGTAAAACCAGCCCCGCCAGAACCAGTCCAGATCGACGCCGGACGCGTCTTCCATGGTGCGGAAGAAGTCCGCAGGCGTCGGCCGTTTGAACATCCAGCGACGGGAATACTCCTTGAACGCGTAATCGAACAGCTCACGACCGAGCACGGTTTCCCGCAACACATTCAGCGCCGTCGCCGGCTTGCCATAGGCATTGTTACCAAACTGCAGGATCGACTCCGAGTTCGTCATGATCGGCACCTGGTAACCGCTCTTCATATAATCCACCATGTCGCGGGGTTCCCCGCGGCGGGACGGATATTCGTCTTCCCACTCCTGCTCGGTCAGGAACTGCAGGAACGTCGTGATCCCTTCATCCATCCACGTCCACTGACGCTCGTCACTGTTGACGATCATCGGGAAATAGTTGTGCCCGACTTCGTGAATGATGACCGAGATCAACCCGTACTTGGTCCGCTTGGAATAAGTGCCATCCTTTTCGGGACGGGGACCGTTAAAGCAGATCATCGGGTATTCCATGCCCCCCACCGGGCCGTTCACGGAAATCGCCACCGGGTAAGGATAGGGAAAGGTATACTTCGAAAACACATTCAACGTATGAATGATCGCGTGCGTCGAATACCTGCTCCAGAGCGGCTCCCCTTCGTTGGGGTAATAAGACATCGCCATAATCGGCTCAGCCTTGCCTTCCAGCTGATGTCCCTGGGCATCCCAGATGAATTTTCGCGAGCTGGCAAACGCGAAATCGCGGACATTGTCCGCCTTGAAAACCCAGGTCTTCTTGCCTTTCGGCTTTGATTTCTCGTTCGCTTTCGCTTCTTCAGGAGTGATGATAAACATCGGTTTTTTCGCAGTTTTGGCCTCATCCAGACGCTTGCGCTGCGTCTCGGTCAGCACCTCTTCCGGATTCTGCAACACCCCGGACGACGCGACCACATGATCGTCGGGCACCGTGATCCGCGTCAGAAAGTCACCAAACTCCAACGTGAATTCTCCGCGTCCCAGGAACTGCTTATGCTGCCAGCCCGTGTTGTCGGTGTAAGCCGCCATGCGTGGATACCAGTGGGCGATCTCATACAGAAAGTTCTTATCGTCTTTGAAATATTCGTAACCGGTACGCGCGGGGCGGCTCTCGGAATCGTTGATCAGGTAACTCCAGTCCACGGAAAACTGTGTGCTCTCCCCGGTCTTCAACGGCCGAGGCAGATCGATCCGCATCATGGTTTTGATGATCTGATACGGCAGCTTGTTCCCCTCGGCATCCAGAACCGCAGTCACCTTCATGCTGCCGTCAAATGTCTCCTTGGCCATCAGCTGCTGCATCGACTTGTAGCCTACTTTCCCCAAGGGAGAATCCGTTCCGGTAAGGTGTGCATCTGAGTCGAAAGAGAGAATGTTCGTATCGAGCTGCAGCCAGAGATAGCTCAGCGTATCGGGCGAGTTGTTCGTGTAAGTGATCTTTTCCGAACCGATGATCTTCTGCAGCTTGTCGTCCAGCTCCACATCGATCTCATAATCCGCCTGCTGCTGCCAGTACTTTTCTCCCGGTGCGCCGGATGCATTCCGAAACCCGTTCGGCGTAGGCAGTACTTCATCCAGCTGTCGGAATTTGTCTTCCTGCTTGAATTTATCGTTACTGACGGCCTGCCCATAGAGCGTCGATCCTGAGAGGAGCAACAGGGTCAGCAGTAAGAAACGGGAAGTCACCAGGAGCCGGGCGGACAGATTGCGGAGAGCGTTCATGGAGATAATCACTGTTCGTCTTGAAGTCTAAGCGTAGGGAATGCGAGCAAAATCAGATTGAGAATCAACCCATTTTAACCCGGTTTCACTGTCGAAATGCAAGCCATTTCCCGTTTCCGGGCCGACTTTCGCTGGTTGTCTTACGCAGAAAAGCAGAAATCAGCGGGCCAGAAATGAGAGAATCCCCTCCCAAGGCTGCATGTAAGTCAGAAAGGGAAGCCCGTCCACCGTCGCTTCCCGCTGGCGGGTCACACCATCGACGGCGTTCGCTTCACGGACCATCACTTCCAGAATCCGCAACTGTTCCTCCCGCTGCCAGCGGAACAGGGTCTCACTCTGATCTTTCAACAGCGCGACCGACGCCGCCAGGGCCAACGCCCCCCAGTTACTTGTTCCCGCTACGATGTTCCAGTCCGTAGCCACCCGGCACGGAATCAGTCCCGCATGCGCCGAAGCGATTCGCCGTGCCAGCTCTTCCCAGGCAATCGCCCCCATGCCGATCTCATTTCCGCCATCCCCGACCCCAATCGACTTCGCTTCCGGAAAAAAGTCGGGCAGACGTTCAAACAACTGGTGCAGAGGCGCCGTATGAGAATCAATGATCTCTCCCCGCATGTTGTGACAGCGATCATGGTGGTCGCAGGGGACTTTTTCGTGAAATGCGGTCGGCTCCAAACCAGCCACCCGCTCCTGTCGGCCCCAGGAGTCCGGGGTATGGCTGGGGCCGACCCGTTCCACTGCTACCAGATGGCTGACCTTCCGGGTCGCATAAAACCGGGTCACCCAGTCGGGGTCATCCCCCTCAATCACATCGATCTGGCTCTCCGGATAAGAAAATGCCCGCGCCGTCGCTGCCACCACGGGTGCACACAACGCATCGGTCACAATCGATGTCTGGGTGCCACACTCCTGCAGTACCATCGCCAGCAGAATCGATCCCGGCGGGCCATCCGTCTCTGCAGACGGGATTTCCGCAGCGGGAATATAAAAACCAGTGGTAATCGCCACATGGGTGCCTGCCTGCACCAGGTCCTCGGCGGCATGGAGTAAATGATCAGTGCACAAAGGCCCAAACCGGGCTTCCGAATCAATGAGCCCCCGTTTGCCCGGATCCCGGCGGATCAGGCGATCAAATTCTCGAATCAGTTCCGTTTGCGGGTTGCCCATTCCGGCCCATCTACTTCCACTGATATGTGGACAACAGGGAGAGAGAACGCATCACTTAAACTCAGTCAAACTCTATGCATGCAGGAATCAGCGGAAGTCTCGCCCGAGACCGCCGATCCGACAGTTTACACTGGTTCCTCAGGAAACGACAGGCCGTGCCGATTGAAAAAGCCAGGCAAAGAAAATACCATATTACAGCTGTGATTCCCGCGATTGGGACCAGCGACGAAATGACCTTCCTGCTTGTGAGAAAAGACCCTCTACAGGGATTCGCTGGTTGTCAGAACGTCTGGGCATCGCCAGAATTACTTAAGTAACCAGGGTCGTAAGACCTCCCACCCCGCGCAAGCAAACCTGTCTGAGATATGATGGCGGTTTTAGCCGCTCAACCGGGTATTTTCATAGAACTTGAAGACCATCAGTGTGGCTGCTTCGCAAGCGGATTATCGGGATCCGTGAGCAGACGGGATTACCCCCGAGTGTTACCCGATCAGAAATCAGTCTTATAATATAAAGTGAGGATTCACTTCTGTGAGATTTGGGTTAAGTCGTCTAAGCTTGTTGCTCCTCTTTCCGTTGTTCAGTCTGACCGGGTGCGAACAGCCTCAGGTCAACTTCGTCTTTTCCGAAAAGACCAACGAACTCGTTCCGGAAGCCGCCAAACCGGTGAAAGAAGCATTGGTCAGACAGTTTGGCAATCCCTTTGAACTCACTCAGTTTGAAGGGCTCCCCACTGACTTCGGCGACGTTGAAGGCTCCGTCAAAACCGTCCAGGCCAGCTCCGGCGAAGAGAAGTTAATCCGCTTTCAGGTCGAAGGCCTGCAGGACGCCTACCCCAAGCTGCTCGGACTCCCCCTCGAATGGACCTCGGGCAAGGGACAGGGACAGATCTCCCGCATCAAAGAATACAACTACGAAACCGGCACCATTGCCGTGGACAAGACCGCAGACATCGATCCCCAGCCCGGCGACACCTTCCTGGTGGAATGCACGCGGCTGCAGTTCGGTCGCGATCTCTACAACCGCCACTGCATGCACTGTCACGGTATGAGCGGTGAAGGCACCGGGCCGACTTCGCGCTACCTGAATCCTCCGCCCCGCGATTTCCGCCAGGGCATCTACAAATACACGTCGACCAAACCAACGGCCAAAGCACAGAATGCCGACCTGGAACGCACCGTCAAAGAAGGCATCGCGGGCACCTATATGCCCTCCTTCAAACTGCTCACCGAAGATGAAGTCTCCGCCATCGTAAACTACGTCGTCTGGCTTTCCATCCGCGGAGAGACCGAAAAGAAAATCGTCGATGAACTTTTCTTCGACTATTCCAAGGAAGTGGTCGCCGAACGAACCAGTGAGGACGGCGGCGAATCTCGCGAAGACGTCATGGAAGAGCTCAAAGAATACATGGAACTCGACTTCCCGGACACTCTCGAATTCGCGACATCCAGCGTTGCGGAAGCCTGGGAAGAAGCCAACATGGAAGACGCCGTGGTCGTGCCTGAAACCCCACGGGTTCCCGATACCCCCGAATCACGCGAACGGGGCCGCAAACTCTACCTCGGCGATAAAACCAAGTGTGCCACCTGTCACGGTCCCCAGGGACGCGGCAACGGAACGGCGACTCAAGACTTCTGGACCAATCCGGCCACGAATGAAAAATATCCCAACCGCGGACTGCACGACATCTGGGGCAACCAGTTACCGCCCCGCGATCTGCACCGGGGTATCTACCGGGGCGGACGTCGCCCGATCGACGTCTACCGCCGGATGTACTCCGGTATTAAGGGAACACCGATGCCGGCCTTCGGTGGTCCGCTTTCGGATGAAGAATTGTGGGACCTGGTCAACTACGTGATGAGCCTGCCTTATTCCAGCAAATAAGTTCAGGTCCCAACCTGACCGGATCAACTGTTTCAGCGACTGATAATGAAAACGAATCATATCCTCAACCAGAAAACCAGAGGGGAGACCTGTAGTGGGTAAAGGATGGTGTTTATTTTTTCTGTTCTGGCCAGTGGCGGCTGTCGTATCTTGTGCGATGGCTCCCATGGTGGGCTGGTCGTTTCCCTACGATAACGCCCAGGCAGCCAGTAACCTCGGAATCCGCATCGACGGGCTGTTCTACCTGATCCTGTTCGTAACCGCGGTCGTTTTCGTCGGTACACAGGCGGTACTCGTTTATGCTCTCTGGCGTGGTTCCAATAATCGCGACGAACGGGCCACTTACACCCACGGCAACCACAAACTGGAACTGATCTGGTCCATCATTCCCGGCGTGATCCTGTTGTTCCTCGCCCTGTATCAGATGAACCTCTGGGCCGATTTCCGTATCAAGAAATACTTCCCCGAAGCAGCCGTCAAAGCACCGATCGCGGAAGTCACCGCACGTCAGTTCGAATGGCGTTTCCGTTACCCCGCTATCGGCAAGAAACTGCAACCAAAACCGCAGTCCGACGATCTCTATTCCGTCAACGAACTGCACGTCCCCTTCGGCAAGCCGGTCATGATTCAGCTCCGCAGCGAAGACGTTCAGCACTCGTTCTTTCTGCCCGCCCTGCGAATCAAACAGGACGCCCTGCCCGGCCTGCAGATCCCGGTCTGGTTTGAAGCCAACAAAGAAGGCGTCTACGACCTGGTCTGTGCCGAACTCTGTGGCTGGGGGCACTACAAGATGAAAGCCCACGTGATCGTGGAATCAGAAGCAGACTACCAGAACTATCTGAAAAATCTCACCCAACAGCAGTTTTACGACGGGCTGGGCAAGATTGCCGCCAACGAGAATGATTCTGAGAGTGAGGCAACCGAGAAATGAGCGTTGTGCATCCATCCCCCACCGGCCTGCAACCGATCCTGAAGCCTCAGGCACATCATGCGCCCGGTAATTTCTTCACGAAGTATATCTTCTCCACCGATCACAAGATCATCGCCATCCAGTTCCTGTTCACAACACTGCTGATGCTGATCGTCGGGGGTGCCCTCGCGCTGGCCGTCCGCTGGCAGCTCGCCTTCCCCTGGGAATCGATGCCCATCGTCGGCCCCTGGCTCTTCTCCGCCGAAGCAGGACAGATCTCGCCTGAGTTCTATACCATGCTCTTCACGATGCATGCCACCGTGATGATCTTCCTCGTCATTATCCCGATCCTCGCTGGAACCTTCGGCAACCTGCTCATCCCGCTGATGATCGGTGCCGACGATATGGCGTTCCCCAAACTCAATATGCTCAGCTACTGGTTCATCTGGCCAGCCATTATCTGTTTCGGTATGAGCTTCGCCTACGCAGGCGGCCCGGCAGCAGGCTGGACTGCTTACCCGGTTCTGGCCGACCTGGCTCAGGCAGCTCCCGGATCGGGAACCGCTCAGACCCTCTGGCTGCTGGGTGTCACCTTTGTCGGCTTCTCATCCATGATGGGGTCGATCAACTACATGACCACCATCATCAACATGCGGGCCCCCGGCATGACGTTCTTCCGTCTGCCTCTGACCATCTGGGGTCTGTTCATCACCGCGATTCTGCAGGCCTTCGCTCTGCCCGTATTGACCGCGGGCGGTTTCATGCAGGTCACCGACCGTCTGCTGGGCACCTGTTTCTTCTACCCCTCGGGGCTGATCATCAACAACGCTGATCCGACCATCGGCGGGGGACAGCCCCTGCTCTGGCAGCATCTGTTCTGGTTCTACTCGCACCCCGCCGTTTACATCATGCTGCTCCCCGTGATGGGCATGATTTCGGACATGCTCAGCTGTATGGTCCGTAAGCCGATCTTCGGTTACCGACCGATGATTTTCTCCATGTCCGCGATCGCCAGTCTGGGCTTCATCGTCTGGGGACACCACATGTTTACCAGTGGTATGAACCCCGCCGTCGGGATGGCCTTCATGGTCGCCACCATGATGATCGCCCTCCCCTCTGCCGTGAAAACCTTCAACTGGACCGCCACCGTCTGGGGCGGCAAAGTCGAATTCAATACCGTCACCCTCAACTGCATCGGCTTCCTGTCGATGTTCGTGGTCGGCGGACTCAGCGGAATCTTCATGGCGGCAATCCCCGTGGACGTCTACTTCCACGATACCTACTTCATCGTGGCCCACTTCCACTATGTGCTCTTTGGTGCCACGCTGTTCGGCGTCTTTGCGGGAATCCAATTCTGGTTCCCCAAAATGTTCGGACGCATGATGAACGAAAAACTGGGCAAAACGCACTTCCTGCTGACCTTCATCGGTGCCAACGGAACCTTCTTCCCGATGCACTTCCTGGGAATGCAGGGCATGCCCCGCCGCTATGCCGATCCCTATCTGCACGGCTACCTCGAACACCTGCTCCCCATGAACCAGTTCATGACCATCTCGGCCATCCTCATGGGATCGGCCCAGATCCTGCTGTTCATCAATATTTTCTACAGCATGTTCTTCGGTCCTAAAGCCGGTCGGAACCCCTGGAATGCAACCACCCTCGAATGGACCGCGCCGTCACCACCGCCGCACGGCAACTTCGACGAACCGCCCATCGTCTTCCATGGGCCCAATGAATACGCCGTGCATAACGGCGACAAAGATTTCCTGATGCAGACCGAAAAAGAGTGTGAACCACCCAAACCGTCTGACTCAGAAACAGAGAACAACACCGACAACGATCAGGAAACTTCCAGTTAACCCGTTAACGAAGTGTTAAACAGTTTTATGAACCAGCAACAATACCATCCGTGGCTCTTTCGCATCGCACTGGCGACCACCGTCGCTACGCTGCCACTGATGATTATGGGCGGACACGTTACTACCGAAGGATATGGCATGGCAGTCGATGGCTGGCCCGGATCCGACGGACAGAACATGTTTACGTACCCCGTCTTCGGGCTCCCCACGGATAAGTTTTTTGAGCACGTGCACCGACTCCTGGGAACACTGGTGGGCTTCCTGTCCATCGTCCTGGTGATCGTCGCCTTCAAAGTGCAGCCGCAAAAATGGATTCGCAAGGTTGCGATCGCCGTCCTGATCTGCGTGATCATTCAAGGCATTCTGGGCGGTACACGCGTGACAGAAAACAGCGTCGGGCTGGCGATGACACACGGACTGTTCGCTGCCTGCGTCTTCACCCTGATGGCATTCCTCACCATGGCAACCGGCAAACGCTGGATCGAAAACAGCAACGATCCTCCCGAGCTTGCTCCAGGCTACGGACGCCGTCTGGCGATCACCGTTCCGCTGGTCGTCCTCTTTCAGTATTTCCTGGGAGGCTTCCTGAGCCACTTCAAAGTCGGCCTGCATCCCCACATCAGCTTTGCTTTTGTGGTCCTGGTTTTTGTGATTATCGAATTCCGCACGGCCCGCAAGACAGGAATTAAATGGCTGAAACGCCCTGCAATGGGTATGCTGCATCTGGGAATCTTCCAGATCATGCTCGGCATCGGCGCCTGGCTGACCCGGTTCGGACTCCCCGCTGCCGGAATTATTGGTGAACCCGGCTCCCTGCAACAGTCGCTGTTCCGCACCGCGCACCTGATCACGGGGATTCTGTTCCTGATGACCACCACCCTGTATTCAGTCCGGGTCTTCCGGCTGCACCAGTTAAATAAAAATCGTTCGTCAGAGCAAACTCTCTCTGCTACTGATTCCTTACCTGAGACTGAAGGTAATGCCTGAAAATGTCTACGACTCAACAATCTTATATCGCCGTTGAAGAACCGAAAGCCGCAGCCCGGCCCATCAGCCTGGCACGGCTCGCCGATTACCTCGAACTGACGAAGCCCCGCATTTCGACAATGGCGTTGATTTCCGTTGCCCTGGGTTACACCCTGGGGAGCGCCCATTCCTGGTCGCTGCTCCCGCTGATCCACGCCCTGTTCGGCATCGGACTGGTCGCCGTAGGCTGTAACTCACTGAATCAGCTGCTGGAAATCAAAAGCGATCAACTGATGCCCCGCACCACAGGCCGCCCGCTTCCTTCTGGACGACTCTCCGTCTCCGAAGTTCTGGTGTTCGGCATCCTCTGTGCCCTGACCGGTATCTTCTATCTCGCTTTGATGGTCAATCTGCTGACCGCGTTTCTGTCCATGCTGACGCTGGTACTTTACGTCGTGGTTTACACACCGCTCAAACGCTGCACCTCGTTCTGCACCACCATCGGAGCCATCCCCGGCGCCATGCCCCCCATTCTGGGCTGGACCGCTGCCGGCGGAAATCTGAATACCGCATCCTTCTCCATTTTCGCCATCATGTTCCTCTGGCAGTTCCCGCACTTCCTGGCGATCGCCTGGCTGTACCGCCATCAGTATCACCAGGCCGGGCTCAAAATGCTGCCCGCCGCTGATCCCCGACCACGCATGATCGGCTGGATGTGCGTGATTTATGCCACCCTCCTGATTCCCGTCAGCCTCCTGCCACAGTACGTCTCTCTGGCCGGCAGCGTCTATTCCGGCGTCGCCCTGGTGCTGGGAATCGCTTACCTGATCTTCTCGATCCGCTTCCTGGGCAATGAAACCCGTAAGACCGCCCGGGAGTTGATCTGGTGTTCGCTGATCTATCTCCCCGTGCTGCTGATCACCCTCACCTGGGATCGCCTGCAGCTGTTTAACTGAGAACGTCCAGCATCCCTGTCTTGAAGACCACGACCGTTTAACTGCCTGCGAAGCAAAGTGAAAGACGACAATGAGTCACGAAAGTAATTCGCCACAATATCGCATGGGACTCCCCATTCCACATTCCAAACTGGGAATGTGGCTCTTTCTGGCGACCGAGATCATGTTCTTTTCCGCCTTCATCGGAGCCTACATCGTCCTGCGTGCCGGTTCTCCCGGCTGGCCCACCGAT
This sequence comes from Gimesia chilikensis, assembly GCF_007744075.1. Classification (NCBI taxonomy): domain Bacteria; kingdom Pseudomonadati; phylum Planctomycetota; class Planctomycetia; order Planctomycetales; family Planctomycetaceae; genus Gimesia; species Gimesia chilikensis. The sequence goes on along the minus strand of NZ_CP036266.1, from coordinate 1,110,851 downwards.
CCCGACGTGACCCACCTGCGGATCTGGGCCGGCGGTCTGAATACCTTCGTCCTGATTCTCTCCAGTTACTTCGTCGTCATGGCCCTCGAAGGGATGAAGGCCCAAAACTTCTCCAAGGCGCGTAAATACCTGCTGCTGACCTTCGTCCTGGGTTGTCTCTTCCTGGGCATCAAATCCTATGAGTACTCAGGCAAATTCAAATACGATATTCTCCCCGGACACATTCCCGAAACGCCCCAGATGGCCATCGACAAATCGATGCGGGAAATGAAGCAGGTCGTCGACAACCGCGCCATCGCCCTGTCCGGCGTGATGGACCCGGAAAAAACCGAACCCACCGAAGACGCCGAATCGGTCGAAGAAGCCGGCGTCACCGATGAAAAAACCGAAGCCATCGTGCCCCCGGTCGAAGAGCTCCGCCAACAACTGCAGACGGAACTCTCAGCCGAAGACACTCCGGCAGCCCGTAAAAAAGAACTCCAGGCCTACTTCGATCTCGAGAGTGAATACCGCAAACTGAATAACCAGGCACTCGAAGAATCGATCACCGTTCCTGAAATGAACAAAGCCCTGGATACCCTGAGAGAAAACCCCGAATACGGTTCTCTCCTGGCCCCCGTGCATCATCTGCAACCCATTATTTATGGCAACCTTTTCGCCTCCGTCTATTTCCTGCTCACCGGCTTTCACGCACTGCACGTCATCATCGGCATGCTCCTGTTCGCGATTGTCCTCGTCCAGGGAAAACGACTCTGCGAAAAATGGAATGACTATGTCGAAAACATCGGCCTCTACTGGCACTTCGTCGACCTGGTCTGGATCTTCCTGTTCCCGTTGATTTACATCCTTTGATCATCCCGCGATCTCCTTCAAGTTCGGAAAGACCGAAGTAAGATGTCCCAAGAACCAGCTCATCCCGCCTACAACGTTTACACGAAGATCTTCTACGCCCTCTGCTTCTGCACCGTGCTCTCGATCGTTTTCGACATCATCGACCTGCGTGAGAAAGACGTGGTCGGCATCAAGGGTGTCATCCTGCTGGCGTTCCTCGTGCTCGCCGTCGCCTGTGCCAAAGCGCTGTTCGTGCTGATCTACTTCATGCACCTCAAGTTTGAAGGCAAATGGAAATACGTTCTGCTCAGCCCGACGATCATCCTCGCCATGGGACTGACCATTGCCATGACCCCCGATATCGGCATTCATTACTACACCAGTGAAGCTCCCCAGATTGATTACCTGGAACAGGCACAGCAGGCCTCAGCCGACACTACGCCCGACCAGCCCGAAACGAGTCATGTTGAGTAATACGCTACCGCAGCAAACCGCCCGCGCGTCGCGGATCGTCGTGCAGGACATCTCGCACCATTACGGGCAACGCCTCGCCCTGAACCAGCTCAGTTTCGAAGTCCACTCCGGTGAAATCTTCGGTCTGCTCGGTCCGAACGGCGGCGGAAAAACCACACTCTTTCGCCTGCTCTCGACTCTGCTCCCCCTGCAGGCCGGATCCGCGGAAATCGCGGGATTCGACCTGGCCACCCGGTCGCAGGAAATCCGTAACCTGATCGGCGTCACTTTTCAGTCACCCAGTCTGGACGGCAAACTCACGGTCCAGGAAAACCTCAAACACCAGGCCCACCTGTATGGCATCTCCGGAGCCCTCATGCGGGACCGCATCGCCAATGCCTTGTCCCACCTGGGTCTGACCGACCGCAAAGGGGACCTGGCGGAATCCCTATCGGGCGGCCTCAAGCGGCGCGTGGAAATCGCCAAGGGCCTGCTGCACTCGCCCCGCGTGCTCCTGCTCGACGAACCGAGTACCGGCCTCGACCCCGGTGCCCGGCACGACCTCTGGAAATACCTCAAACAACTCCAGCAGGAGAACGGCGTCACCATCCTGATCACAACACACCTCATGGAAGAAGCAGAACACTGTGACCGCCTGGGAATTTTAAACCGGGGCGAACTCGTCACCTGTGGTACTCCCGATGAACTGCGGGCCTCGGTCGGCGGCGACTGTCTGACCATCCAGGCCGAGCATCCCGATGAACTCGCCCGACTTATCACTGAGAAGTTCGGCGTTACTCCGCAGCGCATCAACGCCAGCCTCCGTCTGGAACACACCCGCGGACACGAATTCCTCAAAGACCTGATCGACGCCTTTCCCGACCAGGTCACTTCCGTTTCCCTGGGCAAGCCGACACTGGAAGATGTCTTCATCCACGAAACCGGTCATCAGTTCTGGCAGGCGGAGGAATCGGAATGAATCAGAACATGCCCGCCGTCCACAAGCCCGCGTTCGTCCTGCCGATCCTGACACTCGCCCACCGCGAGGTCGTCCGCTTTGTCAGACAGCGTACCCGCGTCATCGGAGCCCTGATCCAACCGGTCCTGTTCTGGATCCTCTTCGGAGCCGGACTCCGCGGATCGTTTCAAGCCCCCGCCTGGGCGCCCGCCGGCATGACCTACCAGGAATACTTCTTCCCCGGCGTCGCCGTGATGATTTTGATGTTCACCGCCATCTTCTCCACGATCTCGATTATCGAAGACCGTAAGGAAGGCTTCCTGCAGGGCGTCCTCGTCGCACCGGTTCCCCGCGCCTCGATCGTGTTGGGCAAGCTGCTGGGCGGCACGATTCTGGCCGTTTTACAAGCTGTCCTGTTCCTTTTCCTGGGACCACTGCTGAATCTCGTCGGACTGGCTCCCGACTTTGAAACAGGTGTCACCCTCGCCGGGCTGATTCCGTTGATTCTGTTTCTGTTCCTGCTCGGCTTCAGCCTGACCGCTTTAGGCTACCTCATCGCCTGGCCCATGGAATCGACTCAGGGCTTTCACGCCATCATGTCGGTCTTCCTGATGCCCATGTGGCTGCTCTCGGGCTCCTTTTTCCCCGCGGGCGATTCGGGCTGGCTTTCGTGGATCATTCGCGCCAACCCCTTAACCTACGGCGTCACCGGTCTCCGCCGGATTCTGTCGTCTGCAGAAACGCTCCCGACAGCGCCCGGCAATCCGTCAATGATTGTCTGCCTGACCGTCACCGCCGTCGTGTGTATAATCTATGTAGTTCTTGCCATCTGGATGACCGGGAAACGAGCCACCCGTAACGCCCGTTGAATAACACCGACCATCAAACGAGATTTGAAGTATTCAAAATGACTGAAACACCAAACAAACCTCCCCGCCGCATTCCCCTGATCCTGACGATTTCACTCTGGGTTCTCGTCGCCGTCAGTGCCTTCGCCACCTGGCAGTTAAAGAAGCAGAGCGACCTGGCCCTCGAACAGCGCAAAGCCGAACAGGCAGCCCAGGCTGAGGCGGAAGAAAATACAGAAGAGACCGAAGAAATCAGCGTCAAAGGTCCCATCTGGCCCAAGGAAGGTATCGAAGATTTCACGCTCACCGAACGCAGTGGCAAAACCATCACGAAGAAAGACCTGCTGGGGAAACCCTGGGTCGCCTGCTTCGTCTTCACCCGCTGCGCCGGTCCCTGCCCCCGCGTCTCCGGCCAGTTCTACCAGCTGCAGAAAGATCTCAAAGACCTCGACTTCCGTCTGGTCACGATTACGGTCGACCCCAAGCATGACACTCCCGAAGTCCTCTCTCAGTACGCCGAGCTGATGGGCGCCGATCCCGAGAAATGGCTCTTCCTCACCGGCGACCAGAAAGAGATCTTCCACCTCATCGAAAAAAGTTTTCTGATGCCTGTGGAGGAAAATGTCGGCCCTGCCCGCAAGCCTGGCTTTGAAGTCATTCATACCACCAACGTGATGCTCGTCGGCCCCGATGGCCGCGTACTCCAGAAGTTCAACGCCGTCAACGACGCCGAAATGGCCGAGCTCCGCCGCGAAGTCCGCAAGCTCGTCAAAGCAGAATCGAAAGACAAAACAGACTCAAAGAAGAAAGCAGAAGCACCCGCCAAAGAAGAGCCCAAGCCAGTCGCAAAGCCTCCGGCCAAAGCGGGTATGATCTCTTTGAGCACCTTACTGCTCCCCCTGCTGCTGGCACAGTCTGAAACCGAATCCGCCCCCGCTGCCCCTACGGAACCGGTTGAAGTCGAAACGGAAACCGTCGAGACCGTCATCGCAGAAGCCCCAGCAGGTCAGGCTCCCGACTGGGTCATGCAACTCCCCACCGTCAACGCGGCCCTGAACGGACTGGCCACGATTCTGCTGATGGTCGGCTACGGATTCATCCGCAAAGGGGAACGGGAGAAACACAAGAAGACCATGCTCACCGCATTTGGTACATCGGTCCTGTTCCTGGTCTTCTATCTGATCTACCACTTTGCCCTGCAGAGTTACACCGGCGATGCCTCCCGTAAATTTCAGGGAGAAGGCCTGATCCGTCCCGTGTACTATTTCATCCTGATCACCCACGTGGTCCTGGCCGCCGCGGTGCCTGTCCTCGCCTGGATGACCATCCGTCGCGGACTCAAACAACAGTGGGAAGCACACCGCCGCATCGCCAAAATCACCTTTCCGATCTGGCTGTATGTCTCCATCACCGGCGTGGTGATCTATTTCATGCTTTACCATCTGCCCGGAGCTGCCTGATCGAACCAGTAATCATTTGGCACAGCCCCGCCGGTCTGTTATCCTGATAGTATTGAAGACGTACCCGTTAACCGAGTTTCATCATCATGTGCAAACGATTTCGATTCCTGCGATCCTGTTTACTGGCCACAGCCCTGCTCGGCCTGTTCTCCAGTCCTGCGCTGATTCGTCCGGCTCAAGCCTGCCCGATGTGCAAAGAGTTGAACGAAACCGATGATCGCAAACCCCGGGCCTACATGTACAGCATCGCTTTCATGCTTGCCATGCCCGCCATGATCTTCAGCGGATTCGGCGTTGCCTTCTACAAGATGAACCGCCGCGAACAGGATGCACTCCACAATTACGAAAACAACCGGGACCCGCAGTAGTCTGCCGCAGATCCCGGTTCGAATTCGATAATGGATTCAGATCGCTCGCGCGATTAGTTCAAAGGCTGGCGACGCGGAGTATTCCAGACGGTCGCGGCCGATGGTGCAGGACGGAAAGCCCCTTTCGCGGCAGCACTCCGTGAAGCAGAATCATCATAGGCGGATGTCGCCGGAGTCGCATTCAGCGAAGGAATCGTCTGCCAGTCGGAACCGGTATTAGATGTCAGCTGTGGTACCTGCAGCATGGCAGGATTGGGAGGCAGAGCCGGACCAGAGATCGGATAAGTTCCCACACTGGCAGTACTCGCGTATGAAGTTGTGGCACCCGTTCCCCAGGAAGCAGCCGGCTGTGCAGTCACAGTAGGTGCCAGAGTCGGATAGGCTCCCAGATCCAGCGATGTAGAAGACATCGGAGTCGGTGTCGGCACGGTCGAAGGTGCAGGTGTCGGTGTGGAAGGAATCACGGTTGGCGAAGGACTGATCATCGAAGGCAGTCCGTTCATACCATTCACGCAATCCGTGCAGGTTGACTGAGGAGCCATCACCTGAACCCGTTTGCGAACCTGGTAAGGCTGACGCACGTAAGTGGTTTCCTGACGATAGCAGGTCTGAGGAATCTGCTTGGTCACCATTTTGGGAACCCAGACTCGCTGCCAGCCACCTTCATCCACGGTCACCTGACGATAAGTCGTTACAGGCACGTTCCGTGTCTGAGGAATCATACGGTATTCGGTACAGATTATATCCTGGTAACAGATCTGCGGCGGAGGCGGAGTACACACGCCCGGGCAGCAGGAAGTGACAGGAGCACAACGACGGAAATAACGCCGGGCCAGTTTGCGACAACGATGTCCACAACGGCTGTGCTGCGGATAATAACAACCCATGCCACCACGGTTGAACAATCTGCGAAACAGATGCGCGTCGGCTTCGTTACTATCAGCAAAAATCAGAAACAGTGATGCGACTACAATGACATTTCGAATCCAGGGGGACATCGAAAAACTCCTTTTTTGACTAAGTGTGCTGAAAGGCACTCCTTGATTTCGTTCCTGTTTCAGACTCACTGAAACCTGGGTTCCCCGAATGAGGTTCCCGAACGAATAACCCACCGTTCTTCTTTATCGGCATAATCGTTAAAGTCGCTTTATTTTAAATTTCCGGAATTCCAAAATTCATTCACTCCCGGTACCGGTGACATTTACCCCCGTTTTTGAGAAGATAGGGAGATTGAATCCGGGCAGCACCGCCTTGCCCGCACCTAACATCATTCTATTTATACACTTAACACACTAGAACACCCCCGAAGGAACCCCCATGGCAGACACACAACTGGCTCATATGGTCTATTTCACCCTCAATGACGGCTCTCCGGAAGCAATCCAGACCATGGTGAACGCCTGTCACATATATCTCAAAGACCATCCCGGCGTCGTCTATTTTTCCGCCGGCCAGCGGGGCCCCGAGTTCCAGCGGGAAGTGAATAATCAGGAATTTCACGTCGCTCTGAACGTGGTTTTCGACAGCAAGGAATCACACGATATCTACCAGACCGCTCCCGATCACCTGAAATTCATCGAAGAGAACAAAGCCTCCTGGGCCAAAGTCCAGGTCTGTGACAGCTACGTCACCAGTTGATCTGTGACGCGCATCTCGCTCACAGCAGGGGAACCACCAGCGGCGTCTGGTATTCCGGATGGGGCACCACTTTGACCCGGGTCTGATAGACCTCGCTCAAACGCGCTTCCGTTAATACCTCCGCCGCAGTTCCCAACGCCGCGATCTCGCCCCCGGCCAGTAACACAATCTGATCGGCGAAACAGCTGGCCAGGTTCAGATCGTGAATTGTCAGCAGCACCGTCAGCTCCCGCTCATGAGCCAGATCGCGAATCAATGACAGCACCTCCACCTGGTATTTCAGATCGAGGCCCGTTGTCGGCTCATCCAGACAAAGCACCTTGGTCTGCTGCACCAGCGCCCGGGCAATCAGGGTCCGCCGCCATTCCCCGCCGGAGATCTCCGTAATCTTCTTCGCCCGCAGTTCTGTCAATCCGGTCTGCACCAGCGCCGTCTCCACATGCTCCGCATCTTCTCCGCTAAACGGCTGCACCCAGCCCCGATGCGCCGAGCGTCCCAGTTGCACGGTCTCTTCAATTGTCATCGGCCATTGAGGCATCTCCAGCTGTGGTGCCAGTGCCAGTTTCTGGGCCATCTCCCGTCGAGACAGTCGCTGCACATCCTGACCTTCCACCAGGATCGTCCCCTGCTGCACCGCGATCAACTGAAACAGTGCGCGCAGCAGCGTCGTCTTCCCCGATCCATTGGGTCCCAGCAGCACCAGCACCTTACCCGGCTCCACTGCCAGTGAAACCTGGTGCAAAACTTCCTGGTTGGGATAGCCGCAGGTCACATTCTCCAGTTGAATTTCAGACATGGGAAACCTTTCACATCGTCTGTCGGCCGCGGCTGATCAGCAGGAACAGAAAAAACGGACAGCCCATCAAGGCAGTCACCACACCCACCGGGATCTCCGTCGGCGCAATCACAGTCCGCGCCAGCGTGTCGGCAATCACCAGTAGTGTCGCCCCCAGTAACGCACTGCCCGGAATCAACAGTCCATGTCGCGGGCCCAAAAGAATCCGCGTCATGTGCGGTGCCATCAGTCCCAGAAATCCGATCACCCCCGACACCGACACACAGGCCGCCGTACACAACGTGGCCGCCGCTAAAATCAACAACCGCACTTTACCGCTCGGCAGCCCCAGTGACATCGCCGTCTCATCCCCGAACGACAACAGGTCCAGTGGTCGTGACAACATCCAGATCAGACCGCCGCTCACCAGGATCACCGGACCGGCAATCGCAATTTCATTCCAGTGCCTGCCGGAAAAACTCCCCAGCAGCCAGTTGAAAATCGTATTCAGCATCTCATGATTCAGAAACATGATCAGCGAAACCAGCGCTCCGGTAAAACTGCTGAGTGCCATCCCCGCCAGAATTAACGTCAACAGCGGCGCACTTCGTCCCAGGTTACTGAGCGAGGCAATCACAAACACAGCCCCGACAATCAGCATAGCCCCGCCAAACGCCGCCAGGATCAGCCAGGGCACCTGGCCGGTACTCGTGATGACCGTCACACTTCCTGCCAGACAAAGCAGAGCCAGTGTCGCCCCCAAAGCGGCACCGCTCGAAGCACCAATCACAAACGGATCGGCCAGCGGATTTCGAAACACTCCCTGAAACGCAGCGCCCGCAATCGCCAGCCCGGCACCGACACAAGCCGCCAGCACCACCCGCGGCAGTCGGATCTGCCATAGAATCGTCTCGATCTGCGCGCCGGCTGCGGCCCCTGTCAGACCCTGCCAGATCTCGGACAGCGACAACTGCACCGCACCAAAATGAATTCCCACCAGCAGCGCCAGCAGCAGCCCTCCCAGGAACGGGAGTATCCGCCAGACAGCAAAACGGGGTTGCGTGGGTCTCACCTGCAGAATCCACTCTCAAGCTTAAGGATCGGGAAATGCCTCAGGGTACAACGCCTGTGCCAGTTTTTGAAGTCCCTGCACCACCCGCGGGCCGGGCCGGGAAATCACATCGTCTTCAATCAGATACACGCGTCCCTCTTTCACTGCAGCCATGTCCGACCACCCCGGACGTTGACGCAGCTTCTCAAGCACCTCACGCGCGTCGCTGGGCCCCGCTTTCATGCGTGGTAGTACAATCACGTCCGGGTCGCGCAGAATCAGAGTCTCTTCACTCACCTGGGGATACGCAGGCTCCACATCTGCGAAGACATTCTCTCCCCCGGCCAGCGTGATTAACTCGCCGATAAACGAATGCGGGCCGGCAGTCATCAACGGCTGATCCCAGACCCGGTAAAAAACTTTAGGCCGCTCCTCTTTCTGAAACGCTTTGATCTGTTTCTGTACTCCAGCGATCTCCTGCTTCAACCGGGCGATCAACTTTTGTCCCTGTTGCTGATGGCCGGTCGCCTGCCCGATTCCCAGCATCGCTTTTTCGATATCAGCTACCGACTGTGACTCCAGGGCCAGCACCGGAATCTTGAGTGTCTCCAGTTGCGCCGCCAGTTGCCGATGATAATCCCCGCCGGTCACAATCAGATCAGGTTGTAACTCCACCAGCGCTTCCAGGCTGATGCTGCCCGGGTTTGCCAGCGCTATCTGTCTCAGTTCCTCTGTCTCCGGCGGATAATTGCACAGCGACGTACAGCCCACCATCTGCTCTCCCGCCCCCAGCGCAAACAGCGTCTCCGTATGCGAGGGAAGCAGCGAAATAATCCGCCGCGGCTGTTTCGCCAGCGTGACATCCCGCCCCTGGTAATCTTTCACCGTCACCGGGAACGACTGCGCGTCCGCAACGACGTCGACCGCAGCCTCTTCCGGAGCAGCCGGCAGCTCAGACACAGGTGCCTGCGTCCCCTGCTCTGTCTGTGATGCAACCGAACCCGCTTCCTGCGTGCCACAGCCCGCCAACCAGGTCAGCGTCAGTAATAACAGGATCAGTTTCAATTCGAATTGATGTTTCATATCAGTGTCTGTTTCTATTTCTTTTCGCGGGGAACAGCCCCATTAATCCCTATCGTAGATCAGCCCGGAATGTCCGACAACGAACATTCCGCAGCTGACTACGTTTTCAGTCATCTTTTCCTATGAATCACACGTTCAGACGCGTGACAGCCACCGGGCCCGCAGCTGTTGCGCCGCCGCGACCATATTCTCCAGCGAAGGTTTGACTTCCTCCCATTTGCGGGTTTTCAGGCCGCAATCCGGATTCACCCACAACTGGCGGGGCTGCAAGACTTCGAGAGCTTTCTCCAGCAGATACTCGATCGACTTCACCGTTGGCACCCGGGGCGAATGAATGTCATATACCCCGGGTCCGATTTCATTCGGATACTGATACTGGACGAACGCGTCCAGCAGCTCCATGTTACTCCGTGAAGTCTCAATCGAAATCACATCCGCGTCCAGAGCCCCGATCGCTTCGATGATATCGTTGAATTCCGAATAGCACATGTGCGTGTGGATCTGCGTTTCGTCTTCCACTCCCGCCGAAGCCAGCCGGAAACAGTCCACTGCCCACTGCAGATATGCGTCCCAGTCGGCCTGCCTGAGCGGCAGACCTTCGCGGATCGCCGGTTCATCGATCTGAATCACCCGGATGCCGCTCGCTTCGAGATCGAGTACTTCATCCCGGATCGCCAGCCCGATCTGCTGGCAGGTCACGCTCCGTGGCTGATCGTCTCTGACAAACGACCATTGCAGAATCGTCACCGGACCGGTGAGCATTCCCTTCATCAGCTTCTCGGTACAGGACTGCGCATAAGCAGTCCACTTCACGGTCATCGGCTCCTTGCGCAGCACATCACCAAAGATCACGGGCGGCTTCACACAGCGTGAGCCATAACTCTGCACCCAGCCATGCTTCGTCGCGATGAAGCCTTCCAGCTGTTCGCCGAAGTATTCGACCATGTCGTTCCGCTCCGCTTCGCCATGCACGAGCACATCCAGGCCAATCTCTTCCTGGCAGCGAATATCACTGGCAATGCAGTTCTTGAGAAACTCCTCATACGCCGCTTCCTGCAGTTCCCCTTTCTTGAACGCGGCCCGCGCTTTGCGGATGTCATCCGTCTGCGGAAACGAACCGATGGTCGTCGTCGGAAACAAAGGCAGCTGCAGTTCGTGCGTCTGGATCGTCTGCCGCGCCGGATAAGGAGACTGCCGTCGCAGCATCTCTTCCGTCACCCCGGCACAGCGTTCCTTCACCTCCGCACGATGCACGCGCTCCGACTTCCGTCGGGATTCCATCTTTTCATCGTACCAGGCCAGTTCCGCAGCCACTGATTTCCGTCCGCCATTGATAGCTCGCGTGATCAGGTTGATCTCCTCCAGCTTCTGCTGCGCGTAAGCCAGCCACTGGCGAACCTCGGGATCCAGCCCCGACTCCAGCGACAGATCGACGGGCGTATGCAGCAGCGAACAGGAAGGCCCGATCAAAACGCGATCTGTCCCCAGCCGTTCCACGACGGTTTCCACCAGTGAAATCGAGCGGCTGACATCGTTCTTCCAGATATTCCGCCCGTCGACGACTCCCAATGAAAGCGAAAGCTCTTCCGGCAGCTGGGCCAGCACGTCTTCCAGCTGTTCCGGTGCCCGCACCAGATCGATGTGCAGCGCTTCCACCGGCAGCGACACCGCCGTCGACAGGTTCTCTTTCAGATCACCAAAATATGTGGCCAGCACAACTTTGAGCTGACTCCCGTTGATCGACAGGCGATCGTAGGCCCGTTGAAAGGCCGCCTGCTGGGCCTCCGTCAGATCGAGCACCAGGCAGGGTTCGTCAATCTGCACCCACTCCGCCCCGGCTGCCGCCAGTTCCGCAAGCACTTCCGCATACACGGGCAACAGTGCATCGAGCAGGCTTAAGGGATCGATATCCGCCTCCCAGGTCTTCCCCAACAGCAGAAACGAAACCGGCCCCAGCAGTACGGGACGCGTCTCGATTCCCAGGGCTTTCGCTTCCAGGTACTCCGTGATCGGCTTCCGCGAAGCGAGCTGGAACTGCAGATCCCCCTCAAACTCAGGGACCAGGTAATGGTAGTTCGTATCAAACCATTTGGTCATCTCCAGTGCCGCGACACCTTCGGTTGAGGCGGTCACCGACTGTCCCCCTTTGCCACCCCGCGCCATCGCGAAGTAAGTCGCCAGGTCAACTTCATCCCCTGACCAGTCAAACCGCCGGGGAATCGCCCCGACCAGCGCCGCGGTATCCAGTACCTGGTCGTAAAGGGAAAAATCGTTGGAGGGAATGTGCGCGATCCCCGCCTGCTGTTGTCGTTTCCAGTTGGTTTCACGCAGTTCACGACAGACATTGTGTAATTCCGCTTCCGAAATTTTTCCGGACCAGAATTTTTCAACGGCCCGTTTCAGTTCTCGTTGTGCGCCGATACGGGGAAATCCAAGATTGGTAGCAATAGCCATCTGCTGGCTCCTTTCAAAGTGTATTGATAATTATTGTGTTGGTAGGCATTCCGCCACCGCGCGTACCGCGAGCGCACGTGACATCGGTGCGTACCGGCAGCGGCGACGTGTCTGTGAAAGTTTGGAAAGCAGCGCGCACGTTGTGCGCAGACCTTCCCTGAGTTCACAGACCGTGAAAAAACAAAAAGCGATCGAGATCAGACACAGCGCGCTGATCTTTGACGGAGCACTGCAGACAGGAACCGCGCCGGCACGATTACCGGCGCAACCTCAAGGCGCGCAGGCAGAAACCGAACAGGGATCTGACGGGGTTTACAGGCATTAACACTCGCGCAGGATCGAACACACAATCGAGAACGAGGGCCGCGCACTCAACTCGCGGTGCGCGCAACAGCAGTGCCAGTCTTAGACCAGGCGCATGTCAGACTCTGCATCATCTGCGTCTCCAACCCGTCTGTATTCGGGCGAGACATACAGTCGGTCACACCAGTGGACACGCTGCATGTAAAGAGTCATAGCTGTTTTCCTGTGAAAACGAAACAAAGGCAGGAAGTGAAACGAAGCGTTCATCGTTTCATCAATTCCAACGGACAGCGAGCTTAACAGTCGACACAAGATTCGTCAACTTGAAAATCAGCCAAAACGATCAGTCGGTGTGATGAGGGAATTCTGACATCATGACACGCGAATCAGAAACTGGTTCTTGACACATTTTTATGATCCGGATTCCGATCGAAGCTGATCAATCAGTTCCTGGGCTTCGGGAGTTGAAAACCATCCCAGCCGGTCACCAAGACCATCAATTGGGTTATAGTCGCCGATGAGTGATACACCACTTGCGTCGGGCTTGATGCGCAGGTAGCCCGCCACCCATTCTTTTTTTGAGTTCACGGTTTGGGCAAGCGCAGCGAGTTGCTGGTTCAGTGAGACAGTCTCAGCGTCATCTTCATAGTCGCAGAAGACGCACGTCTCGGACTCATCACGGAATTTGCAGTGACAGTCGGGTGATGTGCAACAATACATAGTGAGCTCCGATATCACCCCATCTGCAATATCCTCGATCTCGGTCTCATGGAGCGCCAAGAACCAGCGGCCGTATTTCCTGTCTCCTGCGGGGAAGTATGTGAATTCAAACGGTCGGTTATCCCCGCCAACCCGCCCGCCGCAAATTGCACCCACTTGAATTGCATCCTCGAAGTCGATCGGCATGTCATCGGGATCGCGCTCGGCTTCGTCGATGACTTCTCGTACCTCGCGCATCGATTCGCGGAGTTCGTCTGGAATCGGAACTTTACGTTGATCCTTTGGTCGTGGATTACATTGACGCATGGTACGGCATTCAGAGTATCACTTGAATCAGATCGGGAGTATAAAGTGAGCAAGTCATATTAATCGTCATTCGATTTCCGGGGAACTCCATGTCATGATTCAAACATCAAACATTAGATATGAATATCAGGAATGGCCGTTCGAAAAGCCTGAATATCACTTCTTAGTTTTAGATATCTTTGTCTGGCTCATAGGGTTTCCGATTGTTGGCCTGGTGCTGATCATGCCTGTTCAACTACTGATACGTCTGGTGGTAGTTAATAATAGTATTTTTATTATCAGAGTACTGGGACTTATTACTATTCTTGTCACGATGATCTTTGGATTCAAAAAAATACTTAAAAACCGTAGCGATCAGTACGAAAGTTGGTTGGAAGAGAAAGAATTGCATGAAAAGGAAGTAGCAGGAGCTTATGCAGAAATATTTACGATCACCAATATTATCCAATATTGGCCAATTGAAGAAGAAGGAGAGCCCGTAAAAGGCTATCTGATAAGAACCCAGGAAAATGAATGGTTTTATATCATTTCAGATGATTTATATGATTTTGATGTAGATTGTTTCCCCAAAAGCCAAGTGACAATCATCAGAGCTCCATTATCAAAATATCTGCTGGAAATAATGACACAAGGGAGAGAAGTCGAGTATATGGATACTGTCAAACTTGATCAGTTTATTGACGACTACAGCTATCACGATATTCGTTTTGATATCCTGGCCCCTGGATTATGCCAAACGCTACAGGCAAGCCTGTTAGAGGATGGAACATAAGCTGCATTGATTTTGTGCAGGAAAACACAAAAGACCGGCCCCCTTTTCTGTTCCATCATCATACATTTGTCGTCATTCCCATGACCTTGCCCCCAACTCTGTACCAGTTGGAATGCGAGTGAACAAGGTTTTTTCAGCCACCCCAAATGGGTAGGCCCGAATGCACTTCGGGCCGAGCGCAGCGAGCAGGAAACTGACAGTGATGTCTCATGTTTTCAGAGCACCACTCCGCTGCTGACCAAAGTCAAATCGGTTTCTGCTTCCTTCATTGCCAGAGTGCTCTGAAAGTTTCCTGTTGTCGCCGACAACCCCGAGTTCCATTCGGGGGCACCCGGCGTTTTCTGTATTTTGATTGATCATTTGATGAACCACGAACGACACGAAAAACTCTTCTATGTCTTTGTATTACTTTTACATCTCTTCATCCATTGTTTGCTGGGCCAATTCAACTCGCCGTGAGTGGTCTTTGTCAGCAACTAATTCTTTTACTCCAGCGCATACTTCATCCCAACCGCTCCTAAAAGTATAAGCTTTTTTAAATTCATCTGATGACTGAAGATAGTTATGCCATTTTTCTATATTGTACCCAAAGTCCTCCCCCGTTACTTCTTTAAGGCTCTGTAATGCTTGTCTCATTGCATCAATTCGATCTTCTTCCTTAGCTATGTCACTTGGTACTCCACAAAGCGCACCTCCCAAATCCAAGACGTCCACTTGCAAACTTCTCATTCGACCCAGACCATATGTCCGCATTACCGACCTCATAACTTATAGAATAATTTTCAAAGCCCCCTTTTCTCTTCACCCTTTTATGTCTTCATACGCTTCAACACAACGTAATATATAATCGCCAATAAAGGGGACAGAACAAATCTGTATCGCCTCTTTATTCAACCGTTTAGAAATCCACTCACTCCGCATACGACCGCAGCAGACCACACGTCGGGCAGCGATAGGTTGTAATCTTTCTCGTTCCGGATTCGTCGACATGCACCGTCTGAGTTCTGTTCTTTAACTTCATTCCGAAAACAGAGCGGTCAGCACTTTCAGGATCACCTGGATGCCACACCGTTTGCAGGGCTCCCAGAAAGGTATTATCCGGGACAAATCCTTTTTCCATCTCCGTTTCGCAGTCAGGGCAGCGTGGTATGGTACTCATTAGAATCTCCAGAAAGTCATGTTGGTAAACAGGCCGACTGAAGTTGAACGCAAGCGGACCACCTTTAGATCACGGAAATTTTGAACGGCAGATAAAAAATTCAGGCCCCCCTTCACTACTTTCCGGCTGTTTCGTGTTTGATTACCCCTCATACCGGGGCATGTAACCAATATCAAGGTCGCTCATAAAGCCCTGCGGATACAACTCATGTAACTGATCTGAAAACAATTTCAATAAAAATTCGGTCATTGATAATTGAACATGAAATGCTTGATCACCTCGATCGGCAACAACCTCCCAGGTATCGGGATCTCCTGCGACCCACCAGTAAAATGTGCAACCCTGGTTGTACGCACCCCATGGCAATAAGCCCGGAAGAGTTGGGTAGACAGCAGGATTTATTTCAGGTTCCTCTGCGCATTTTTCCCTGGCTAATGCGATGTATTCCATTGAGAATGATGTCCCCCCGTCAGAAATCAAATCCAGAATATCCCAGCTTGGATAACCATCTTCGGTAAATGCCCCCACGGAATATTGATTTAGAAAATCGATATAATCCCGCGGCAAAAGAACAGGATCACCATATTCAACATTTAGTTGATCCTCATAGCTAAACCTGGTTTTTCCTGTTGAAGGGGGAACTAATTTCATTAAATCCTGAATGGCATTTCTCAACAGTTTTCTCCGGTGATTAATAGGCCCTGGAGGTGTCAGGTCTTATATTTTAAGAGTCTCGCCCTCTTTACTAGCAAACCGATTTGATTTCAACACCGAAGAGGGGGTAGGTCCGAATATAATTCGGGCCGAGCACAGCGAGCAGGAAACCGACAGTGAGGACTCACGTTTTCAGAGCACAATTCCTCTGCGGACCAAAGTCGAATCGGTTTCTGCTTTCCCATTTTTCAGAGTGTACTGACAGTTTCCCGTTATCTCCGGCAACTCCGAATTACATTCGGGGTCACCCTGCAGACATATAAGGCGGTTCCGCTTTTATCCCAACCCCAAAAATCAAGCGTGCAACATTCTTTTACGAAGATACCATATCCCAATCAGCAGTAAGACCAATAGATTCAATCCAATCAGAATTGCCATTGTTGTTGAGTTACTGCTGAGTCCACGCTCAGGCTGCGGTAGATTTGCAGGAAGGGGCTTGATCCAGACAGCCTCTCCTGATGAAGTGTCCTGGATGGCGATGTTGTCAGGGACATCGAAGTCTGCGTAGGTAAACACGTCATCGGAAAGGGGCTCGTTGACGGACTGCCATTCCAGATCAACAGTGAAGACTTCGTTCGTACCTGAATAGGGTCCCATGAAAAGTTTCCGCTCCACATGGACGGGAACCCACACCTCCGACTCTTTTTTCCAGGTTGTGGTATTTTCCCACTCTGGAATCCAACTGGAATCATCTTTCACATTCTTCAGCCTGGTTGATTCGCAAAGAAATTTCGTGGGACTGAAATCTTTTTGAACATCAACCGTTAGAATCCATCGCGTGACTTCGTCGTGTTCTGTGTCCGTGTAGGTCCAGATCAGATCCCAGATCGACTCTGATTTTTTCTCCACAGAAACGACTGACAGTGCATGATCGGGGTCAAGCTTATCCAGTATCTGGTCCAGTGAGTAGCCCATATTCACCGAATAGATATCAATCAGCGTGGGACATCTGTAGTCGATATACTCAGTTACGCGGCGGTCCGGAAAGCTGCTGGCTTTACCAATTACGATCAACGGTTGGAAGGACTGCCAAATGGCGATTTTTGAACCATTGTCACTGAACATCTTGGTCAGCGTTCCCTGTTTCATCTTTGCGGTCGCGTTCCCCACCGTATGATCGTCCGTGGGATGCTCGATCGTTTTCGAGTTCACAGTCCACCCGGGACGAGTCACATCAAATCGCACTCTAGTGCCATCGAAGGCGAGTGTCCCAGAGACCGCTCCGGACAGATTATTTTCAGGCTCCCCCCTGACCTCCATGTTGAGAGAACCCTGATAAGTCGCCAGTCCTGATTTCAGACTTTGACAATGCTCTCGAATTCCACTCAAACAAAATTCAATCTCTGCTGCATCATCATCCTGTTCAGGCAAAACATTCTGTGCGAACGAAGTTTGCACGTTAGTAATAAAGATGATCAGCAGCAGGTTAAGCAGAAGATATCGCATGGTGATTGAGCAACCTTTTTTCAATTGAGCGAGGTGGCGCGTAATTCAATTCACTCTCTCACCTCACCTGCCAACACTACTTCCCAAAACAACCGCCCATTAGTATACCACCCATCCTCAACAACCGCAGCAACAATTAACTCAAGTCCGTTATTTTCTTAAACCCTGTCGCGCATCAAAAAAAGGGACCACCGGCTGGTGGCCCCTTTGAGGGTAAATTCCATTTTGTTGCAGACGAATCAGTCCCGGGTCACACTTGAGACCCGCTGACTATTCATGATAAAACGACTGCGGGGGTTTGAATTTTGAGTCGAGTTGAAATTCGAATGTCGATTCCGGCGCTTTGACTGAGGCTGCCTGGATAATCGCATGTGGCTTGAACAGGTTATAGCCCGGGGGAATCTGTTCTTTCATCCCGACTCCACCTTGTTGAGAATCAGGAGGAATCGGAGATCCGTCCGGGAGTGTGATCTTCGAGAAGGTCACCCCGTACTCCCCGGGAGGGCATCCCGGATTCGAATGGTAGTCCGTCAAAGTAAACTTGCCCGCCTCATCGGTCAGGCCAAAAGCGCCATTCCCTTTGGTTCCGCCCGTGGGATGAAATTCAACCATCGCACCGACAAGCGGTTCTCCATCCATCGTCACGGATCCCGTAACAGGAATCATATCAATGTCGGGACCGGAAGCCGAACCGCCGCAACCGGAAAGAGTAGTAAACATTACCGCGAAAAGGATCGCGGTTCCTCGAGTCAATTGACGCATCGTATCTAAGCACGCGCTCATGTTGTTCCACCAGAGTAAGAAGAAGCAGGATTGATTAAGAGAAAAGAGTCCGACGCTCACGGATTTCCTCATTCGTAAGCATCAGACATATCGGAAAGTAAATTCCCTGATCAGAATTCACCAAGCACCTGGCCGTCTTTGATTCTGGAGAGATTCGTGCGGATAGAGGCATCGACGTTCTCGCTGAGAAAACGCACTGCACCATCGGCAAGCAGAATCATGCAACCGCCGACATGGGCGCTTCCGGGCATACTGTAAGATCCCAGTACGCCGGGCCGTTCCGTCATCGGAGGAGTCCAGGAGCAACAGAGCCAGTAGTTGATTCCGCGGCTGTGACCCAGGTTGACGCCATTTCCTGCATAGACGCTACAGCCCCAGTAGTTGCCGGTTCCATCCCGCACCTGACGAGTCGTTTCGCAGACCATGACGGTATTACTGGTACCATCTTTGATCTTCGAGATATCAGAATCGGAATTCTCCCCGAAGAGAGCTCTTGTGGTAGCTCCTTCATTTCGCCACAACGCCCAGGGCCCCGTACCGGAGGTGACACTGAACCCGTAGTTGGTCATGGCACTTCCCGAGACACCACAGCCGTAGTTGGGAGACACGGCATTGTAGGTCTGGTTGTTGTCATCACTCGGACAATTGAAAACAGCGATGACCTTTTTCGTCAGCTCCATATTCGCGGTGATGTCTGCAGACGCGCCCATCACGGTTCCCGCACTATTTGAAGACCACCCGCTAAACGTACTGTTGCGCTGAGCGGCACTGAAGTTGAACTGATTATAGAGTGCAGTCTGTTCGATGTAGGGTAGCAGCAGCGTCCAGCCTGTTTGATTCAGGATCGCATCTCCGGCCTGCGTCCAGACCATGGCATTGTTGGCACTTGAGTAGGGAAACTTGCTGTGAGCATCGTGATAGTTGTGCAACGCCAGTCCAAGCTGCTTCATATTGTTCTTGCAGGTGGAACGGCGGGCGGCTTCGCGCGCCTGCTGTACGGCAGGAAGCAGCAATGCAATCAAAATAGCGATAATTGCAATTACCACCAGCAGTTCAATCAGAGTAAAACCCTTCTTGTTGTGTATGGTCCTCAACATCAAATAACTCCCTCTTAAAATTCATAGGTTTAGAAATAAATCCACAGGATTAGAAAGTACAGAAGCTTAATATGTGTGCTGGATTAGTTTAGTGATGATGATAATGAGAAGGATTCTCACAAACGGAGGTCTATAGCGTATTGGAGGGTCACTTATTGGAGGGAAAACAGATCGTTTATTTTAATTATTTATTAAACTATGGTTAAGCCATTGATTCAATACTAAATCCTAAAATGAACATAAGTTCCCCGAATTAAAAGGGAGTCGCCAACAAAACTCTGCTGAGTCCTGCCCCGCCTTCTGAATCACCGTTTCCAGGAATGAAAAGGGGATTTGTAGAATGGCACAAGGAATTGTTTTCCAATAAGTAACTCTTGTTCGTGTCCTGATGTTGTAGTGGATGAGATATAGCAAGAGGACATTCAACGTGAGGCTCGAAGAGAGGTCTTCAGCAGGAGGGACAGAGCACCGTGTTCCAGCACACAGTAATGCAAAGCATGTGCCGTCGCGGGTATCAAAAGGGGCAGTTAAAATCCTCAGATTACCGGACACCAGACATCGAGTCACAAACTGTTATCCATGCTTTACTTAGGGGAACTTGTATTTCGTCGCCTCAGAATGGGCAGACATGGAGACATCGGAGGAGAACTTCGTGAGTGCCATAACTTTTTGATGATTGCCAATTAATTTCGCACCAGAGATCAACAGAATCATAGGACGTTGAACTCTCTAATACAGGCCCTTATCGCCAGCTGCGTTGGTTTATCTCTTTCCAACAGCCACAGATAAAACGCTTAGTTGAAAGCCCCGCCTTCCGTTTCCCCCAACACTGCACGCGCATCAAAAAAGGGACCACCGGCTGGTGGTCCCTTCGAGGGTGCATTCCATTTTGTCGCGGACGAATCAGTCCCAGCTCAGTGAACCTGAGCTCTGGTATTCGGTCACGCGGGTTTCGAAGAAGTTCTTTTCCTTCGAAAGGTCCATGGTTTCGCTCATCCAGGGGAACGGATTCGAAGAACCGTACTGGGCGGGCAGACCGATACGTTCCAGACGACGGTCAGCAATGTGCTGCACGTATTCGCGGAACAGATCGCCGTTCAGTCCCAGAATCCCGGTGGGCAGACAGTCTTTAGCGTACTCGATTTCGAGTTCAGCTGCGTACTTGACGCGATCGATGATGGTCTGCTGGAACTCGGAAGTCCAGACTTCGGGGTTTTCCTGCTTGATGCCGTTGATCAGGTCGATCCCGAAGTTCAGGTGAATGGTTTCGTCCCGCAGGATGTACTGGAACTGTTCCCCGATTCCGGTCATCATGTTGCGGCGATGGAACGAGAGCACCATCACGAAACCGGTGTAGAAGAACAGGCCTTCCATGATCAGGTAGTAGCCGATCAGGTTCTTCAGAAATGCCTGAGTTCCTTCGAAGGAATCGGTGGAGAAATCAGGATCCAGAATTTCGGAAGTCAGTTCCATCTCCAGCTGATCTTTTTTGGCGATCGCAGGCACTTCGTGGTACATGTTGAAGACCTCAGACTCATTGAGTCCCAGGCTTTCCACGATGTACAGGAAGGTATGGGAATGGACGGCTTCTTCAAACGCCTGACGCAGCAGGTACTGACGGCACTCGGCGTTGGTCACATGCTTGAAGATCGCCAGCACGATGTTGTTGGCCACCAGGCTCTCTGCAGTCGCAAAGAAACCCAGGTTCCGCATGATCACAAACCGCTCGCCTTCGCTGAGCTTGCTGGAACGCCACATTTCGATGTCCTTGGTCATTCCGACTTCGGTGGGCATCCAGTGGTTCGCACAGCCATTCAGATAATGTTCCCAGGCCCAGTGATACTTCAGCGGCATCAACTGGTTGACATCAACCTGCGAGCAGTTAATCAGTCGTTTTTTATCCGCCTTGAAGCGGCCCGTGGGGGTATCTCCTACGGGAGTCAGTGAAGGAGAACCGGATGTATTGGAATTGAGAATTGTCATCATAACACCTCATTAAAATCCATTTGGAAAAGTAACGTAAGCACAAATACGGATCGTGGGACGCAGCCCGCCAGATTACTGGCAGGCTTCGCAATCACCATCCAGATTACAGGATTGACCGGGAGCCACCACGGTAGCGGGCTGAACCGACCGTTCCACCTGGATGTCGCCAGAAGCACTGGCGTTCTTCATCCAGCGAGGCTGAATGCCGAACTTGTTGACGTCCACGGTTGATTTCTCAACCTGGGTGGCTGCCAGGGTTCGCAGGTAGTACGTTGTTTTCAGACCGCGTTCCCAGGCCAGCATGTACATTTCATGCAGCTTCTTCCCGGACGGTTCTGAGAGGTACAGGTTCAGTGACTGCCCCATGTCGATCCATTTCTGGCGATGGGCCGCACATTCGATAATCCACTTGGGTTCCACTTCGAATGACGTCAGATAACGGGCCTTCACATCATCGGGAATCCGCTCAATTTCGACGACCGAACCATCGTAGTACTTGAGAGCTTCCAGCATGTCCGCATCCCACAGGTCGAGGGCTTTCAGGTCGTCCACCAGCTGACGGTTGACCTGGGTGAACTCACCCGACAGGTTGCTCTTCACATACAGGTGCTTGTAGGAAGGCTCAATTGACTGAGACACACCGATAATTGTGGAGATGGTTGCCGTAGGTGCGATTGCCATCACGTTACTGTTACGCATGCCGTTCGCCGCGATCGAATCGCGAACACGCTGCCAGTCCAGACGGGTCTGACGATCCACGTCAATCGGCACGCCCCGCTCTTTCTCATAGAGGTCGAGGGTATCGATCGGCAACAGTCCCCGTTCCCACTTGGAACCGTGATAGGAACCGTAGCGACCCCGTTCTCCGGCGAGTTCGGACGAAGCCAGAATCGCGAAGTAGGAAATGGCTTCCATGCTGGCATCGGCGAATTCAACCGCCTGCATGCTGGCATAGCTGATTCCCTGGGCAAGCAATGCGTCCTGGAAGCCCATCACGCCCAGACCGACGGGACGATGACGGGTGTTGGAGTTGCGTGCTTCGGCAGTCGGGTAGTAGTTGATGTCGATCACGTTGTCGAGCATCCGCATCGCAGTGCGAACCGTTTCTTCCAGCATGCCCAGGTCGAGCTGACCATCGACGATGTGCAGCTTGAGGTTGACGGAACCCAGGTTGCAGACCGCGGTCTCATCACGGGAGGTGTTGAGCAGAATCTCGGTACAGAGGTTACTGCTGTGAACCACGCCGGTATGATCCTGCGGAGAACGGATGTTGGACGGATCTTTCCAGGTAATCCAGGGGTGACCGGTTTCGAACAGACGGGTCAGCATCTTCCGCCACAGTTCGACGGCAGAAACCTTCCGGAACAGTTTGATCTCGCCGGTTTCGGTCATCTGTTCGTATTCGACGTACCGCTTTTCGAAATCGTGACCGTAGAGGTCATGCAGATCGGGTACACTGTCCGGGCTGAACAGGGTCCATTCGGCGTCTTCGCGAACGCGACGCATAAACAGGTCGGGAATCCAGTTGGCGGTGTGCATGTCGTGAGTACGACGACGATCATCGCCGGTGTTCTTCCGCAGATCAAGGAACTCTTCGACATCCAGGTGCCAGGTTTCGAGGTAGGAGCAGACAGCCCCTTTCCGCTTGCCACCCTGGTTTACAGCCACAGCCGTATCGTTGACCACTTTCAGGAACGGAATGACGCCCTGGCTCTGGCCATTGGTACCACTGATGTGCGAGTTGGTCGCCCGGATCTGAGTCCAGTCGTTCCCCAGTCCGCCGGCCCACTTGGAGAGCTTGGCGTTGTCGGAAACACACTTGAAGATATGATCCAGGTCGTCATCGACGGTCGACAGGTAACAGGAGCTCAACTGCGGATGCAGTGTGGCTGAGTTGAACAGGGTCGGCGTCGCAGAGGTGAAGCGGAAGGTGGAAAGAATATTGTAGAACTCAATCGCCCGTCCGGTCGGATCGTCCTGCTCCTGGATTGCCAGCCCCATGGAAACACGCATCCAGAAATACTGAGGTGTTTCAATACGACGGCCGCCAATGTGCAGCAGATAACGGTCGAAGATCGCCTGCAGACCCAGGTACTGGAACAGGTGATCCCGCTTGGGTTCGAGGGCCAGAGCGATACGATTCAGGTCAAAGCTGAGCAGATCGGGGCTCAGACGTTTGGCTTCGATACCATCATTCAGGAACTGCTGGAACCGATCGACGTACAGCTGATTCAGCTCATTTACGTCTGCGGGAGCATTACCCAGAGCGTCGTTGTAGATGATCTTCAGCATCAGGCGTGAAGCAACGGTATCGTAAGCGGGATCCCGTTCGATACGGGTCCGGGCTGCCAGAATCATGGCGCGATACAGTTCTTCTACGGAGATACCATCGAAGATGGAACGCATGACTTCTTCCAGCAGGTCTTCTGCTGAGCAGTCCCCTTCCAGGCCGCGACAGGCTTCCGACAGGCGGGCCAGAATTCGTGATTCGTCAAAGGGAACTTTCGTGCCGTCTTTGAGGACCACGTGGAAACGAGGGGCGGAAGACTTGACGGTATCTGCATCGTCTTGCAGCTCTGAGGAACCACGCAGGGCCCGCAGTTTGGCGCGTTCAGCACGATAGACGATGTAGCGACGGGCGATCCGGTAGTGCCCGCGACGCATCAGCATCATCTCGACGACGTCCTGAATCTTTTCGACTTCAATGCCTTCATCACTGCTGGCTGCTGAAGAAATTTCGTTGGCCACTGTCTCGACCATCTCCGGAATTTCCATCCGGATTTCATCATCGAGTGGCTGATTTTCCGCGAGATTCAGTTCTGCACGAAAAGCGTTGGAGATTGCTCGACCGATCAACGAAGCATCAAACGGAGCTTTGCGCCCCCCGCGCTTCCTGACGATCCATTCTGTTTGCGCTCGAATCATTCGATTGCCTCCTTAAAATGGAATGCTAAAAATCCGGCTGTGTCCATGCCGACAGCAGCTTAGGTGTATCCAAAAGATGTGTGGTGAGATGATCTGTAGTGACACCCCCAGTGACACTACATGAAGTGCTCTCGCTTCCGAATGCCAGAAAAGGCACAACAGACAAGACAGGAAACGTAAAGAGAATGGAGCAGGCAGGCAGCATTTACGCATTGCATGAACTGGCAACTCCGTTTGCTCTTACAGAACCCTCACTGATCTGAAATTCAATTTCTGAACAATAACCGCATGTGAGAGTCGAGGCTCCAGCAAGTCTCTGTCAGACAGGTTTTTCGAGTCATCAGCAGACACGTTGAGCACTCTGAAAAGCGACAAAAACGCGGCCCGCAACGATCCGGAGATTTACCATCCCAAGGCTTGTGAAAACCAACTTCTTTTTGACCCAGAACGGAACAGCCGTGTACTGTTTCGTCTGTGTCACTCACTCATAACACCCAATATAGTGTGTATATTTCAGTAGTCAATACTAAATGTTGGACATCGTCCAAAGATGTCAAGAATCATTAACCAGACTCATCAAAAGCCTGTATTTGTAGAAATTACACACAAATTTCATTCAAATCCAACCCCGAACACACGAAAAAAATCAAAAGAATCTTTTCCGAATCAGCCCATCGTCAAACTCACCGATCCCCTTGCATCTTGCAAAATGAGACCAGCTTAAAAGAGGGCAAACGGGGCGAACTCACCATTCTTCATCAGAAATTAATCCCCACTGAATTTGCAGGAACGGGACGGCCGAATCAGGGACCTAACGTCCCAACAGCCCCCACCGCCGGGCGAGACTCTGCATCAACAGGCCAAAGAACTCTCCCTTGGAGACCACCGGCCGCGTTTTCCAGACGTTGAACTGCACGCCTTCCACATGATCCAGGATCCTCAAGCCTCCCCGCGCAAACAGATCGATATCCACCTGCAGACGGCCCGGCAGGCGGGGCACCAAAGGTAATCCATCCCGCAGATATTTACGCGCCCGTTCGACCTCAAACGCCAGCAGACACTGAAATGCTGGGTTAAATTCACGGTTCTCTAACTGCTCCTGGCTATAACCGAACTGACGTCGATCCTCCGCGGGCAGATAGATGCGGCCGATCTCATAATCCCGGGCCACATCCTGCCAGAAATTTGCGAGTTGCAGGCCAGTGCAGATCGAATCGGACCACGCCAGGTTCTCCTCGGTCACCGATCGGCACAGATGCAGGACCAGTCGTCCCACCGGATTGGCACTTCGCTGGCAGTACTCCAGCAGTTGTGCGAAGGTCTCGTATTCCTGTACCCGCTGATCCTGTTCGAACGCCTGAATCAGATCATCAAAGGCCTGCTGCGGCAGACCGAACTCAACAATCGTCGGCGTCAACGCAATGAAGACCGGGTGCAGTTTGACCGTCTCTGAGCCATGCTGTTGTCCTGCCTGAGGCAGTCCGGCGTAACAGGCTTCAAGCTGCGACCGCCACCAGCTGAGCAGCGCCAGCGATTGCTCTGCACCTTCGATTTCATCCCCCAGGTCATCGGCCCAGCGGCAGAAGGCATACACGTTGAAGAAGTGCGTGCGTAACTCACGCGGCAGCACCCAGGAGACGACGGGGAAATTCTCGTAATGCCCCAGCGCGACCCGCCGACAGTAGGCCTGTGCCTCCGACAGGGAAACAGGAGCATCCGTCCCCTCGAAATAGGCCGAATCCGGTCCCCAGGCTGCTAATTCGTGCTCAAATACCGTCATTTAGCCGGAAGTTCCCAAACGCAGGGCTCCAGTTGATTAACAATCGCCGGTCAACTGGATAACCTGTAGAAATATGACTCAGCCGCTATAATATGCGAACCGCAGGCTGTGGTTCGCCGAGCACTGTTTGTGACCGCCCGGTCCCCTCACCGGCTTGAATGTCAGCAGCAATCAGCTCCGATTTGACAGGCGCTTCACCGTTTCCCCCTGCCAGCTTTCAGGGATACAGCCCCGACAGCGGGAAATCAAGCGAGTGAACCGGCTCCCGTCGAATTCAAACTGAAAACGATTCCTTTGGATAATATAGATTCATCATGGCCATACCCAAAATTGCCATCGTCGGCCGCCCGAATGTAGGCAAAAGTTCGATCTTTAACTGGATCGCCGGACACCGGATCGCGATTGTCGATCCGACCGCCGGCGTGACCCGCGATCGCGTCACGTATCTCGTACATGAAAAAGAACGCTACTTCGAACTCGTCGATACGGGGGGCATCGGCATTACCGACAGCGACGATCTGTCGGAAGACATTGAACGCCAGATCCAGGTCGGCATCGACGAAGCAGACCTGATCCTGTTTGTGGTAGATGGTTCCATGGGCCTGGCCCACCTGGACGAAGAAGTCGCCCAGCGGCTCCGTTCCATCGAAAAGCCCAAGATCCTCTGCGTCAACAAATGCGATTCCACCCGCACCGATGACGAAGCAGCCCAGTTTTTTGGTCTGACCAAAGCCCCCGTCGTGCTCACCAGTGTCAAAGGGAACCGCAACCGGAATGAACTGATCAACACAATTCTGGATAACCTCCCCCCGGCTGAAGAGTTTGAAGAATCGGAAGGCGAACATCTCTCCAATCCACCCGAACTCAAAATCGCCATCGTCGGTCGGCGGAACGTGGGGAAAAGTACCTTCATCAACGCCCTGGCCGAGTCAGAACGCATGATCGTCAGCGAAGTCGCCGGCACCACGCGGGACAGCGTCGACATCCGGTTTGAATTCGACGACAAATCATTCCTGGCCATCGACACACCGGGGGTGCGGAAACGCAAGAGTCTGGCGAATGACATCGAATTCTACGGCCTGACCCGTGCGAAACGCAGTATCCGCCGCGCCAATGTGGTACTGATGTTCTTCGATTCCCAGCAGACCATCTCCAAGGTCGACAAACAGCTGGTCGCGGAAATTGAAGAGAACCACAAGCCCTGTATTTTCGTCGTGAATAAATGGGACCTGGCCCGCGAAAGCAAAATGACATCGGAGAAGTGGGACGAATACCTGACCAGCCAGTTCCGCACCATGCGGCACGCCCCGGTCGCCCTGGTGACCGCCCGCGATTCGAAGAACATCAAGCAGGTCGTCAACCTGGCACAGACAATCTACAAGCAGTCCCGCAAGCGGGTTTCCACCGGACGGCTCAACAAGGTCGTGCGGGCGGCGATTCAAAATAATCAGCCCCCCTACTCCAAGAACCGGCGTCCGAAAATCTTCTACGCCACCCAGGTCGCCACCGAACCGCCGACCATCGTTCTGAAGTGCAACGATTCGAAACTGTTCAGCGAGTCCTGGAAACGTTACCTCAGCGGCGTGCTGCGGGAAGAACTTCCCTTCAACGAGATCCCCATCAAGATCTACTACCGCTCCAAGGACCTCAAGGAAGACATCGGCCCCAGCCTGGATATGCGCGACGAACTCGAAGAAGAATTCGAGCAGGATTAACCCAGGCTCGCCTGGAAAAAGCCTGTGGTCAGCTCGCCCCTGCAGTACAGCATGTGATAACCAAACATTTCGCCGTCATCGAACCAGAACTCGAACGAATCATCATCGTTGACCAGGATCGATTCCAGCTCGGTTTTCGCGCGGAATTCCGCTGCGCCCACCTCTGCTTCGCCATCATCCCGCCAGCTGTCATTTTTGACGGGCAACATTTCCTGCTCCAGATATTGACGAACACGCTGGTCCCATTCGGCTTGCTGGTCCCAGAGTTGATGTGCCGTTTTCAAAGCAGCATTGTTTTCATCCAGCTCTTTCACATTCAGCGTTAATTCTATCTCCCGTCCGTTCCACTGCGTCTTCGACTGGAACAGCTCATAATCGCGATTGAGTGTAAATACCCCTAACTCACGATCCTGATAAGTAACCGGTTTCTGTAATTCACTCAGATACTCGTTTAATTCCGCATCGGAAGTATCTGCACCGATAAATTCAACAAGTCGGGCTTCACTCAAATCAAATTCATCAGTGGGCAACAGAACTCGTGCACGAATCTGATAAACTTGATAAGGGATTAATAATGATATAAGTGATTCGTACTCCTCTCGAGTCGTAGTATAAAACACTGACAATTCTTCATGAACTGGGCTGTTGGATGCAGCTTTCCAAACAGGAAATTCAAAAGAGAGTGTTGCCTGCCCATCACTCTCGTTCCATCCCCCTTTACCGCTGACATATACCCCCAAGACATCGACAACTGGAGCAGCAGCGTACATCTCCTCTCGTATACGCCTTCTCTCAGCAAAAGGATCATCAGTATTGGGAGCGTCGGGGGCCTGATCATTCATGTTTTTATTTCCTGAAACTGTGATTTCATGTTGTATTTTTACCTGATTCACCTGCAGACACTGATTCACCCTCGACACTCTAGTCAAAGTTCATCTGCTTAATGTGTGCCGCCGCCGCGTCTGCCAGGACGTCGCGGAACATGCGGTCCGGATTGTCGAAAAAGGCGATGCTGATTCCGCGATCCACGGAACGGGTCGCCAGCAGGGTCTGCATCGGCGTGGGTGGCACATAGCGTTCCATGTAAATCAGCCGCATGCCGGGCCCCTCAAGATTCAGCAGGCGCTCAAAATACTGCATCGCCAGATTCCCCTCGCGGGCCAGTACAGCCCCCTTCACCGACACCCGGAGTTTCTGCCATTCTTCAGGCGTCATCTCTTTTTTCCACGCCATGACCTGCTGATGCATGGCATCCAGCTGACTGGCAGCCGCCTCCGCAATATTCGCCTGAATCATCGGCAGCATACTGCGCGTGAACGTATAAAGCTCTTCAGTACTAAAGCGTTGCTGTTGAATCACGTGTTCCAGGAACTGTTTCGAACCGGCCAGTAACTGTTTCTGCCGCTTCAACTGTTCTCCCTCCAGGCCAATGTGATCCAGTTGCTTCTCGACCCGGTCAATCTGACCATGATACTCGGCCAGTTGCTGCAGGCGTTCCGTATCCAGTTCTCCTGCACCAGCTGGCCCCAGCATGAGGTAGATCGCGACCGGCATGTGGGCAAAGACTTTCACCGTGTCGTACCGGGGAAACAGAATTTCCGAAGTCGTTTCCTTCCCGCCACGGATCAATACGAGCTGACCATCTTTCAGCAGAATGATCGGTCCGCCAGAGGCGAGGTCCAGTTTTCTCGCAGCCGCATGCGCTTCGATGAAGTCCCCATTCAGCTTCAGCAGTGCGTCTCCTGCAGCGGCATCCGGTCCTTCCGAGTAAGCCACCTGCGGCAGCACCATCAAGATCAGAACCGTAAAAACCAGGTGCCTCATATTCCTGCCTCCCTGTTTGAGAATCAGCTGTTAGATTAAAACGACTTCAAGCTTAAAGTCGATAGAACGCTTCCGCATTGTCGTGGAACAGCTTTCGCTGAAAAGCCTCGGAGCGATCCTGCACAATCCACTGCAGTGCCTCGTACCATGTTTCAAACGTCGCCGTCAGCGTACAGACGGGCCAGTCCCCTCCGAAGAAGACGCGGTCCTCGCCAAACGTGTCCAGGCAGAAGTCGATGTTCTGTTTGAGGTCTGCCGGTTTCCATGTTGCGGGAGTCGCAGTCGCCACGATTCCCGAAATCTTACACATCACCTGCTCCCGCTCAGCCAGTTGTCGCAGACCCGATTCCCATTCCGCACGGGCCTCCTGCTGATCGGGCTGCACACTCATATTGCCGCAATGATCAACAATGAACCGCGTCTCCGGACAGGCATCAACCAGCTCCACCGCATCCAGATACTCCACCGGTCGCATGCACAAATCGAAACTCAGATCATGCTGACCGAGCAGCTGGATATTCTGTTTGAATTGAGGCGTCAGGCACATGCCCCGAGGCCGATCCGGATCGTGCAAAATACTCCGCACGCCCTTCAGGAACGGATTCCCAAGGAACTCTGCCAGGTACGATTCAAAACCGGCTTCGCCCGGCTGCCCTCCAATGACGGCTCCTGACATTGGATTATCAGACTGAGCGCACAACTCAAGTACGTAGCGGGCTTCTTTCGCATGCAGATCCGGGTGAACATTTACTTCCATGTAAACCGTTTTGGCGACCGGGCAATTTCGTGTCGCCTCCAGGTAGTCGGACATCCTAAAGCTGCGGCGCAGGACATCCATTCCAGGCAGTTGCAGCCAGGGCAACTCGAATAGATCCAGGTCCCAGAGGTGCTGATGCGTGTCGATAACAGGTACTTGATCCATGCCCGGTTTCTCCTGAAAATAACTGAGATGCATGGTTGTTTTACCCTGTACGAAGACTCATTGCAAATCAGAATTCACCGTTGTTTACGCTGGCAATGAACCCGTCAATCCGTTAGAAGTGAGCTTTACCAGAAGAGCGTTCTCAGAAGATTACGAACTCGATGCAAGCCCCCCAGAATCAGCAGAACCCCCGGACCGAATACGAACAGCGGCTCGCCAGTCGTGCGTCGGACGTACAGGCATTTGTGAAGGAAAGCGACCGCTTTTCGACATGGCGGGGCTTTGTCTTTCTGGCAGCAGTCGGAATCCTGCTGGCCTCCACGCTGGCCGAAATCCTGAGCGCCCAGTGGCTCTTTGTGCCTGCGATCGCCTTCATTGTACTGGTGATTCTGCACGCCCGCTGTATCCGCCGCCTTAAACGGGCCCGGCTCGCGGAAGCCTACTATCGAACCGCCCTGGATCGCCTGGACGACAAGTGGATTGACGTCCGGCCCACCGGTGAAGAATATTACGACCCGCAACACATGTACGCCGGCGACCTGGACCTGTTAGGGAGAGGCTCTCTGTTCCAGCTGATCTGTGCCGCCCGTACGAAGCTGGGAGAAGAGACGCTGGCCCGCTGGCTGCTTGGCCCGGCTGAGACCAGTGTCATCCGCGCGCGTCAGCAATCCGTCGAAGAGCTCCGCAACGAACTCGATTTTCGCGAGACGTTAGAACTGCTCGAAGCGGAAACCCATAGTGAAATCGAACAGACTCACCTGGCCGACTGGGTCGGGCAACCCCTGATCTCCATTCCCGCTCCCCTGCAGTGGGCCTCGATGATCACGGGGATCTTCGCCGCCCTGTCAGTCATCAGCTGGCTGTTCTCCTGGACCGGAATCGCCCCGATCGTGGTCGCCATCATCATTCAGGTCTGCCTGCTCTTCTTTGTGGGTCCGCAGATCCGCGAACTGCTGAGCCAGACCGATGAAGTCCGCGACGGACTGCCGGTGCTCTCCGATGTTCTGTCTTTGATTGAACAGCGCGAATTTAACTCGCCGCACCTCCAGGCAATTATCGCGGCCCTGCAGACTGACGGCGTCCCTCCTTCAAAGAGCATCGCCCAGCTCAGACGATACATTCAGGGCTTGAACAACTGCTTCCGCAATCAGTTTTCTGCCCCATTGACGATTCTGCTGGGAATCCCGTTTCACTACCTGAGCGCCATCGAACGCTGGCTCAAACGTGTGGGACCACACTGCCCCGAATGGCTGGCAGCGGTCGGCGAATTTGAGGCCCTCTGCTCCCTGGCCGGCCACGCCTATGAACACCCTACAGATCCCTTCCCCGAAATCGTGGAACCGACAACTGGCCCCTGTTTCGAAGGCACCAGCCTGGGGCACCCCCTGATTCCCGAACATCAGGTCGTTCGCAACGATGTCACACTGAATTCACAGGACCGCCTGCTGATGATCAGCGGTTCGAACATGTCCGGCAAAAGCACACTGATGCGAACCGTGGGCACGAACTTCGTGCTCGCCCTGGCGGGAGCGCCGGTGCGGGCCGTCTCACTTCGCGTCTCACCCATGCAGGCGGGAACCGCGATGCGGGTACAGGACTCACTGCAGCAGGGAGCCTCGCTGTTTTACCAGTCGGTCGCCCGTCTGTCAGCCGTGGTGCACCTGGCGGACGCTCCCGAACCCGTGCTGTTTCTGCTCGACGAAATCCTGCAGGGAACCAACTCCCATGACCGCCGGATCGGCGCCCAGAGCGTGATTGAAACGCTCATCGAACGGGGCGGAATCGGAATCGTAACAACTCACGACCTGGCCTTAACCGAAATCACGGACCTGTTCGGTGACAAGGCCCGCAACGTGCACTTTGAGGACCAGCTGGTGGACGGCAAAATGACGTTCGACTACCGCATGCGCCCCGGTGTCGTCGAGCACAGCAATGCCCTGGAATTGATGAAGATGATGGGCATTCAGCTGAAAGAAGTCGAAATCGACCCCGAATCCTGAGCTGCAAACCGCAGACCGCAGCCACTCAACTGACGATGTACATCGCCACCTGGAAATAGATAATCAGCCCCAGAATATCCACCAGGGCGGTAATAAACGGATTCGACATCAGCGCCGGATCCATACCCAGTTTGCGAAAGCCCATGGGCAGCATTCCCCCAGCTGAGATTCCCATCAGCACCACCAGGAAGACCGCCAGGCCGACGACCGTTGCCTGCATCAGCGCGCCAGTAAAAGCCCACGAGATACCGAAGCTGATCAGCGACAGCATGCTTCCCAGTAGCAGGCCCAGCTTAAACTCTTTCATTAACAGCGCATTTAACTCCTCGCGCTGGATATTCGTTTCCAGTGCCATCGCCCGGATGATCAGAGTGGCAGACTGCGATCCCGCATTTCCACCACTGGCCAGGATCAGGGGAATAAACAACACCAGCCATTCGAACTTGTCGGACACCGCCTCGTAATGTTCCAGTACCTTGGCAGCCAGGAACGAGGGGACCAGCAGGAAGATCAGCCAGCCGATCCGCTTACGAATCACTGTGAGCAGAGACGTTGACAGGTAACTGTCTTCGAGTGGCTCGACCGCAGCCAGACGGTAGGCATCCTCGGTCGCCTCTTCCTGCATAATATCGATCGCGTCGTCGTGTGTTACGATCCCGACCAGTTGGTTCTGGTTATCGACCACGGGGATCGCCACGAAGTCGAACTTCGCCATCTGTTGTGCGACAAATTCCTGGTCATCATCAACGCGGACCGAAATCACATCCCGGTTGATTAATTCCGAGAGGGGCCGGGTTGGACGGGCAAAGATCAGCTCCCGCAGCGAGACAATCCCCTGCAGTCTGCGTCCTTCATCGACCACGTAAATGTAGGAGATGATTTCACTGTCCGGTGCCTGCTGCCTCAGTTTCTCCAGAGCCTGTGCCACAGTGATATTCGCAGGCAAATACGCATACTCGGTCGTCATGATCGCGCCGGCACTGTCTTCCGGATAGGAAAGCAGCTTGCGAATATCGCTGCGTTCGGCCTGGGCAATCAGTGGCAGCAGCTCTTCGACGTGTTCTTCGTCCATCCTCGAGAGCAGGTCGACACGGTCGTCGGGCGCCATCTCCTCAATCAACTTGGACAGCGGTCCCCGATCAATGACCGCCACGATTTCAATCTGCTGAGGCAGAGACAGGAACTGAAAGATCTCAGCCTGCTTCTGAGAATCACAACAGGAGATGACCCGCCAGACTTCCCGGCTGTCCAGTTCGGCCAGAATTTCGGCAGTCACAGCCGGATAGAGGGCTTCACAGAATTCCCTGATGCCTGCGTTATCATTTTCATCCAGCATCACCTGGAGCTCAGGTAGCAATAACCGCCCATACATGCTGAACGCTCCTTTTGATTGTGATGTTGATCAGACGCCCGCACCGGTTACGAAGATGATCCGCGACAGGATGAGAGCGCCTGCCTGTCTGCCGGCCGGTCCATTTTCTGTAAAAAAACACCCTAACCGGAGAACGCCAGTCAGGGTGTTGATGACTTCTAACAGGCAAGTAAGTGGAACGTTGCCTGGTTGCTCGCAGGTCGCTTAGCGTTTTGAGAACTGGAAGCTTTTGCGGGCTTTCTTGAATCCGAATTTCTTACGTTCAACCATACGGCTGTCACGAGTCAGGAAGCGTCCTGCACTCAGAGCTTCGTGCAGCTGGTTGTTGTAAGCTTCCAGAGCACGGGCGATACCCAGAACGATCGCACCGGTCTGACCAGTTGTTCCACCACCGCTGACGCGAACCCAGACATCAACCTTACCGTAGGTGTCGGTCGCTTTGAGGGGGGCTTCCACCATCTGGCGGTCACGTTCGACCTTGAGGTGATCATTCAGACCAACGCCGTTGATGGTCAGGTTACCGGAACCAGCTTTGATGCGGACGCGGGCGACAGCGGTCTTACGACGGCCGGTTCCCATGGCGACGCCATGTTTGTCCAGTTTGCCACGGATGACGGGCTCTGGTTTGACGACATCTTCCTCTTCCGTTTCAGTGGCCAGACCTGATCCCAGAGTCAACTCAGGAACACCAGACGAGACTGTCATCGATTCGGCAGTCGCATCCTCTGATGTCGCTGTTTCTGCTTCAACCGGGGTCTGCTGTTCTGTGGTTTCTTCTGTTACTTCTGATTCTGGAGTCTCATTTTCCATAACGGTCAACTACTCTTATCTTGTTTTACTGAAAAGGGATAAAGGGAAGATCGAGTCTTTACTCTCAGTGTCTTACGGGAGCAGGTACTCAGGCCATTCCTGGGGCTGCTGGGCCTGATGATCGTGAGTCGGGCCGGAATACAGCTTCAGCTTTTTCAGCATCTGACGCCCCAGCTTGTTTTTAGGCAGCATGCGACGAACGGCTTCTGACAGAACCTGTGTAGCCTGTCCGCGTTCCAGTTTCTGCTCCGCAGTCACGTTTTTCAGACCGCTGGGATAACCACTGTACTTCGCGTAGCTCTTTTCCTGCATTTTGCGGGAGAAGTAGGGATGCGAATCGTGGGCCAGCTCTTTGCCGGTAAACTTGATCTTATCACAGTTTACGACGACGACATAGTCACCGGTATCAACGTGGGCAGTATAAGTTGGCTTGTGTTTGCCCATCAGTACGGTAGCAATTTTGGTAGCCAGCCGTCCCACAATCATGTTATCTGCATCAACAACGAGCCACTGAGGGTCGACAGTCTTTGCATTCGCCATAAAAGATTTTGTAGTAGACACCGGTTATTCCTCAAACGTAAACGATACAATATTATAGACTTATATCAAAACGCCCAACATCAGGGCGTCTTCAGATTGACTTCAAAAAGTCTGTAGCAGGCCGGTTTACGCCGGTAAAGAGAGCGCATACCAACCTCAAGGGAGCGGGTAACAGTAACCTTTTTGCAGGCGATCTTCAACTTCAGCGAGGAGGAAAATCCGAGCCAGAAGGCAAAAAAGGAGAGAAAACCGCTACCGGCTGGCATCAGGTGGCGAAAATGCGTCCTGTCAGTCCTGATCAAAGGAAGGAGAGCAGCGTCAGCTGCAATGCCTGAGAGGTTACCTGGAGATTTGCCTGAAAGGCCGTCTGACGCTGGGTGATCTCAACAATCACTTCCGTCAGGTCGGTATCAAAATCCCGGGAAATGGCTTCCCTGATCTGCAATTCCTGATCCTGCAGTCGACCACTGGCGTCCTCGAGAATACTCAACCGGTTCCCGATTTCCGATCGCACGCCATTCACGCGATTGATTTCGGCATCCAGTTTCACCCCGATCCGCTCAATTCCCTGATTGTCATTGTTCCGCAATGCCGTTTCCAGGCGGGACAGAAGATTTAGCACTCCCGTCGCTTCTTTCGGATTGGGTTCTTTCCCCTGCAGTCCCACCAGCGGGTCACTGCCTGATTCGGTACCATCGATCCCCAATGCATACGCGAGCTCAATCGGCGGAATCTCCAACGGTCCGGTGCCTGAAGCATCGTAAATGGTAATGCCGTTCCCCGTCGTATTCAGAGTAGCCTGCAGCTTGATGGGAATGAAATTCCCCTGTAGCGGCACACTGTTATCGGTCCCGGTCTCACTGACCGCCAGTCCCAGGGCATCGGAAACCGCATTACTGGCGACACTCAACGGCCCGGTCCCCGAATTATCGGTAATGCGAATCGCATTCGTATCCGGGTCGATGCTCGCGACCAGATTGCCCGGATCCACGGCGTTGATCGAATCCAGCACATCCTGCACGGTCGCATCGCCGGCCAGACTCACATTCACCACGGAACCGTCTCGCCGGGTAATATCCAGAGTGGTCGCCCCGACTGGAACGCCCTGTCCCAGATTCAAATCCGCCAGCGGCGTGGTACCGTCGAAAGTCTCAAAATCGTTGATCTTATCCAGCACGTCCTGCACGGTCGTCGCACCGCTCAGATCGATGTTGATGGTACTTCCATCACGCCGGTTGATCTGCAGCTTGTTCGAAGAATTAACATCGACGCCCCGCCCGTAATTCAGTTCCGAGAGAGGCGTACTGGCAGAAAAGGTAGCAATCCCCAGTCCCGCAGCATTGGATCCGCCGTTGTTCTCACCAATCGAGAAGTCCGCACCACTGATACGACTCGAGATCGCCAGTCCATTCCGGGCCTCATTGATTCCCAGATTGAGATTAGGATCAGCCGTACGAATCAGATTGAAGACATCTTCAATCGTGGTCGCCGTCGACAGGTCGACAGTGTGAGTCTCGCCTCCATTATTGATGACAAGTCCGGTTCCGACAGTCGAACCGATTCCGGTACCGCCGTTCAGAGAAGCCAGCGTGGTCTGCAGGGTGATCCCCGGATCGAGGTCGCCTCCGTTGATTTGTGCTACCGCGGTACTGGCAATCCCCAGTTGCGTCGCCAGATTCGAACCAGAGACGTTGGAAACCGCCACGGTTCCCGCAGAGGGAGTTAACCGCAGTCCGTTCTGACTGGATGGATCGATGTCGACCGTCAGCGTGACCGGACTACCGGAAAACGCATTCTCCAGCACGGTTTTGAGATCCTGGATGGTCTCTACCCTGGAAAGATCAATGGTCTGAGTTTCGGGCGTCCCGTTATCCAGCGTCACTGAGATCGACCCCAGTTTGGCCCCCCGCCCACTGTGCAGGTCTGCAATGCGGGTCTGTAACGTTAAAGCGGGATCGATATCACTCCCGATTTCCGGACTACTGGCGGCAAAAGCCGAAATGCCATCGAAGTTGTTGGCGAGCAGGGTCTGTGTATCGATATAGGACTGAACCTGATGACCGTCCCCATTATAGACCACCTGCCCGTCAGCCAGTTCCTGAAAGGGAGGGACATTGGTCAGGCTGCCGGAAAAAAGGTATTGGCCGCGAAACGTAGTATTGCCCGCGTTGATGGCCTGTGTCCGCAGCGCTGCCACCTGATCGGCAAGTGCCACGCGTTCGGCGTCGGAGACCGTTGAACCTACTCCCGAGAGTGCCAGTGTCTTGGCGGTATTGAGTGCATCGCCCACACTGTTCATCGCCGTCTCACTCATGGCGAGCAGACTCTGGTTAGTACTGATGTTGGTCTGGTACTGCAGCTGACGTTCGAGTGTGGACTGGAGAATGATCGTTCGCAGCGCCGCTGCAGGAGATTCACTGAGCAGGGAAAACTTCTGTCCCGTGGCCACCTGCTGCTGGAGATTCGACAGTTCCCGGGCGTTGCTGTTTAACGATGACTTCAACCGCTCAGAGAGCATCGTCGAAGGCAGTCGACCTGGTAATAAAGGACCGATATTCATAATTCACGGCATCCGTCATTCATTTCCGAGACGCAATTCTGACAATCCGCCACGGGTATAGTGTCTGTTTAAATCTGTAATAAAATGGTAAAGAGCTCGTCGATGGTGCTGACCAGTCGGGCGGCAGACTGAAACGCACGCTGGAACTTCATGACGTTGATCGTCTCTTCATCGATACTCACTCCGGAGAACTGTTCGCGCTGATTCTTGAGTGAATCCCGGAATGTCTGAGCGCCTTCCGCCAGCGCGCCCTCAGAAGCGGATGACTGGGCGATGCTCGATACCACTTTATCGTAATACTCGTCGAGGGTGATGCCCCCAAGTGACTCAATCGGCTGCTGCGAAAAGGCAGCCAGCGCCACAGCGTTGCTGCCATCTGAAGGGCCGCCCCCCTGCCCCAGAGCCAGGAACTGCTGGTTATCTCGCACGACGGAGTTGATTCCGATATCACTGGAATCGGATCCCGTGAACAGCGTATTGATGCCGATGGCCGCCAGGGCGCCACTGGTATCATTCGAGAAACGGAACTCATAATCGGAGTCGGCACTGAGATTCAGCCGACCATCGGTCGACACACTCGAATTCAGATTCGCCACGCCATTCAGCGCACTGGCCAGACTGTTTAACGTGGTGTCTGCCCCGATGCCGTCCAGATCGACATTGATCGTTGTGGTATTAGTAATTCCCGTCGTCTTATTCGTGACTTTAATCTGGAAACTGCCATGACTCGCCTGGAACGGCAGCCCCGAAAGCGCCGAACTCAGATTAGCCGAAGGATCCAGCGCCGCGGACGCAGAGGTCAACTGCTCAAAGCCTGCTGTCCCTTCTCCGGAAGAATGGATCTTGTTGAACTCAAAGATCAGGTTGGACGCATATGTATCCAGCTGATCCACAAAGCCCCCCAGGATGTCATCGCGGCCTTCGATAATTCCTTTAAGCTCACCCCCGGTTCGGGAAATGTTACTATGGGTCCGGGATAAAAACACTTCCTGGACAACAACCCCTTTATCGGTGTCGGTCTCGACAGTCAGCTTCTGGGAGGAGCCGGCCAGAACCAGATAATCGGAACCGGTAAACACATCGATGGCACCATCCGCGCGTTCACGAAACCGCACAGGGATCAGTTCGGAAAGTCGATTGAGCGCGTTATACCGCTCGGTTCGCAGAGCGCCCGCATCACTCTGCAACAGTCCGGATGCTTCGAGCTTCGAAATCTTCGGGTTCAGGTCCACGATCTTGTCGATCAGCTCGTTGGCCTCTTTCACGAGGTTTTCCACGTTGACCGACTGGGTCTCGCGCAGATCGTTGATTCGCAGTCTCAGTGAACTGATCTCGGAGGCAAACTTCTGAGCTTCACTGAGCACAAACTCCCGGTCCGGAATTGAGCCAGGCTGATTCACCGCGTTGTTCAACTTGGCCAGAAAATCATTCAGACCGGTCGACAGGTCTCCGCCTGAGAGCTCGCGCAGCTCGCTCTCCAGCTGTTTGAAAATCGTATCGCGCTCGTTGATGGAAGAGTATTCGGTGTTTGCTGAATGGATGCGGGTTTCCAGAAACAGATCGATCTGCTGCTGAATCCCGGAGATCTCCACTCCCGTCCCGGTGATCAACGCCCCCTGTCGATAGGGATCGGACGGATTGAGAACCAGATTCTCACGGATGTAGCCTGGAGTGCCCGCATTGGCGATATTCTGACCCGCAACCTGGATGCCGGTACTGAATACCTCCATCGATTGCTTGGCCATTGATAATGCTGCATTAAGTCCCATGGCAGTGTGTCCGTAATGATATATGCGTTCTTAAACCATCGCCCTGCTCCGCCCGTGACGGGCAACCGCAATCAGGCCGATGCGTCGAAGATCGCCCCCCCTGAACCATTTTCATTCTGGCCGCCTGAGTACGTCGGCGTCTTTTTCCCTGCGTGCGCAATCAGCTCCAGGATCTGTGAGTAATGCTGAAACGAACGTTGGGCCACAATCCACTGGACCCAGCTTTCATGCCTGAGCTTCTGCGATCGCTGCTGCACGACTTCAATTCGTTCCGCGATCGGTTCAGAGACCTCAATGCCCAGTCCCAGACCAGGCAGCAGTTCCTGCAGGGAACCGGCGGGCAGACCGAGTTGCTCCGCGGTCTGCAGTAGTTGCTGTCGTCTGAGCAGAATGAACTGCAGCGTATTAGTGAGCTGCTCCTCGATCACGGCCAGCTGTTCAATCCGTTCCGGATCGACCTGTTTCAGCGCCTGTGACTTCTGCTCATAGAGTTCGAGCAGTTTCTTTTGAATGGGTTCGAGATCATTCAGGATCCCGGTCAGTTTACCCAATAACTGTTGATGTTGCGCCGGTACCGGCGCAGTTGGTGCTGCATGCATGGGAGCCCCCTTTCTCCCGGTTTACATAATCCGCCCCTCGGACGGTGAAAATCGCCTATCGTTATAATCGGCACAATCGCTCTATCTCTCGCGTCTGTTTTATTCAGAATCCCCTCGTCAGGTATAAAGACAGTTCTTTTATAGTGTTACGCTCGATGCCGCATTGATCGATTTCATCGACTGCGCATTCAACTGGCGTGAAAATGACGAGAACAACGTGTCGGAAAACGCATTTCCTTCCTGTGAAGCCAGGTCTTCAGAAATCTGCTGGTCCAGTTGAGACTGAAACATCTCTTCCGCCTGGCCACCATGAAAATAAGCCGGCTTTCCCTGGGCAGAACGCAGCGCTTTGAACATCTGCTGATAGAACGTACCCGCAACGAACTTCTGGAACGCTTCCTTCAGCTCCGGAGAACTCTGCCCGGGTTGCTGTAATTCCGACGGTGCCTGGCTGACAGGGGTCAGCAGGGTAC
Organism: Gimesia chilikensis; assembly: GCF_007744075.1. NCBI lineage: Bacteria > Pseudomonadati > Planctomycetota > Planctomycetia > Planctomycetales > Planctomycetaceae > Gimesia > Gimesia chilikensis. Next base: position 1,070,357 of record NZ_CP036266.1, on the reverse strand, counting down.
TCTGTTGAATGTTGTTTTGAATTCCAGACAGGGGGGCCATGGCTGGTGATCCTTGTGAAAATGATTGAGTAAACGACAGGACTCTTAGTGCTCGTCATATTCCGCGTGCAGTTTTCCGGAACGATGCAACTCGCGGATAATGCTGATCACATCTTCGGTAGGCACGCGTAACTGATTCAACGCCTCGACCAGCTCCTGCAGTCGTTGCGTATTCTGCTGACCTGGCTGTCCATTAACCGGCACAAAGCCTCCCGGCAGCCCCCCCTCGGCCGGATTACCAATGCCTACGGTCAGATTCTTATGTGAGATCACCACCGGGCTGATTTCGACTTCGCCGGTGACAACAACGGTTTGTGATTTAGGATTGACCACCACCCGGGCCTGCTGGTGTGGACGATCGATGCCGACCTCCATCACAGCAGCAATGAACTCGACCGGTGATTCTATATACTGACGGGGAATCCGAATGAAAACCCGACCCGGTCCCTGGGCAATCGCCAGTTGTCGGTTCCCCGCTTCAAAACTGAATTCAGCGTTGATGACACGGGCAACTTCACTGGCAGTGTGGAAGCCGGCATGACGCTTATCAACAAGCAACGTAATCGAACGGGTCCGACGATCGATAAATGACAGTTCGAAGTCCCGCTCAATCACCAGACCGTTGATAATCTTCCCGGTTGCCAGGGAAAGTTCGTCTTCCAGGATCACAGCTCCGGAACAGAGACCGGCGAATACTTCGTTACCGATTTCCGGTGTCGCCACCGGTGCGACCAGCAGACGTCCGCCCCGCAGACTTTTGGCTCCCAGCATGGAGCTGACGAAGCAGTCCAGCTTCTGTCCTTTACGAATTCCACTGGCGGGAATCGTGGCTTCGATCATAACCAGTGCCACGTTATTCGCGGCTGCCAGATCCTTGAGATCGACAACCGGATTGTTCAAGTGCTTGAGTGCCGCTGCCAGGCTGCGGATCGTCGGCAGATTCTTAGCACCATCGCCCGTCCCGTCGAGCCCGACCACCAGTCCCATGCCTGTGAGCTTAATCTCCCGCATGCCATACACGCTGCAGATATTCTCCACGCGCGTACGTGCCTGCAGTTCCTGTTGCGAACAGGTCAGCATTCCGAGGAACAGCAGACAGACGATAACAGATTGGGAGAACCGGGCAGACATGATGAATTTCCGTATTCGTTTAACAAATAGACTCAAAATTAAAACGGGAAGAACCAGTCGTACAACACCACGCCCCAGGGACGCTTCGTACTCTGGTAAACTTTCCCGCGCTGGTGTTTGACGATATCCAGGTTGGCAATGTTTTCACTCAATGCCGTATTGTCGCGATTGACATCTTTACTGCGAATCTCTCCCGTCAGCCGGTATTCCCAGACATCCCGATTACTGCGAATGCTTTTGCGGGCTTCCAGAATCAGGTTACCATTCGGGCGAATATCAACCACGGTCGCGGCGATGCGGTACTGAATCCCTTCGCGGTCCGCCACCTGACCAGTACTCTGCAGGCGTCCCTGCAACTGCGTGTCAATCTTGGGACTGTTCAACGCAGCGGGTGCCAGGTTTCCGGCGTTATCAATTCGCATGAACTCTTTGAGTTCTGCTTTCAGTGTTTCGGTACGGTTCCGGTTAAAACGGGAATCGATGGTCACGCTTGATTTTTCATCCACCATAATCGTGATGATGTCGTGCACCTTGACAACAATCGGCTCAGGCGCGGGTACGTAGATCAGCGAATAATCACGCAGCAGTGGTGGCTTGGGCGAAGGTGTATACAGGTCGCCTTGCCCGAATGTATTCGCCAGGGACTCGGTCACTTCCATCGCCTCGGATGAGTATTCAAATTGATTCATACGGGCAGCCAGACGTTCCGGCGGCGTGACGGGTTTGTCTGCCTTCTGACGCAATGCTTCGATGTTACTCAGTTCGGAAGTACCCTGGGTGGATCGTATTGCAGTGCTCTGATTGGCCTGCGCGGTGTTCTGCACAGCTGGACCCTGTGCCCGCACGACGCTCGAACAAAACAATACGATACATCCCAGGGAAATCGCCTCCCGTAATACTGCCAGCTTTCTTCTTCGCTGGCAGGTTCGCACACTGATTCCTCTGAATGACTTCATTTAGACCTCCCCCCTCTTTGAATTTCGTATACGGTCTGCACCTGACCGCCTCGCGAGGGACCAGCTGACTCGGTCGTACCGGAGATGAACTGGATTCCCGTCGACTGTGGCATCTGGCTGGACGGACGGTAGTTCACTTCGGTCTGGTTGTAACCGGTCACCGTCGCCGTCAAACGATCGCGGCCTTCCAGAGCGATCAGCGTGATCTGATCTCCCATGGAGCCATCACCGCGTGCCCGCATTTCGCGGCGGACAGAAATGCCGCCTCGTCGGGCATACACGGTTACGATCGCACCATCGCGTACCAGGGGTACTTCGATCAGGTCTTCGGTTCGCATCGGCTGCGTCTGATAGACAGTGCGGGTCAGTTCGCGGCCAATCACCTGCCGCGGATCGCTGATCCCTTTCTGATCTTTTTCGGGTCGCATCCAGACCAGGTCGTCGGCGCGAACCACTGTACCCCGATTTAATGTGTATTTGGCTGCCAGAATTTCCGGCACTCGTTGGATCTGACAAACCACCCGCACCTGTCGGACCATTCCCTGAGCATCTTTCAACTGCAGCAGAACAGGCTGCTCGGTCTGACGGTTCAGATCCAGCTGTGAAAAGTAAAAGCCATCGGCCCGGGTTTCACGTACCACAGGCACGTCTGCCGGCTGCAATCGAACCGAGACCGTAAAATGGCTGGCCTGGGGCGCAGTCCGGCTGATCCAGTTCTGGAGTGCCTGCTGGACTTTTTCTTCAGTCTGCTGCAACTCCTGCTGTGTCGCGGCCTTCTTAACCTGGGGTTCTTCCCGCGGGCTTTCAGAACTGACACGAATCTGGCTGCGTCCTGTTAACTCCAGCTGGCTCAAGTCGACGCCCAGTGCCTGCAGGCGACTGCGGATTTGTGAAACCGTGATGACCTGGGTGCGCCCCTGCGCCGGTGCAGGCTGCAGGATCATCGCCTGCATACGGGCGGCTTCCGCCTCATCCGCGTTCAGCACGTCAGCCACATCGCCCAGACGTACCACGGACGAATTCACGACCGCGGTCGACTTCAGCCGCAGAATCTCAGCCCGCACGTCACACGTGTGGCTCAGACAGCAGGCTGTCAGCAACAGACTTAAAACGGATTTGGCCCAGATACGATTCATTACAGTTTTCAAATTTCTATGGTTAGTCGGTCAGAGAGTCAGCTTAGAAACGACGCAGATTCGTGACGGTCTGCAGTGTCTGGTCGGCTGCCTGCACCACCTGACTGTTCAACTCAAAGTTGCGCTGTGTTTTAATCAGTTCGACCAGTTCCCGTACGGGTTCCACATTCGACTGTTCCAGAAACCCCTGACGCAACTGGCCGCGTCCTTCTGTCCCTGGGTTACCGATCTGTGCGTTACCGGAGCCTGTCGTTTCGGTATACAGGTTGTCTCCCTGACGCAGCAGACCCTGGTTATTGATGAAGCGGGCAATCTGAATGTTGCCGGCGATCTGAATCTGTGTGGATCCCTGCTGCTGGTAACTCACGACACCGTCTCCGGAAATCGTCACATTAATCGCATCCTGGGGAATCGAAATGTTGGGCTGCAGAAGATAACCCTTGTCCGCTGAGGCCATCACCAGGTTACCGTTTGCGTTGAGTGTGAAGTTTCCGGCCCGCGTGTAGAGATCCTGGGTGCCATCATTCACCTGGAAGAAGCCGTCTCCCACGATGGCCAGGTCATAAGTTCCGTTCGAAGGCACGATTGATCCCTGACTGAAATCACCTTCCGTGCTCTGTACGCGCACACCAATACCAAGGTCGGTGCCGGTGGGAGTGATGTTTCCCTGGTTGTCCTGCACACCGGGCAGCTTGAAATGCTCGTAGAAGATGTCTTCGAAATTCGCGCGGTTCTGCTTGTAGGCAGTGGTACCCGCGTTGGCCAGATTGTTGGCAATGGTATCGAGATTGAAGCTGTTCGCTGCCATTCCCGTCGCACTGGAATACAGGGCTCTGATTGCCATCGGTTGTCTCCTTACTTCCTCAAGCTCTGTAACGGATTACAGATCTAAAACTGTCTTTGATTGTTTGATTTCTATCTGCGGGGCATGCTTTGTATCAGACGGCCCAGTGAGTCATCCTGCAGTTTAATCATGTTGATATTAGACTCGAACATCCGGGTAGAGGTCACCAGTTCCATCATCTCCTCAATGGAGTTGGTGCCGGACGCTTCCAGAAAACCCTGTTCGATCGTGACAGGCCCTTTGGCCTCGGAAACACGACCTTCAGTGGTGTAGAGGCTATTCCCCATTTTGACGAGTTCGTTGAGCGACGATGGCATCACGATCGCAATCTGTCCCCGGGTTCCCAGCGCCTGTCCTTGAGCGTCAAAGGGAGTCACCAGACCATCGGGAGAAATTTCCATGCGAACGGCATCGACGGGCAGTGTAATTTCCTGGCCGTTGGTATTCAGCAGAGGCAGCCCCTGATCGGCAGTCACAACGCGGCGCTTACTGTCCAGAGAAAGGGACCCGTTGCGAGTCAGATAGGAGTTTTGAGAATTGCCAACCTGAAAGAAACCCTGCCCTTTTAAGGCCAGGTCAAAATCGCTTTCGGTCGAGATCATGGCCCCGTTTTCGAAATTGGTCGTCATCCCTTCCAGAGTGATACCACCGCTGTGGTTTTGCAGATCTCCGGGAAGAGGCGCCAGGGGAGCCTGTTTCTCGTCGGCAGGCGGGTTCATGCGAAAAATGGGTATATCACGCTTGAATGAAGTCGTGTTCGCATTCGCCATATTGTTAGCCAGCACATCCATTCGCACTGAATTTGCATCAGCGCCTTGTGCTGAGAGGTACATGCCGTAAATCATTTAGATACCTGTTATGAACCGCCACCATCTGAATCAAATAGACAGTGGTGATGTCAACGAGTTTCGATAGACACTTCCCCCCGTCTATCTATCGGAACTCGCTAACAGGTATCTTTAATATAATCGGAAAAAAGAGTTTATTTTTCCTATTTTTACATCTGCAAGCAATTGCTGCTTAGAGATGTGTGGGCATGTCGTATTAAATGACTGGCTATCAGAGCCGATTCAGTAATGATGATCAGTTGGTTGCTGACAAACCAAGGCAAATAGAGAACATGGGAAGCAACTGCAATAAGCTGCATCCACGAGAGAAAAATAATAGCATCGGTCCGTCGCAAACTGACCTGGAAGGTCCAAAAATTGACTGCCAGATCAATTAACAACCGTTGTGGCTATTCAGCAACCAGTGTCTGATCAATCAGCGATCAGTGCGATCAATCAAAAACCACAGCTCTGCAGGGGCTCACATTCGACTTCAAACTGGGTGACCAGCTTGCGAATTTCAGCGCGATTAACCTGAACGTCGTCAGGTGCTTCAACCCCCAGACGTACTCGATTCCCCTTTACTGACAGCACTTTGATCGAGATATTGTCGTTAATCAAAATCTCTTCATCCTTGCGTCTCGTGAGCACTAACATCAGTGGACTCCTTTCTTGAGTTCATTCCTTTGATAAATCTAACCAAGCCCTACTCAGTAGAGTGAAAGAGTTACATCCATCTCTGGGAATTATACGCAGCAAACAGGGTTCCAGTTTGAGGAATAATCCAAAATTTTAAAAAAATTATCATAACCCTTAAAGTTTACTGTGTGATGCGTCACTACAACACACATGACGTATTCCACCCTGTTTAACACGACCTAAGATTCACGCAAAATGCTTCACTAATTTGGCACAAAAGTGAAGCATTTTGCAGCAGTGTGGTAAACTTGCAGTAGATCGAGACACAAACCTGACTGCGAGCCAATCAGGACAATGGTCGATATATGCTGGTAACGCAATCCGAAGCTCAATCCTACTATTAAGTCACCTGTCCAGGGAGGAAAGTCCCATGCCACACATTCCAAGGTCTTACCTGACCGCACTTATTTTAGCAGGCCTGTGCATTCCACCCACACTCCAGGCTGCAGACCCCCCAAAGGGAACCGCACTGCCCGAAGTGATTCCTGACGACGCCATGCCTCCCAAAAAACTTCCTGAGCTTTCAGAAGTCATGAGCATCGCCCGGGAGTATTTCACAAATCGCAAAGGGTATGAGTCCGGTGATCTGCTGACCAGCAATGACGTCAAACCTCTGTTTCGGGAACTGCAGCAGGCTGGCTGGAAGGTCAAAGCGGAAAAAGCGATTCTGAGTCGGATGCATACCAACAGCGATTTTCTCGCTTCGCAGCTGGGTACTCCCAAAGGCGTCAAATTCATGCGTAAAATCGCGAAGATGCCAGGCGGCTACGATCGCCTCGATCATCTGCTGAAGATGCCGTATGGTAAACGACGAATCAAAGAGTTCATCGACTCCCCCGGCGGTTACACGATGATTGAATACATGACCACCACCAAAGGGGGCAAGAACCTGGGAAAATATCTCTCCCAGACCAAGACCGGAAAAGGCTTCAACCAGCCGACTGACATGATCTACACGCAGACAGAGCTGCTGCAGGTGATCCAGGAAACATACCAGGCAGAGAACAATCCCAGAGGCAGACGTAAATAGTCTTTGATCAGAACAGCAATGACCCACAATATAAAAGCCCCACACGCTGATCCGCGTGCGGGGCTTTCTCATTCAAACATTGATTCTGGACTGAAAACAGTCTGTTTACAGTGCGTTCAGCCTTCGAGATTCACACCGAAGAACTCGGCACTTTCAGCAATATCTGCTCGACATTCTTCGATCATCTGTTCGATTTGTTGTTCTTCGAAGTCAAAGAAAGAGATCAGCAGATCTTCGGCTTCGGCAAATTCCTCTGAATTCCGGTTCCATAAAGAGCCAGCTAAGAGACTTCCCGTCCGAACTGCCATTCCCAAGGGACAACCGTGTTGACCGGTATCATGGTGATGTTCTATCGCCACCACCATTTCATGTGGGAGCTCCCAGAAATCCATCAGGCGTGCGCCTAACAGAGCATGGTCAAATCCGAAGAACTGACGTTCGCCTTTGACCAGCGCTTCGCCGTGTGGATAGCTTTCATAGATCAAGCTGTACTGTTCCCGCTCAACCTGGGAAAACACGAGAATCCCCACATCCGCCAGCAGGCCAGCTGTGTAGGTTTCATCTTTCTTAAGACATTTATGATGGTCTGCCAGATGAGACGAAATCGAGGCAATCGTCAATGCACGCTGCCAGTAATCGGCGAAGATTCGCCCCTTACTCCGTTTGGTCAGTGACTCCACCATGGAAAAACTGACTGTCAGCATCCGGATGGCATCTTTTCCCAGGTACGAGACAGCATGCTTGATGCTCGTAATCCGACGCGAAACACCGTACTTGGCTGAATTGACTACCTGTAGAATTTTGGCAGCCAGTCCCGGATCGTGTTCGATACAGTTTACAATATCATCGATCCGGCTCTCAGGATCGCGGGTCAGCTGCAGCACCTGCTGTGCGACCTTGGGTGCGGAATGTAATCGATCCAGACGTTGAACAAAGGCGTCTGCAAGATCGCCCGGGTCTAAACAATTATCAACTAACATGACCGTCCTTCTCTCTGTTCTCAGGCTCTCTATATATGTTCTGCCCCTTGAGGGGAACCTCGTCGAAAATCTATCTTTGAGAGCAGCAGGGAACGGCAGAAACTGGAGCGTACGAACCGATTTTTGGATTCTCGGCAGGGACTCTTCCAGTCGTAACGGTCAGCGCTTTTATAATGAGAATGGCCAGAACCTTCAGTCCAGAGAAATCCCTCCTCAAGGTCCGAATTCCAGCCCGCCCGGCTTCAGCGCATCAGCTCCAGGCCGGTTTCCCTGATTTCATAAGGGACCAGGGATTCATCGACGGCACTGCCACGATGTTTCGCGATGTGTAATGCCCGGCTCATCCGGTTGCCTTCCCGGATCTTTCCCATCAGGATGATCGTATTGGCATTGGACAGGACGTCACCACTTTCGATGGGACGCTGAATCAGATCGTCCAGCATTACCTCATGCGTGGTTAACAGCAACAGACAGCCGATCTGCTGGCAATCGTAATGATGTGCTTCAATCTGCTCCTGCTGACTACGAAACTGTGCCCGAAACAGATCGCGGGCCACCCAGTCGTATTCTTTGCGCAGGATCTGATGGTAGACGTATTCGAAGGCATGGAACTGAAAGGAATCACTGGGACGTTCGGTCGGTTCGATCCCGTCAATCACTGTACGCCGGACACCATGCACAAAATTGGCATAGAAATACGCGATTGCTGCATCCAGCTTTTTGACAAATTCCAGCTTCCATTCCTTCCACTCATCCAGCTCCATATCCCGGCGGGTCACCCGGCGGCCACTCTGGCGGAAGAGATGCTGATAATCTTTACGCGCCTGTTCCCGCTCCCAGATCTGTTCCAGGTCGAAGACCTCATCGACGAGTTGCTCCCGCAATTTCCATTGAAACAGACGCTCTGCATAATCCTCGTGACTCTGTGAATCGCCGCGGGTCGCCATATCGAACAGAATGCCGGTCTCCCCTTCCTGGGCGAGTCCTGCCTGAGCATACTGCAGCCCCAGTTGCGTTTTTCCAATGCCGGTCGCCCCCAGAACCACTGTCAGCTTTCCGGGCAAGAATCCCCCCGACAGCATTTCATCCAGTTCCGGAATTCCCGTTTGTTGGCGCAGTTCAGACATAATTCGACTCGTTGACAGGCAGAGGCAGTTCGCCTCCAAGGGTATAGATTCGTTCGAAAGCAAGCACGACCTCAGTGCATCTCAGACAGTGATGAAGCGATCCCGGGCAGCCACATTCCACTGACCGACCACTTTACCACCGCTGACAACCGTTACCGATTTGTGCAGAGCCGAGGTCGGACAGACGTGTCGGGGAATGGCCAGCAGCTCGTCGCCCGGCTGAAACTCTCCTGCCCGTTCACTCAACACAACCAGGTGCTCTTCATTCTGCAGTACTGGTTTGGCATCGGGTAAATCGGGGAACCGACAGCGGCCTTCCATCGCGGGATCCGAAGCAATCGCTTTATAACCCAGGTCAAACGTAACCCGATCAGGGCCAGGCCGACTGATCACACGTGTCAGAACCATCGCCGCCGGCTTGAATTTGAGATCTGGAAATAGTTCACCGTACCCGACGTCGTGAAACACACAGGTTCCGGGACAGACTTCAATCGCGGGATCATCAATGCTGGCAAAGATCGGAAATGAACCGGTCGCACCCGCGACAATCCGGGGGACTTTTAATCCTTCGAGCAGCAGTTGATCCCGCAGCTTGGAAACATGATGCCAGACCTCTTTGACGGCGACTTCACGCTCATGGAAATCGACCTGGTGATTCTGACCGTCATAAACATGCAGGCCCGCGGGAATCAGACCGGGGGTATTCGCTATCAACTGGTAAAGTTCTACCGCTGCGTCTCCGGGTACAATCCCGGTCCGGTTCTGCCCGGTATTCAGATCGAGCAGAACTTCGATTTCGAGTCCCGCTTCGGTCATCGCGGTTCCCAGCTGTTCGATGGGGGTAGGATGATCGGCGGTTACCTGTAAAGACACATCAGGCCAGCGTTTCCGAAACTCAATGGCCCGCGCGATATTCGGTCCTACCAGATTGTATGCCAGGCAGATGTCTTTAACGCCGGTCTCGGCCAGCATCTCCGCTTCAGCAAAAGTCGCCGCCTTGTGCTTCTTGATACCCAGCGAGAGTTCCAACTCAATGACTTCCCGCATCTTATGGGTCTTGCAATGCGGCCGCAGCCGATCGGGGTTCCCCACCAGTGCGATCATCTGCTTTAAATTCTCTTCCACAAGATCTTTAAAAATGATCATCCCGGGAGAGATAATCTGACTGGTATCCTCTATCTGATAGCATGCATCCATGAGCAAACCCGATTCACGTTTCTGTTAAATGCCCTGGAAAAAGACATGTTCGGCGGTCTTTTCCAGAATCCATGATTTGTCGTCATCCGACAGGAACGGTAGTCCGTTCTTGATCAGATCGATCGACGCCCTGTAAGTATGGGGTCCTTGCACCTGGTAAGGACAGTCGGTAGCCCACATCAGGCGTTTAGCACCAAAGGCCTGATACACCTTTTTAATGAGTGGCGCCAGATCATGGTAGGGCATCTGCTTCTTGCCCAGGGCATAAAAGGCAGAAACTTTGACATAAACGTTGGGATGCTTGGCCATCTTACACAACGCGTCGACTTCCTCAGGCTCAATCTTGCCCGTCACGCCGATGCGTGCCAGGTGGTCGATCACCACGGTCGTGTCGCGATGCTTTTGACACATTTTATCCAGTGCGGGCAGCCCATTGGGATTCATCAGGCAGCACATGGCCATGCCTTCTTTTGCACCGGTCGTCCACATCTCTTCCATGCACGCACCGTCCAGCCACTCGTCGACCTTCTTCGTCTTCGGTGCAATTCGGAAGCCCCGGACTCCCTTTTTCTTGAGGTCCAGCATCTTCGGCGTCGGGTTGTCCCCCTTCTGGTCGATCACAGCCACACCGGAAAACATTCCCGGATACTTGGCCATGCAATCCAGCATGTAGCTGTTGTCAAAACCATAGAAGGACATCTGGATCAGCACGACCCGGTTCACACCGACCGGCATCATCTCTGCCTGCAGCTCTTCCGCCGTAAAACTGGGAGGCTGCATATCCGCGACCTTATACCCGGGAGCCAGGGGGTATTTTTTGACGTCAGGAGTCCAGACATGCGAATGTGCGTCGATATATTCCATAGCATGATCCTCAAAAGAGTCAGAAACCCGTTGGACAAAGTCGGCTCAGGAACCGGCTTTCTCTTTATAGAAAAACTTATGCACCAGTTCCTGTGGCGGAGGTGCAGTCAGCTTCGTGACAATGAATCCACAGATGAACGAACCAAACAGACCGACAATGATCGGATCGAAATCGAACAACTGATATGGCTTGAAAAAGCTGCCATTCTCGAAGTATCCGGTCACATACATCGCCAGATGCAGTCCGAAGCCGCCTACCATCGCCCCCATCGCACCAGCGGCATTCACACGACGCCAGTACAGAGCGTAGACGATCGGTGCCAGGAAGCTTGCCGCCAGTCCACTCCCTACATACACAATAATGTCCTGCAGGAACTGAGGTGGATTGATCGCGACAATCATCGCTGCGGTACCAACGACAAAGGTCGCCAGGTAACTCAGCATTTTAATTGTCTTCTCGCTGGCTTCGGGATTGATATTCCGCTGATACACGTCGCGGACCCAGGCAGAGGAAATCAGCAACAGGAAGCTGTCTACGGTCGACATCACAGCGGCAAATGGTGCCGCCACCAGCAGACCAGCCAGCCAGCCCATGCCGATGTTCTCCGTCAGATAAACGGCCATCGCCGGCATGATACGGTCGGATTCGCCTTCCATCCCCGGCAAAATAACCCGGGCACAACAGAAAATCACCACCAGTGGGAAGTAAATCAGGGTGTAGTAAATGGCTACGGTACAAATCGAACGCTGCAGCGTTTTCGTATCGCGGAACGCCATCAGACGCACCATATTTGCAGGCTGCCCCGTTCCGGAAATCGCCCACATGAAGAAGAACGAGATCGCCAGGCTCAGAGGCAGAAACCCATTGTTACTGGCAGGGCTGGGCCCCGGACCGACAACATAAGCTCCCTGCTGACTTGCTTCCTCCCCATAGGCATACTGCACCAGATCAATGTTGGAGACACTCACTCCGCTGAGGAAATTCTCCTGTTCTTTCCGTTTCAAAATGCGGTCGATGTCTTCCAGCGTGGTCAGCTGAATCACTTTCACCTCATCTACGGTGGTTTTGCCAGCTGGAATTTCTGAAGCAGCGGTCACCCGGAACAACAGCGGGACTTTGGAACTTTCAATCGGCTTGTCTGTGATCCAGGTGCCAACCTCAATTCGCATGTCCTCCGCAGCAGGTTTATCCAGGGTGAGTGTGATCCCCCCTTTGTCTGCAGCGGAATAGCGGGGAGGCGTCATTTTCGCCATCAGCTTGGTGGTGTTCTCCAGTCCGCCCGCCTGTGAAATTGCCAGGGGGAGCATGATGATCACACCGATCACCATCACGATACCCTGCATCACGTCGGTCCAGACCACCGCATGGAAACCACCATACGTTGTATAAACAATCACGGCGATACCAAACACCAACAGGCAGAGCAGGTATTCCGGACTCACCCCATCAGAGAGAAATGGGATGCCTGAGACAGCCTGTGCCAAGCCATCGGCGGTGCTCTCAAAGACAGCAACGCCATCGAGCAGTGTCTGCAGAATCAGGCTGCCCGCTTTGAACTGGGCCACCAGGTTAAACGACATGAAAAACACGATCAGCGAGACGGCCATCAAACCCAGAATAGGACTGTGAAAGCGGTCGCGAATCACGTCGGGAACCGTAATCGATCCGGAGCGCCGTGCAATCTGGTTCAATCGTTTCCCGATCAAACCCATCGTACAGATCGGGACGACCATGTAACTGCCGATCCACAAAGCGAGAATCCAGCCGTGTGAATAAATCTTGGAAGGAAATCCGGTAAAACTTCCACCGGAACTACTGGTGGCAGCAAAGGTCAATGCGAAGGCCCAGACCCCCAGGCCACGACTTCCCAGGAAGTATTCACTGAGGAAGCTTTTGCTTTTGAGCAGCTGGTTTGAGAGGGCTGCGAGTACGAAAACTGCAACCGTATAGATCATAAAGGAAATCAGCGCCGCATCGGGGCCGGTTTCATCTGCTGCAAACAGTAATGGTAGACTCTGACTGGTAGCTAGTAAGACTTTCAAGACTCATTCCCCCCGGTAGTTGCATCATCTTGTGCTGCGTGCATCTCTGCTATTTCTTCTGCGAGATCTTCACCTTCGTGAGCTACTCCGAGGTCGTCTTCTTTCATATAAAACAGGCAGAACCAGATTGTAAACAGGTCAGCCAAGACCCAGGGAAATGCAATCCCCCAGAACACCCAGCTGGGTATTCCCATTGTCGTCTCAACCGCTTCAGGATCCAGTCCCGACTGAAACCCGTTCAGGTAACAGTAAGGCACGGCCCACAGCAACGCGACAACCCATAATCCCAGGATAATCCAGGCCTCACGCCTGGAGTTTAAAAAGACAGGGTCGACTTCCATGGACTCTGTGTCGTTCACTGGTGCGGTCATTGCACGGCCCTCACTTTTAAACGTTTCTTTATTAAATGAGCGTTTGAGCGAACGATTGTACTCTCGATTCTGACCAGACACAAAGGACCTCTGCCCGAATGACAAAAAAAATCAGAACTGAATTCAGAGTGACAGAATCGTGAACAGACTGTTATACTGGTCTCACAGATAAAACGCTTCGGTTTCACCAGTGAAACTCGACGCACGTTGTTCCGCATTCTGCTTTCAAGTTCGGGAGTTCTGTTTTATGTCTTCGCGTCCCCTCTGCACCGGCTGTCTGATGACCCTCACTCTGATCTTCAGTGTCGGCTGCGGTTCCTCTGACCAGCCACAAAACACACCGGAACAGGTCAGCGTCGATCTGGGCGGCGGGGTCGATCTCGGTGATGCCGGCGCCATGGATATGGAAGCTGCCCCTTCGGAACCCAAAACCAAAAAACCGGTCCGGCGGTTCCAGCCGGTGACACTCGGCGGTAACCAGTCCGCCAGCGGCTCCTCTGCCGATGGTGCTCCCGAAGAACAGAAATTCGACAACGTACTCGAAGCACTCAAGCCCCTGCAGATCATGCTCGGCGAATGGGGAGGCACGACGTTCAAAAAATTCGATGGATTCAGTTCTGTGGAAACACTCGACTGGGTCTGGGACCTGCAGAGCAATCCGGCACAACCCGCGCTCGTCATGCAGGCCGATAAAAGTCGTTATTATGAAAACGCACGGCTCACCTACCTGGCCGACAAACAGAAATACCGGCTGACGGTTACCGACAAAGACGGACAGAAAAAAGTTTACGAAGGCGAATTCTCCGTCCCCCTGACCAAGATCCCCGGCGACGATAATCCTAACGTCATGCACTCCACGTATAAGCTCAGCCTGGCACTCGTCGAACCGGCGGATGAAAAGAAACACGCCCAGATCATCTTGAATCAGCAGAACAATGATCGCTACATGTTCGAACTTTACGATCTTCGTGGCGACAGCTACGCACGCGTGGATACCATTAACACCCGCCGCAAAGGAACCTCGTTTGCGAAAAGCGATTCGGACTACGGTTCCAAAACCTGTATCATCTCGGGAGGTCTGGGAACTTCGCAGGTCTCTTATCAGGGCAAGTCCTACTATGTCTGCTGCAGCGGCTGTAGAAAAGCATTTGAAGCCAATCCGGAAAAATGGATTGCCAAATACGAAGCCAATAAAAAGAAAACCGACACGCAATAAACGGCTTGCAACGGCGCCGGTTCAAAGGTCAGCTATGTCGCTTTCCAGCGGACGGTAAGCTCTTCCCATCTGGGTACGCTTGTGTCAGGCAGGTTCTGCAGATAGGGCACGCGTTCAACGACCTGGGAAAATAAATTCGCGACCGCCTCTCCCATCTCCCACAATGCGTGACGCAAATTCGCCTCCTCAGCCAGCGCGACCATTTCCGTATAAGTAAGTCCCCCCGTTCGACGGCTCAGTTCTTCATCACACACCCAGCGGGTTCCCTGCTGCTTCAAGGCATACTGCTTCATCAACCGTGGATTTCGAATCTGCTGATAGCGACGATTCTCCGCCAGCACGCGCAGCAACAGTGCTTCATGCTGTGGTGCCCACGCATCTGGAAAGTCAGTGCCCAGCAGACCACGTGGCTGAGAGACACGCATGTAATGCAGCTGAACCGGTTCGACCGGAGTCTCTGCCAGATCCGCTAACAGGCTCGCCCAGTCCAGCTTCAGTTCCTTGCGACCAACTTCGTGTAACGTCACCAGATCCTGAATCGGTCGATTTGCCGGCGTATACTTTCCGTCTAGCAGATTCAACGTTATTCCCGGCTGCACCGATTTGATCAGGCTGTCTCCCACGATGTGCGCCAGCCAGCCAAACAGGTACGCCAGCTGGCGATCCCCCGGACCATAGAGATCCCGCGCATCCTGAAACACACGGGCTGCATAATCAGGGAGATGATCCCAGGGCACCGTAAATTTCCGCTCAGCAGGCACCCAGCCGAAAACCACATGCGCGCGACCATAGAACAGCTGATGGATTTCCCGCGGACGATATTCCTTCCCCTGAAACTTCAACGTCCACGGCTTAACCTCACCGCCGGTCAACGGACTGCGTTCCAGGGGAGCCGTCCCGAAGCCGACCTCTTCCCCCGTATCCACACAGATCGCTTCCGGCATGATCTGAATGTCGCAACCCATATAGGCACCGGCCAGGTAACTTGAATAGTGCCGATGAATCAGAGAGGCCATCGGCAGCTGCTTCTGAGCTGCCGCCTTCCCTCCCAGGATGGCGTACATCGTATGACCGACAATTCCACTCATGACTGACTCGCCTCATCGGTAATGGACCGGAAACACACATCAACATACAGTGATTTATCATACCAGACTTTCGATCAATTCACAGCGATTCACTTTAAGCCCTGCCTGGTCACTTCGATTGACAAATTGACATGCTCTCATCGCCCCACTATGAAGATTCCGCGCGCAATACATGAAGTTTTCATTTATCAAATCGATGAACCTGCTGTAACGATTCTCATTTTTCAAAATCAGATTAGAGTCCCGCTATCACTCTTTTTTGTCTGATGTCCAGCCGAAAAACTCGCCTCGCTCTTCCAGCCTAACCCGCCTTGCGAAATCGGAAAAAGAAAATTTCAAATTCACCTGAGAATTTTATCCCCCTCATCGGGACATAGCATCAGGCGACACCCGCCAGAGTTTCGATTCGAATTTGAAATCCGCGACCAGACCCATGGACCGTACCCGCAGTTTTACAACCTCCCGCACACACCACCAGGATGCATCCGCTGAGACCGCTGCCGAGTCCTCCCCGCAGCAATCCTCAGCCGACGATGAACAGTTTATGCGTCTCTACGCCCAGGCGTACCCGCGCATCTTTCGGTTCATCCTCACTTTGATTCCCTGCCGCAATGACGCCGAAGAAGTCATGCAGGAGACGAGCCTTGTGCTCTGGCGGAAGTTTGCGGAATACGAAAACACTGGCAGCTTCACCCGCTGGGCCTGCGGGATCGCCCGCTTTGAAGTCTTGAGACTCATGGACCGTAAAAAACGCTTCGCTGCGCTGTTCGATGAACAACTGCTGACGCAGCTTGCTGCAACGCATGCCCGCTGTGAAGAACTCCTGGAGATCAGACGCGATTTTCTCGCGCAGTGCAAACGCCAGCTCACCGAAAAAGATCTCTACCTGCTGCAGCTGATCTATGAATCTGAGCATGGAGCGAAGACGGCCGCCAGCATTATGGACCAGCCCCTGAGCACCATCTATCGGCACCTGGATCGCATCCGCACTGTCCTGTTCCACTGCATCGAACGCAAAATGAATGCGGAGGAACACGAATGAAACGCCTGTTCCGCAGACAGAGAGCACTGGTCAAACTGATTTATGAAGTCCAGAACGAGACAGCCAGCAGTGCACAACTCAGAGAACTGGCGGACCGCCTGCGCCACGACCCCGAAGCGCAGAAACTCTACGTCTTCCTGATGGACATGCATGCCGAGCTGATTCTCGATGAAGAGTTCCCCACACTGGCCGAACCCGATCTACTCGCACCGCTGCCAGAACCGGAAGCTCCCCGTCCGCGCCCTAGACGGACACGTAAACCAATCTCTCATTATCTGTTGCTCACGGTCTGCTATCTGCTCCCGTTTACCGTGATGGCTTACTTCGGCTATTACGCCCTGCAACCGGTCCCTCAAACTCAGGTCGCGACCTTGCAGGAAATGGAACAGGGTCGCCTGATCTCCTCCAGCAAAATACTTGCCGAACAGTCCCCCCTGTTGACCGGACAGCGCTATCGCCTGCAGGAAGGCGTCGCACGACTGCAGATGAATTCCGGAGCAACAGTGATCCTCGAAAGCCCTGCCGACTTTGAACTGTTGCATCACAACGGGATTCGACTTCACCGCGGTGCACTGGCTGCCGAGATCGTCGCCAGTGCTGTCGGCTTCGTCGTCGAAACACCCACACAAAGAGTCGTTGACCTCGGAACCCGCTTTGGAGTCCGCGTCGAGGAGAGCGGCGCCTCGGAAACCCATGTCTTTCATGGCAAAGTCGTTTGTGCAGAAACTCAGACCGAACAGGCAGACCTGCCTCCGCATCTGCTCTCGGCCGGTGAAGGAATTCAAATGCCGGGAGACGGCTCCGCGGCGATCTCGCTGACTTCAGACGAAAATCGCTTTTCGCGGGCCCTGCAGTTCCAGGCACGTATCGCTTCTCTCAGTGGATCGCTGGAATATCGTCAGGAGATGCCGCAGCGTCTTGGTGCAGGCGACTTCACCAGCGACTCGAATTTGTCCCTGTTTCTGGAACAGAAGAATCTGGAACTCCCACAGGATGTGACCGTCTGGAAAATCCCCGTCATTGGCAGCGGAGACAATCCCCGGGAAGAACGCACTGTGATCCCTCGCGGCACCCGCGTCAACGTTTTCCTGCTGCACCTGGATGGCCCGCATCAAGATGCCGCGGGCAACGATCAGCCCCGCGTGGCTCTCAGCGGCTCAGTCCGTTTTCACCAGTCCGTACTGGGAGCGATTAAACCCGAAAAAGAACTGTATGCCACCGACAAGACGCTGGGGCGCAAGGATGTGGCCTACGACAACGTTGAGTTCGGTCAGAGCGGCCGCTGTATCGATCGTTCAGACAAGGTCGAACTCTCACCCGATGGAACGGAATTAAGTGTCGCCTGGAGTCTGCGCGGGGGCGGCGGTATCGGTCGCGATCAGATCCGCATTCTGGTCGAAGCGGAGGAATGAATGCCTGTCTGAATCTGTTTTTGTCATCTGAATTTGAACTAACCCGGAACCTGTTGCCGGTTCACCTGATTCTGTTATTTATCCCAAGTGAGAAGAGTAAACAATGAAAACCTGTCGTCTGCAATCCGTCAAACGTGGCTTCACACTGATCGAACTGCTGGTCGTCATCGCTATCATCGCGATCCTGATCGCCCTGTTACTGCCCGCTGTCCAGCAGGCCCGCGAAGCAGCCCGCCGCTCTGAATGCAAAAACAATCTGAAACAACTCGGCCTCGCGATGCACAACTATCACGACACCTATCGCGTCCTGCCTCCCGGTTTCAATGTCGATCTGGTCGTCGCCAACACAGCCACCGGCAACGGTGGACTGGGCTGGAGCGGTTCCATTCTGCCCGGCCTCGACCAGTCAAATGTTTACAATATGATCGATTTCAACGCCGACTGGGGAACGGGCGATAACGAGAAAGCCTGTGCAACGTACCTCAGCGTCTATCGCTGCCCGTCGGATATTACCGTCAAACATCGCAATCACGACGGCATCGACGCCCGCGTACCGACTTCGTATCTCGCCTGCTTCTCCGGAACCCGGGGATCCGACAGTGAAGCGAATGTCACCGACGCCGATGGCACCTTCTTTCTCAACAGCTCCATCGGAATCCGAGATATCACCGATGGCACCTCGAATACCATCGCTGCCGGTGAATGTGTAAACGACTTCGATGCATTCAAAGACCACTTCTATATCGGTTCAACATCGATCGGCGGCTGGGATGGTGCTCCCCGCGAATACTCCGAGTATGTCGCCAGCACCGGAGTTCCCATGAACACGACCAACGAAGTCTGTTTCGGCAGCCTGCATACCGGCGGCGCCCAGTTCCTGTTCCTCGACGGTTCTGTTCGCTTCCTCAGTGAAAACATGAGCCAGACCGTTTACTCGTACCTCGGCAGTCGTGCTGATGGTAACCCGATCGGCGAATTCTGATTGGCGTCTGCTCTGACTAACTGAAATCTAGCAGCAGGATGACAGTTCGCTGTCGTCCTGCTTTCACTCACATTCTCTTTATGGACACTGTTACCATGAACGTCTCCTACCGAGCCTCGGCTGTTCAAACCGCGGGCCTGTTCTGTTTCTTGATCGCAGCTGCCGGCTGTTCTTCTGAAACAATTGATACCGCCGCCGGCCAGCCTGCTGCAGAGGTCGCGAAAGCGGTCGCCACACTTAATGACAGTGGCGCTGAAATCGTGCTCGACTCCGCCGGAGAAGTGATTGCAGTCAAACTGCCGGCCCAGACCAGCCCGGAAGTACTGGCGACACTCACCAGCCTGAATAAGCTGAAACGCATTGATGCCACCGAAACCGATCTCAAGCAACCCGCATTTGCCGACCTGAAGTCTCAGAATCCACAAGTGGAAATTGCATTCCCCCATTGAAGCGGTGCCCTTTATTCCGAATCTCAATGTGTGTTAAAATAAATTACATCCCATTTTCATTCGCCCAATAGTAGAACCACCATGAAGCTCCAGACGATCTGCGTTCCCATGTTGTTACTCGCTGCCTCTGTCCTGCCCGTTCACGGGGAAGAACTTCCTCCGGCGCCCCGGAGCTCCTTCACTATTGCTGTGATCCCGGATACCCAGCACTACAAAGGACGTGGTACGCACAGTAAAAAACAGGCCAAAGATCCCACGACGAACCCCGTCTTCGAAGCGATCACGGACTGCATCGTCGATGAGCTGGACCGACAGCGGATTGTCTTCGTCTCTCATGTCGGCGACATTGTCGACATCAATAACGACGAACAATGGGCCGTCGCTCAGAACTGCATGGACAAGCTGCACGGCAAAGTTCCTTACGGAATCAGTGTCGGCAATCACGACATGACGGGAAAAACCGGCAACTCAGCGCTGTTCCAGAAATATTTTCCCCGTTCCCGCTTCGCGGAATTCGACTGGTATGGCGGCTGCTATCCCGGCGAACCGAACCAACCGGAAATCTCAGGCAACAACGCGAACAGTTATCAGCTCTTCTCTGCAGAAGGTATGGATTTCATTATCATGCATCTGGAATGTAACGCACCCGATCCGGTTCTCAACTGGGCCAATGAAGTACTCACCAGACATGCCGACCGCAGAGCGATTATCACCACCCACATGGATCTGGGCCCGCTCGAGCATCCCAAACAGCCACGCGACTACTTCGACGCGCCCAAAGGTCGCATGGTCTGGAAAAAGTGCCACGGTGCCAATGGGAACACTTCACAGCAGATGTGGGAAAAATGTTTCAGCAAACACAAGAACCTGTTTCTGATCTGCTGTGGTGACCAGAGCCGTACCCAGGCGATGCGCCAGAGCGTCAAAGGCCAACATGGGAATACGGTGCATGAACTGCTCTCCGACTATGGAGCCGAAGGCTTCCGGCTGATGCGGTTCCTGCCAGCTCAAAACCAAATCGAGGTCCGCACCTGGAATCCCGTCAAAGGGGCCTCCTGTGAAAAAACGAAGCTGATTCCTGAGCGGGACCAGCATCAGTTCACGCTGGACTACCAGATGACCAAATCTGCCGACTGATATCAAAACAGAGTCATTCCGGAAAAGCGCTCACAACCCCGACTCCGGTTGTGAGCGTTTCTCCTTTTCCATCCTCTTCGATTCACAGACCGTCTCTCCTTCTGCGATGCGCATCCCCCGGCAGAACATCTCTCGGAACAAACACACATCCATACACGTTGATTCATCGACTTCGCCTCTGCCTGTCCGAAGCAGTTACCAGATCAGGATTTCGGTCTGCGCGAAGTTTCAGGAAATTGTGCGCCTCACAGGAATCCGCTACCAAAGTGCGTTGCATCTGTATATAATTAGGAACATTTCTCATTTCCCATCGCGCAACTGTGATTTATGTCGAAACCACAAGACGTACCGTCATTTCTGGAATTACTGCAGGAGAGCCATCTGCTCTCGGAAGACAAACTTCGCGCCGTCATTGAAGAATTCGACCTGGAATCCGCCGAAAAGCCCAAGGAGGCCGCTCAACGTCTGGTCACTGGGAAAGTCTTGACGCGTTATCAGGGCGAACGCCTGCTGGCCGGCCGTAAACGTGGTTTCTTCATCGACAAATATAAGGTGCTGGAAGTCCTCGGCTTCGGCGGCATGGGCAGCCTGTATCTTGCGGAGCACCTGGAGACGAAGGAACCGGTCGCCCTCAAGGTCCTCAATGACAAATGTCGCAACGACGCGGGCATGCTGACCCGGCTCAAACTGGAAGCCTCAGCCGGATCGCGTCTCGATCACCCCCACATTGTCCGCACGATCTCCTATGAAGGATCAGGGGCCGTCTGTTTTATCGCGATGGAATTTATCAAAGGCATCAGCCTGCTGGAACTGGTGCTGCTCAAACAGAAGTCGCTCCCC
The DNA here is from genome assembly GCF_007744075.1 of Gimesia chilikensis. Lineage (NCBI taxonomy): Bacteria > Pseudomonadati > Planctomycetota > Planctomycetia > Planctomycetales > Planctomycetaceae > Gimesia > Gimesia chilikensis. Next base: position 1,048,947 of record NZ_CP036266.1, on the reverse strand, counting down.
TCTCCCCAGGTCTGCGATGTCATCGCCCAGGCCGCTCTGGGGCTGGAAGAAGCCCATCAGGCAGGCATTATCCACCGCGACCTCAAACCGGAAAACCTGATCATCGATTCCCAGGGTTATGTCAAAGTACTCGACTTTGGTCTGGCCCTGCTCAAAGACAATCCCGATGCGGAATTCTCACTCTCGATGATCTTTGGACACGGCTGTGTGGGGACCCCCGAATACATTGCCCCCGAGCAGTCCCGCGAAGGCACCACCGTTGATGCCCGGGCCGATGTTTACGGACTGGGGGGGACGATGTATTTCCTCCTGACCGGTAAACTCCCCTTCCCCAAAGGGACCGCTGCTCAGAAAATTCAGGCCCACCGCGAACAGGCCCCCCGGTCGATCGCCGAAATCGCACCCGCGATCCCTGCTGAGGTCGTCGCGATCGTCGAAAAAATGATGGCCAAGGCTCCCGAGGATCGTTATCAGTCGATGGCAGAAGTTGCCGCGGCCCTGGAACCGTTCGCCGAACGCCAGCCGGTTGAATTCCGCTTCAATAAAGTTGTCTCGCAGCGGGTTCAGCATGCCAAGGCCCGCAGTGCGATCGCTCAGTCGAGTATTGTTAAACCGCAGCTCTCTTCACGCATTGCAACCGCCAGTCATGTTGCCGAACAGGCTAAGCAGCAACAGAAATCAGACGGCATCGAACGCCTGACCCGCGGCGAATCGGACATTTCCAAGAGTGGCATCCTCCGTCGTGGCGTTCCCACCGAATCAACAGACCACATGGCTCAGGAAGCCTCGGACGCCATGGTCAAAGACTTTCAACCGATTGAACTGATCGACCTCGACGATAAACGCCGGTTCCCGATCTTCAAACAGCGGGTGACCCTCGGCCGGAATCCGACCTGCGATATCCAGATTGATCGCCCCGGCATTTCAGGCAATCACTGCGAATTTCACTACGAGAACACCGGCTGGATCGTCACCGATCTCAAAAGCAAAAACGGCACCGAAGTCGACGGCCGACGAATTCAGGAACAGATCCTCTTCCCCGGCAACACTCTGTCACTGGCCGCCAGCTATCACTTCCGCGTCGCCTCGCCGAATCAGTACGTCCAGAAAAACAAGAAGAAGCCGATGTTGATCGCCGCCTCCGTCCTGGCCGGCATCTGTCTCATCGCCGGCATCGGCTACTGGCTGCTGTCTTAAATACTGTAAGGAAAGCTACTTCTGATTCTCTTCCTGCAGTGCCCCCTCAATATATTCCGCTACCTGTTTCCCCAGCAGGTCATAGCCTTTGCCGTTGAAGTGCACGTCTTTCGGATTCTGTACTTCTGGCAGATGCGGCGTGATGAAGGTAAACAGATCATCGATCTCTACACCGTTCCGCTCCATCACCTTCGCAGCGATCGCATTCTTTTCTTCCAGCTTCGCTTTCATCTCCGGTCCCTCTTTCCAGTCAGCCGGGATCGGCGTACTGCTGGCCCAGACCACCTTCGCACCGGTCTGCTTCAGTCGTTTCACAATCTCTTCCAGGCGTTTCTCGTAGTCGTCGACATTGGTCCGACGGTCGTGAATGCCAAAGTTGAAATGGATCAGGTCCCAGTTGCCGTCTCCCAGCCAGACATCGAGTTTCTTCAGGCCCGTCGCCGTCGGTCCGCAGTTCGCTGGAGCCCGATGCACGTTCACTTTCCCTTTTAAGGCGTTCCGGGCCGCCTGTGTGTATCCCCGCGAAACCGAATCTCCAATCAACAGCACGCGGGGCAGTTTGGGATCATCGGCGACATAATCCCAGGCGGTCTTCTGACCGGCGACTTTCTGTTTTTTATAGATCGGGAGATAAAAACCGCCCAGGTTTTCCTCGAGCACGGTTTCCCACGCCTGCTGTTTCGCGGGCAGTGTCGCTTTCCAGGCCGCGAACTTTTTGTTGATCTCCGCTTCCTGCTTCGCTTTTTTAGCAGCAGCCTCGTCGGCGTTGGTCGGCTCGGTTTTCTTGTCATTCGCCTGCAGCGAGGCTACGATGAAACTCAAACAACATAGAATCAACAGTGTGGAACGCAGACAACGGATTGATTTCAACATCGATATTCTTCCCGGTTACTGAAAACGAACGGATTTGGACCTCGTCTTCAGGATACCGCAGGCGCAAGCCGGAAACAATCTCCCCTCAACCGCCCGAGTCGCGTTCAACTGTATTTATCATGCACATTTAGCTACCAGGGATCTCCCATGTCTGACTCATTCCGCTCGCAACTCAAACAGGGGAAACTGCTGATTGCCCCCATGGTCACCTTTTCCTGCCCGGAAGCCGCCGAGATCCTGGCGGACGTCGGCTACGACTGGCTGTTCCTCGACGCCGAACACAGCACCTTCGCCCCCTCCGATCTGCAGGCCATCGTGGGTCGGGTGAGTCACAAGATCCCCAGCCTGGTCCGGCTGCCCGCCCCCGAAGAAGTCTCCATCAAGAAAGCCCTCGATCTGGGTGCCGCCGGCATCATCGCTCCGCAGGTCAATTCCGTGGAACAGTCCGAACAGATCGTCTCCTGGTCCCGCTACTCGCCTGAAGGAACCCGGGGGGTCGGCCTGGGTCGCGCCCACGGCTACGGCTTTGCCTTTGATGACTACCTGGCCAAAGCGAATGAGGAAACCACCGTCGTCGTTCAGGCCGAGCACATCGATGCGGTCAACGCCATTGAACAGATCGTTGCCGTCCCCGGCGTCGACGCAGTTTTGATCGGCCCCTACGATCTCTCTGCCAGTATGAAACGCATCGGCGAGATCGATCATCCCGAAGTGACTGGCGCCATCGACCATGTGACCGAAGTCTGTCAGAGATACAACATGCCCCTGGGCATCTTCGGCGTCACCGTGGACGCAGTCAAACCCTACATCGACAAAGGCTTCACCCTGATCACCGTCGGCGTCGACACCGTCATGCTGGGCCACGCCGCCCGCAAAATGCTGGGACAGGTTAAAGGGTAATTTTGAGGATCTGAATCATGACACTTCAGGATGATATCCAGTATATCCAATCACTGTTGAATAATTTCTACTCCGAGTACTACGCGATGGGAGTTGCGGGTGAGGAGACATCAGCAGCAGGTGTCCCTCCCGAGATGCAGGCAGGTAAAATAAACGATGACGGCTGGGTTCAATGGAAAATCCTGCCCCCCCGCATCACTATGGATGCCATTCTGGAACTGGAAGCCTCATTTAAAATTGTACTGCCTGATTTATTCCGCGCTTATTTGATGGCTGCCTGTCAGCTGTTTGACCAGGTTCATAGTCAGAAGTACGATCAGTTGATATTCATGACTGATGTACCAAGTAATAATCCGCTGGGACCATTAAAAGGGATTTTGACTGGTTGGCAATCTTTGATTGGAGCGGGCTACATCCCCTTTGCACAATGGGGTGATGGCTGGGGGCCTATGTGCTTTGATAACCAACAAAGGTCTGATGGAGACTGTCCCATTGTCTGGATGGATCACGAATTACTCATTCCGATAGGACCGGAACAATGCAGCGAACGAAATAATTTGACTCCCCTCGCTCAGCCATTATATGACAATACCAGAGATTTCCTGGAAGATGTTTTTGCAATTTGACAGTAATGATATTTTAACTCGAAAGCATGATCATCAATAGTTTTTAATACGGCTCCAGAAACCGCAGGTGTTGAGCGGCGTCGAAACACCTCACCCCGCCGATCAATCTATCTCTGATGTACGTTTTTTCATAAAATTCGGCAAGAGGCGGTTCACCTGTGTGGTCTGAAAAGGAGTTCCCGATGCGTCGCACATTCCCTCTTGCCCTGCCGGCTATTTTGCTTCTACAGTCAGCATGTTCTGATAAGCCAGATTCAAGTCCACAGACTCAAAGCAGCGCCAGTAATTCTGCAGTCGCTCTGCCTGAAGCCGACAAGTCTGATGGACAGAGCATCTCCTCAAAGCCGAGCCTCTCGGCACACAGCCGCGCACTGTTTGAGTGGTTTGATTCGCTGGGTGTTCCGAATCTCGACAATCGAAATTATCTGCAGATCTATCTGGGAACTTATTGGGCTCTGGGTGATGACAAAGAAAAACCTCAATATTCGAATGTGTTTTTACTTGAATCCAATGGATCTGAAAAGAAAGCCTTCACCCTCGGTATGCGTACCGTAACTTACTCTGATGAGAACCCGAATATGCTCACAGGAAGGCCATATGAATTCAAAGAAGTCAATCTCAGAAAAGACGTGATCCGAAGACTGAAGCACTTACGCTCGCGCACCCCGGAAGAAAATCGCCTGAGGCATATTGGCAGACAGTCAAGTGAGTTGATGGAACTGTTTATTCTCGCCCGTGGATGCTTTGGTGCGGGACACTATCAGGAGGCAGAAGAACTCATAACCTATATGTCTGAGACACCTGATTTAAAGACACAGGAACCACTGGGAAAGGAAGGCCTTCAAAATGCTTTGGCGGAGGACATGGCTAAGTCCTTCATGTGGAAGGCCGTAAGAGACTTCAGCGACCCAGAAATACCACGTCAGGATTTGCTTCAGCGTTTTCGCGAGATTGCAAAACATTTTCCACAGAGCTCACAAGCTGTACGCGCCAGAGAGTCAGCAGAAATTCTAATCCGGATGATTCAGGAAGACGAAGCGCATGCACAAAAAAAGGTCAGGCCTCTGGAAGAAATGACAGTCCAGGAACAAGTGGCGGAACTGATCTATCAGTTGCGCGATCAGAACGCAACCCAACACAGTCAGCCAGGTTCGTGTGATATTTTCGATGATCCACGGGATGGGGGCTGGATTCCTCGTCAGGTAGAAGGTAAAGGGAGTCCCGCCACGCAACTGGTCAAAATGGGAGACGTTGCCCTGGAACAGTTAATCGATGCCGTCGATGACAACAGCTTTACACGTTGTGTCGGGTTTCATAGAAACTTCTATTTTTCACATCATGTTATTCGTGTTGGTGAATGCTGTCAGACCATCATCGATCGGATTCAACTAACGGGAAGGCGCTTCGATATTGAAGGTAATCCTCAGCGTGCCAAAGCAGCTATGAAAATTTGGTACCTGGGAAACTGACCTGAAATTCACGCTCCGGCCTGCTTCACTATACTGTTACCTGCCGAATGTAGAATTTAGCATGGACTATTCATTGAAATCAAACAGGAGCACTGCCCCCTCTTCTTTTCTCGCGACAGCAAGCTGCTTTCCATCTACTGACCAGTCAAATGTTTCAACGCTACTTAATTTGAACTCCTGCTTTTTGTTTAAATCACAGTAGTAGAACACGCTCTCATCACCGGCAATAAATGCAAAGCAAGGCCGATCTCCCGGAGCAAATCGAATATCTCGAGGAGTATCTTCGTGTTTAAGTTCGATCACGCGCAAGCTTTGCATCTGCTGACGATCCCAGATCTGGACAATCCCACTCAGAGAGCCTGCAGCAATGTAAGTTCCATCTGGAGAAATACAGATTGTGTTCAGCTGACTGAATAAATTCGAAATCCTCTGGTCTTCATAATCAATCTTGGTGATTGACAATGTGTTGAGTTTCCTGAAAGGTTTGAGGTGAAAGACATCGACCACACCGGTAACGCTATTTATCACATTGCCAGATTTGTCATACTTAAACTCACCAGACACCCCGCTCACCACCAGGTATTTCCCATCCGCAGACAGCCCCATCAAGCCCCGATAAATCATTGTCAGGTTATCATAGAGTTCCTGCCTCTGTTTATTGGTTTGCCTCAGAACCTGCATATTTTGAGAGGCATCTTTCACGCTCCCGGAATACAAGGATGCATCCCAGTCAGTAGCCAGGAATTGCCCCTCCTTAACATATTTAATGTCCATGATGTATTTGGGTGTGTCCAGTTTCAGGACTTTTTTCTTCTCGATATCAATAACCTCTAAAAACGAGGAAGCTGCAACTGCCTCCCGAACTTCATCAGGCACATTAAATATCGCAGATTGAACACGCAGAAGAGATTTGCCATCTGGCAATATTCTTAGAGACTGCGTTGACAGGTATCGATAAGGATGCAGTTGCAGCAGTTCTTCCGACTTTGAGAAAATGGTTTTCTGCTTCATCAGCAGACGGTCAATTACAAACGCACCGACATCATGAGACCAGCAGAGTAAGATTTTTCCGTTAGAATCCCATTCCAACTGAGCGTGCTCATTCATTTGATAAGGAAGCTGAATTTTTCCAATGAGCATTTTTTGACCGATGTCCCAGATCGCGAGCACTCCTGCACTGTCGACCGCAGCCAGTTCTTTTCCGGATTTTGAGTAACAGACTGCCATAATCTTGTTCAATTTCCCCTGCAAGATCGTCTGCTGGGGTAATTGCCGTGAGGTTTGACAGTGACAGATCCGGGGACAGATCAGTAAGCAACTTATAACTAGCATGCTGGCTGCAAAGATGGGGAGAGAGAGACGTCGACTCATATCGAAAACCTTTACAGTCTGCCAGGTTGGTACAGACAATCCATTATCGTGAAAGATTCGGAGCAGAATTCCCGAGTTCAGGTTAGACCTGATTCATGGTCTTGCGTTTGTAGCGCAGAGAGAAAACCCTGTCAAGAACATTTCACTTCCTCCCCATCTGCCTGCGGTTCCAGAAACCGCAGGTGATGGGCGGCGTGGGTTGTGTAAACGGTTTCCAGCGTTTCGCGATCCAGGCGGCCGAAGCCGGGATGCCAGTGGTAGCGTCCCTCATGGGATTTGAAGCGGGCCACGCTCTGGGCAAAGTGTTCCGCTTCCGAGGCGTCTGCCAGGTCCGCTGCCGGCACGAAAATCGGAGTTGTCGGAATTCCCTGGGGAGAATCTCCCTTGAGCAGACGCGGCAGGAACAGCCGACGCATCACCGGCCAGAGAGGAGCATAGATCAGCATCCATCTCGGGTATCCGTCGAGTGCGGGATCCTGCACTAGCGACAAGTGCCGACAGATCTGGGCCAGATTCCACTTGCCCCGCTGGGTGTAGCCGGTCTGTAACAGCGACTCCACTTCCGCAACCGCGTCCTCCAGCCGTACGAACTTCAGTTCCCGCAAATCTTCAATCATCTCACCGGTTTCCTCGATTTCCTCTCCCAATTCCCCCTGCTTCGCGACAGCAGACAGTCCCTGTCATAAACTTTTCTGGCAATTTCTGAAACCGGTACACCGAGTAATATTGCATTTTTGAGCCGAGAGAGGACAAAGTATGCATTTCCACTGATTGATGAACTGTGGAAAGATTCAGAGGGATCAACGCCCCGGCCGTGGGTATAATTTGAGCCAGGCCTCGCCCTGGTATCCTCGGCCAGTCTGATCCCGCTTCTCGATAAGGAACACTTGATTGACAAACGCGTTTCTGCCTCGCTTTCTGTTCTGCCTCGGTCTGCTGTTGCCAGTCCCCGCTTTTGCTCAGGAAGTTGCCCCTGGTCCCACTGATCCCAGTGCAGTAAAAAGTCCTCTAAAGTCAACCCTGGTCGAAGAGGCTAAGCCGGAACTGAAGCGTCCTGCCAGTCCGGGTGAAGCGACTGAGGTACAGGCCCTGATTTATGTGATTGATATTGATGAAATCAACTCGGCCGACCAGAGCTTTGCGGCCAGCGTGTATTATGAAGCCCGCTGGAACAGTCCTCTGCTCCAGCATGCAGGCCCCGGACCGCTACACGTCGATCTGGCCGACATCTGGAATCCCCGCCTGACCATTATCGGTCAACAGAATTCCTGGAAGTCGTATCCCGAGACGGCGGAAATCCTGCCGGACGGAACCGTCATTTATCGACAGAAAGTCTGGGGCCATTTTTCGCAGCCACTGAATCTCCACGACTTTCCATTTGATCGCCAGGAACTCTCGATCCAACTGGTGGCCCCAGGCTTTTCTGAGAAACAGGTCAGTATAACGCCCTGGGTTGGCGAACTGGGGAGAACTTCCAACCTGGCACCCCACTTTTCCTTACCCGACTTTGATATTCTCTCCTTTGAGGCAAAATCGGCACCGTACTATCCAGACCAGGGACCCATCGGCGTCGCTGGCTACGAAATGAAGATCCAGGTTGCCCGACAGCCCGAATACTACATCTTAAAGGTCATTCTGCCGTTATGTCTGATCGTGATCATGTCCTGGCTGCCCCGCTGGCTGAATCCGGAACAGTCAGGAACCAACATCGGCATCTCTACATCCGCGTTCCTGACTCTGGTCGCCTACCTGTTTGCGATCACGGTTCTGCTGCCGCGGATTTCCTATATCACGCGCATCGACCGTTTCATCATGCTGTCGACCCTCACGGTGTTTTCAGGATTGATCCAGACGGTGACAAACACCTACCTGCTCAAGGGTGAAAGTATTCAGAATAAACGTCTGGTGGCACAGCTCGATTTCTGGTCGCGGATCCTGTACCCGGTTATTCTGGTAGCGGTCATCGTGATCTCATTTGTACTATGAATGGCTGACATGTTAAAACAGGTCTAACCATCGGCGTGATTGTGACGCTGATCGCATCCTCAAAACTCAAGCAGATAACGTCCCATGTTTACGACCCGCGATGCCACTCTGGATGACCTGCCTGCGATTGTCGACATCTACAACCAGTCGATTCCCGCCGGCACTGCGACGGCAGATACCCGGCCGATTACCGTTGAAAGCCGCCGACCGTGGTTTGCCCAGTTCTCACCAGAGAAACGCCCCATCTGGGTGGCTGAAGACGAAGCGGGACAGATCGCCGGTTGCATCTATGTGACCTCTTTCTACGCGGGACGGCCGGCGTATGACAAGACGGCCGAAGTCAGTCTCTACCTGTCGAACTCCCACCAGAAGCAGGGACTGGGCACATTTCTGCTGCAGAAAATGATCGATGCCTGCCCTTCTCTGGGAATCACAACCCTGGTCGGCATGCACTTCGATCACAACGAAGCTACGAAACATCTGAATGAAAAGTTCGGCTTCGAAGTCTGCGGGCACCTGCCTGAAATCGCTGAAGTACACGGACAGAAACGGGGACTGCTGATCTCCCTGCTGCGCATCCCCGAATCTCCGGAAGACTGAATTACTTAACCCTTGTCGGAGGAAGTCGATTCCTGCGGCGCTGGTTCTGACGAGGGCTCCTTGTTCGTTGATTCTCCCGAATCTTTCTCAGGGGCCTCAACGTCGTCTGGTTTCACTGCGTCAGTCACTGTCGGAACCAGTGGATAGGCTTTGAATTCCTCGGCTGTCAGTTCCAGCACACGGCCCGCCGCGGTGAGTGCGAAGCCGCCGTTGTCAGCGATGTCTGCGGTGTAGGCCAGCAGGTACTTGTCGTTTTCCTGACCCGAGTCTGTCAGTACAGCATCCCAGATGACGACGACCTTGCCCGCATCAATCATCTTTTTCAGACTCTCCGGGATCGTAACCACAACCACAGAATCGGGGGGGACAATTCCCTCCGCTTTCGGGGGAGGCGGAGGATTGTCGATGAAATCCTGGAGATCTTCCAGGCTGGAAGGAGAGCGTTCCCGTTTCTGATGAAATTCGTGATACGCCAGACCCAGCGGCTGCATTTCGCTCTTAAAGGAATGTGCCTGCTCTGCGGGTTTGAAGAGGCGACCGGAATAGATGCCGACCACCAGTAGAACCAGGAACGCGAACACCAGCCCCCTGACGATCAGCGGAGAGCGATAAGGGGGATGCTGCCGGTCTGTCTCCGGCGTGAAGGTTGGTGTCTCTGATTCACTGTGCTCGTTTGAGTCCATCGTGATCTCCGTGGCTCATCTTCAGAAGTCAACCGCTGTCGAAACGCGATACACTGCGGTTTTGCATGGGAACGGAAAAATTACTGTACCCGGAACAGAGCACGAATACAAGAACGTATCCCCAGACCTGCAGCAATCACGTTCTGGGTAATGAACGGCTTTGCCACAGCTTCCAGTAAGCCTGCAGACGCTGCGCGAATGCTTTGGGCTGTTCCGCATAGATGCGATCGGCCAGTGCCAGTCCCGCTGATTGTAATTCTTCCCTTTGTTGACCGATCAGCGTTAAGAGTTGATCGATGTCGCTGGTCGCGCCGAACCGTTCCGGTTCGCTGGTCAGCTGACTGGTCATCACCGCCAGATCGTGATCGTCGCCGAGGTAGTCGTTTAACTGGTCGAGCTCCTCAAGCTGCGCTGCCACAATCGGCTCCCAGACTTTTTTCAGCAGGCGCAGATGATACATCAGATACTTGCTGCGTTTGCGGCACTCGTGAAAGAGTTCATCGTGCGGTTGCACATACAGTTCCGCCAGTGCCTCAGCACCGCGACGGTAATTCCGCTGCAATCCGCGTTTGAGAATCTTGTCTGCTTTGCCTTTGATCTTCCACTCGTCAATCTGCTGGAGTGCGGTCTGCAGTTCGTCACACAGCTGCTGCAGTTCCTGATCCAGGTCAATCCACTCTTCCACCAGTTGCTGCTTGCGTTCTCGGAAACAGCATTCAAAAGCGGCAAACAGGTCTACGTATGCGGGATCGTCGAAGCGTTGCTTGAGTTTCGCCAGAGATTCCAGCATCGATTCTGCATCGCGGACGCGGGACAGTTTGCGTCCTGCATCGCGATACCAGACATTGATGCGGCTGTAGTCGTCTCCCAGTCCCGATCGGACGATTCGAATCAACCCCCGCAGTTTCTTGAACCGTTTGCGAACTTCATGAATGGCCTCGTGCCGGTCCGATTCTGAATCCTGCAGTTCCTGGATTGCCTTATGCACCTGATGACCGGCAATCCGTCGCACGCCATCTGCCAGTGATTCACCTTGTTCGAACTGATAACTCATCGTAAGTCCTGAGGCAGCAATAATAGAGGGAACGGTTTTAGAAAGCGTTACCTTACCAGAAACGATCCGTTTTGTTAATTCTGCCGCCGTCTGGACCGGTTCAGACAGTCTCTCCCGTAGCCTGTGTCGGCGCGGATTCCACCCAGTGCATCACAACCACAATCAGCACTCCGGAGAGCATGAATCCACTGATGACCGGAATGACTGTGCCGTTATAACTGTGACCAATCAGAATCCCGCAGGGAACCGAGATCAGCGTCGAAAGTGCCCCCATCACTGCCGCTCCGATGCCGGCGATATGCCCCAGCGGCTCCATCGCCATCGCATTCAGATTGCCATACATGATCCCGAAGCAGAACAGGATGATCATCATATAGCCCATCATCGTCCACAGCGGGGGCTGTCCTCCCGTACTCAGAACGTACACGAAGAACAGCAGGGAGATGACCGTCGAAAACCGTTTGGACCACCGCGACAGCTTCTGCATCCCGAACCGCATGACCAGTCGCCCGTTCACAAACGAAGCACTGCCGATACAGAGGGCCAGGATGGCGAAGTACAGCGGAAACATGGTTCCCAGCTTGTACTGTTTCTGAAAGATCTGCTGGGCGGAACTCAGATATCCCAGGAACGCACTGGAGATCAACCCCAGAGAAATCGTGTAACCCAGCGAAACGCGGTGTGAGCAGACTTCAATCACAGCAGATTTGATGCGTGCGATCGAGAAGGGAATCCGCCGCTCTACACTCAGAGTTTCGGGCAGACGCAGCGCAAACCAGGCCAGGGTCAGCAGTCCGCAGACCAGTAACGCAGCAAAGATGGCGCGCCAGTGTGCGATCAGTAAAATACCCTGCCCCAAGGTAGGTGCGATTGCCGGAACGAAAATGAAGATCGTCATCACAAACGACATGACCCGGGCCATTGCGGGGCCTTCGTACTGATCGCGGACGATTGCCACGATGACACACCGGGGCGCTGCCAGCCCGAGCCCCTGGAGAAACCGTCCCCCCAGCATGACGTTCAGATCTGTAGCAAACAGAGAAAACAGGCTGCCGGTCAGAAACAGGCCGAATCCGAGGTAGACAGCTGGTTTTCGGCCGGTGGTGTCTGAGAGTGGACCATACACGCCCTGCCCGAACGCGAGCCCCAGAAACAGAAACGAGACAATCAGCTGGCTGTCATTGGCCTCACGGGCCCCCAGATCCTGACCAATTTCCGTCAGGGCAGGCAGCATCGCATCGATCGAAAGTGCCACCAGCGACTGCATCAAAGCCATCATCGCCACAAATTCCGCAAAGGAAATCGCGACGGGTTCTCGTTTCACACTCAAGGAACGCTATTTTCTACTAGAAGGAGATCCAGGGAATTATCAGTGATACGGGCGCCCGCCTCTGAATCATATCGTTCCACTCCCGCGGAGAAAACCATGCTTCATCCCCGAATGTTCCTCTTGCTGAAATGATCGGGAAATCCTATCTTGCGTGGTGTTTGAGTTTTTCCCTATTTCCTTCGAAAGACAATTACCATGCAAAGTGCAGAAGGATGGCGTTCCATTCTAGAGAACTGGCCCGAAGTGATTCCCAAACGGGGCATTATCGTCACGAATTACCAGGAAACGATTCCTTTTCAGAACTTCCTGCTCTCTACGGGCGTGGTGCTTTTGGAGCGGGACAAACCGGATTCCCAGGGAGCGCGCAAAGTCATGCTGTCTTATGAAGCGATCAGTGCCATCAAGCTGACCGACACAATGGAACTGGCCCGCTACCAGGTCATGGGCTTCCAGCCGGTATAAGTAAAACGGACTTTTCTGCCTGCCCCGATCAGGTGACCGCCATCCAGCGGGAAAGCAGGATCGTGGGCAGCAGCAACGCGGCTGTCAGAATCGCGTAGGCAGGGTTGGTCGTCCAGACAAAGACCATGATCGCATTCAGCATCACGTAAGAGATGAGCATGGTCTTGACGGCGATCTGCACGTTTTGGGGGGCGGGGTTGAGAATGGCCTGCACCAGCCGCCGGTTAATGGTCAGAATGACCACACCTGCCGCCGCCAGGACCATCGTCAGATTGATTTCCCGCGGCCAGGGATAGGTCGCCAGCATCCAGACCAGGCCACCCAGCCCAGCGTTAATCACCAGCAGGCCTCCAACAAGGTGACCACGATGACTCTGTTTCGCTTCCATCCGGGCAAACCAGGTGAGCCCCATAATGAAGAGCCCCATAGCAGCCGCGATGCGTAATTGCGGTTTGACCCACAGATTGATCTCGCGTGCCACCGCACTGGCTCCCAGCATCAGGTTCAGGAATCGACAGCTGCCCATTATGACCGGACCGAGGAACGTCTTCTTCAAAATCACGTCATAGCCCAGAATCGCGACAACCAGCAGGCCGGCGACAATCAGACTCTGCGTCCCCACCGTCTGGGCTGCACCGACACCGGCCAGCATCAACATACCACCCAGCACCGCAGCGTTCCGAGTAGATATGCGTCCGGAAGGAATTGGGCGGGACGGCCGTTCTTCGGCATCCACTTTCCGGTCGAAGACATCGTTGAAGACCATCCCTGCGAGGTACAGTCCCGCTGATGCGACCAGCAACAATCCGAAATCCAGCCGTGGCTCAAACGAATTATGCGTCAGCAGAAACCCCAGGATGATGTCCGACATCGCTGTGAACACCGTGGGAAACCGCATTAGTTGTAAATACGCGAGACACTTTTTCATGCTGACGTTGATTTCTATTCCTCGGAAACGGCGTCGGCCCAGGCTTCCAGCTGCTGGTACTGGCGTTCAAATTCGGGCGTGGTTGCCTGCATCGGGCTCTTGAAGAACGAACTCAGATACGACATCACACCGCTGCGACCACCGCGCCGCCATTCCCGTTCGGTAAAGCGAACCATGTCGAGCATCAGCGGAGCAGCCAGAATCGAATCGGTTCCCTGCCAGGTGAACTGCAGAGCCATTTTGGTATCGAGGAAGCCCTGGAAGTGAATGTGGTCCCAGGCGGTCTTCCAGTCACCCATCGATTCAATGTATTCGATGGAGACCAGCGTCTGCGGCTTGTATCCCAGGATTTCGGTCAGCAGATGATCCTTTGAATGCACCTTGTTCGATTTATTGACTGGATCGTCCAGCACTTTGCCATCGAGGTTTCCAAAGATATTATGTCCGACCCAACTCATCACGTTGAGGTTACGATGAGCAAACATCGGGGCCAGTACACTCTTCATCAGAGTCTCACCGGTCTTACCGTCCCGTCCTCCGTGCAGGACCTGTTTCTCTTCTGCCAGTTCGATCATGGCCGGCAGATCGGTGGCTGCGGAAGGAGTGAAGTTGAGATGCGAACAGCCGGCTTCCATCGCGGCAATCGCATACAGCGAACTGGCGGGAACCGGAGATGTCACTCCGTTTTCGAGGGCATCTTTGAGTTCAGCCAGGCTGAGCGATTTCGCTGCTTCATCGACCGGCGGTTCCGTGGAAGCCAGGTTGACCACAACGACGTGGCCCAGATCATGCTTTTCCTGGAACTCTTTGATATCCGCAGTCAGACGGGCCAGGGTTTCCTGTAGAGTTTCTGTATCGAACTTACGAACGGCATCACCGGCGAGAGATCGAATCGTATCTCCGACATGGATCAGCGTTCCCGGCTTGACGTTTTCATCGTAGGACTTGAGGTCTTCTTCGACGGCCTGCAACAGCGCGGGGTGGAACACGCCTGAGTTTTCACTGAAGTATTTCGCGGCTTCGACAAACGAGGTATCGCGGATTTCGTGACCGCCGATGACGAACTGATCCCAGTCGCGCAGGTTCAGTTTCTTGAAGTAGGGATTTTCTGAAACAAGACCGCTGGTTCCGGTCAGGCCTTTCGTCAATGCGGAAAGCCCCACTGCGGCTGTGGTAGCCACACCGCCCCATGCTCCGATAATCCAAATCCCGATACGTTGTTGCGTCATGATATTGCCTGAAATCTGATAAAAGTTGGTCTAATGGTAATCGTTGTTGTTAGCTAGCCGGGTGGGAGCAGTCCAGTAGAGACCGGCGTGACATGAGGTCGACCGGAACTCCTGACTACTGATGCTGGATCACCATCTCTGAGGGAAGTTGATGACAATAAATTGTCAGAAAATATACTTAAATTTGCTTAATATTATAGATGGCAGTCGTCAGTTCACAATCAAGGAAATGCCAGACTCACCCACATTTTTATCTGATCTGTCTCTGGGGACTCGGTTCAGCTGGTTTGTAATGTCTGATCAATCCAGTCCATGAGTGACTGCTTGAATTCTTCAATGGTCGCCAGTGCGGAGGCTTTGGTTTCCGCCAGCTGACCAGCTTCAGAGACCTCCGCCTGGGCAAAATAGTAGAACTTGATCTTCGGTTCTGTACCTGACGGACGCACACCCAGCTGCACTGTCAGCGGCGAGCCTTCGGCCCGCGCTTCAAACATCAGAACATTTCCTTTGGGTTTAGAAAAGGTCTCAGCAGTGGTATTTTCGGGTAATGAACGAATTTCAAGATCCGCGTAATCCCGGACCAGGGTGAACGTCAGCTGCCCCATTTTCTGTGGAGGCGTGCTGCGAAACGCCTTCATCAGCTGTCTGATCTGCTCGTTGCCTTGTGACCCCTTACACGTCTTGGACACCTGACCTTCCAGATGAAATCCATGCTCAACATAGAGTTCATCCAGGTGATTGAGCAGGGTTTTGCCCTCACTCTTCAATTCTGCCGCCAGTTCACAGGCCCAGAGGGCACCAATGGCGGCGTCTTTATCACGGCAGTACGTTCCCGCCAGATAACCCAGCGATTCTTCCGTACCAAACACGAATTTGTCCGGCCCTTCCGCATCCATTGTCTCGGCAATGTATTTGAAGCCGACCAGCAGATTGTTAATGATCCGTGCACCGGCGCTCCGTGTGATCGCAGCAATCAGAGGCGTGGTGACAATTGTCTCCACGACATAATGCTCGGGTGTCAGGCTACCATTCTCTTTTTGTTTGCGTAACACATAATCGGCGAGCAGTGCCCCGACTTGATTACCGGTCAGATGCACAAATTCGCCAGCGTCATTTTTAACGCAGACACCCAGTCGGTCCGCATCCGGGTCGCTGGCCAGAATGATCTCTGCTCCGGTCTGCGATGCCTGCTCAATGGCCGGCTGATAGACTTCATCCCGTTCCGGGTTAGGTAGTTGGTCAGGTACATTCGGAAAGTTGCCGTTCTGTTCGCACTGCGGTTCGAACCGCTCAATGCCTTTGAAGCCAACGTGCTGCAGAACCTGAAAGACAGAGGTTTCTCCTACGCCGTGGAGAGGTGTGAAAAGCCCTTTCAGTTCGCGGGCACTGGAATGACTGTGCTCGGCGACACACTTGCGATACTCGCCGGCAACATCCTCGTCGATCAGTTGGATCGTTCCCTGTTCCACCGCGGTGTCAAAATCGACGACAGGAATTTCCGTCGCCTGATAGACTTCGTCGATAATTCCCTGGTCGTGCGGCGGCAGAACCTGCCCACCGGTGGACCAGTAAGCCTTGAAACCGTTGTCCGAGGGGGGATTGTGCGAGGCGGTAATCATGGCCCCGACGTCACAGCCCAGCTGACGAACCGCAAAAGAGAGTTCCGGTGTGGAACGGGACGTCTTAAAGAAGTAAACCGTCAGACCATGGGCGGCCAGCACACTGGCTGCAATGCGGGCGAATTTCGAGGAATTGATGCGCGAGTCATGAGCGATCGCGGCCTTACCTGTTTCCTGTCCCGAGAATTTCTTGTAATACGCGGCCAGTCCATGTGCCGACTCGGCAATCGTCCGCTCGTTGATCGTCGCTGAACCCAGCTCACTCATCAGCCCCCGACGTCCGCCGGTTCCAAACGGGATCACTTCCCAAAAGAAGGTATCGAGATCATCAAAGGCTTTGTCTTCAATCAGCTGGAGCAGTGCCGGTTGATAGCTGGCATACTGAGGTTCAGTAACCCAGCGTTTGAGATTTTCGAAAGCAGATTCGGAAAGCTGTTTTTCAGAGACAGCATTCTGAGCCAGGTCGAGTGCCTGCTCGGGAGTGATGGAAGGGGACGGCTGGTTCATCCTGTTCTCGTTTTCATTGTTGAGACCGCGGGAACTGGTTTCTATGTGCGTAAAATCATATATATCAGTTGTTTCTGCTTCAGAACCGGAGCAGTTCCCAGACCGCTATCACGAACCAGGAGGGTGTGAACGGGTTCTGAATCTGGCTTAGATTGTAAAGGGAACTTCTCCCAGAGCCAACCCTCACGCCCTCTCCGATTCTGCGGACGCGCGCAGGAAACGCTCTGGAAGTCACGTTCAGAAATCGAAATCGAGACTTTTCATCAATCGAGATTGCGACTCCAGTTATCCCGATCAGCGCGAATGTAGGAATCAGTCAGGAAACGCCCCTCACCATGGCACTGAATTTTTGCCCATAACGATCAAATCCATTTCGTTAAGACTTTGCCAGATTTTAGTTTCACATCGATCAAGTCCTTGATTCCCCATCACCGCGGTGGCAGAATAGGTGAGTTAAACGTTATACAGATTAACCGGATACACCAATCTTGATTTCAGAATCAGATGAAATCGGGAGCGAGTCTTCCTGTTTCGCAACCTGATTCCTGCGATTCCGCTCCAATGTCCTGATCCATGATGAACCCGCTTGATAATCCAAATTAAGGTAGCATTATGAAGTTTGTTGAAGGCCAGACTGTTGGCATCGACCTCGGAACCACATATTCCGCCATCGCCCAACTCGACAAAGACGGGAATCCCATTTCCCTGAAAAACACGGATGGCCGCTCGATTACACCTTCGGTAGTTCTGCTGGGAGAAGAGGGACGCGTCGTCGTCGGCCCCTCGTTCGAACGGACGGCGATCGAAGACGATCCCTCCCGCATCATCGAAGCAGTCAAACGCCATATGGGCGACGATCACTTTTACGTCGTCTACCAGGAAAAGAAGCTGACCGCGGAATTCCTGTCAGCGTTGATCCTGAAGAAAATGAAACAGGACGCGGAAAAAGACATCGGTGCGATCACCAATGCTGTCATCACCGTGCCCTATTACTTCAATGACGTTCGTCGTAAAGCCACTCAGGACGCCGGTCGGATTGCCGGGCTGAACGTGATTGACATCATCAACGAACCAACGGCGGCCACCCTGGCCTATGCCTGGAAACGGAACGAGCTGGGTAATCCCGATGCCATGCCTGACGGCGAACGCACCATTCTGGTTTACGACCTCGGGGGTGGTACATTCGACGTCACAATCGTCCGCTATTCACCTACACAGTTCCGCGTACTGGCAACTGACGGGGACGTGATGCTTGGTGGTCTGGACTGGAGTCAGCGAATCGTGGACCACGTCGCGGAACAGTTCAAGAAAAAGTTCGGCAGCGACCCGCGCGAAGATCCCGTCACCATGCGGACCTGCGTGCAGGAGTGTGAAGACGCCAAGCGGGAACTGAGTCAGAAAGCCCAGGCCCCGGTATCCATTTATCACAAAGGAAACACACTGACAGTCGCGTTGACCCGAGGCGATTTCGAACGCATGACCGCCGACCTCCTGCAACGTACCCGTGACACCACCGAGCTGGTTATGCAGCAGGCAGGAGTCGAAAAAGGGGAACTGGACGACGTCGTGCTGGTGGGTGGTTCAACCCTGATGCCCGTGGTCGAAGAGATGCTCAAGACCGTCTGTGGTCGCGAGCCATCCCGCAGCATGAACCCGGAAGAAGCCGTTGCCCAGGGAGCCGCGATCCATGCAGCCATTCTGGAAGCCCGCGCTACCGGCGGTGAAAGCCGCATGGCCCAGGCAGTTAACAAGCGTCTGCGAAACGTCAGCACGGCAGATGTGAACTCGCACTCGCTGGGTGTGAAGATCACCGATCCCAACGACCGGACTCGGAAGATCAATCACATCATGATCAAACGCAATACCGAAATCCCTGCCAGTGTCAGCCAGAAGTTCGTCACGACTTCAGACAACCAGCAGCGGATTCACGTGATTATTCTGGAAGGGGAAGCCAGTGATCCGGATGCCTGCACCACCATCGGTGACTTCCGCATCCTGAATCTGCCTCCCAACCTTCCGAAAGGTTCTCCGGTAGAAGTCACCTACCGCTATGATGCCAACGGCCGAATTCATGCGTCTGCCCGCGAACTGACCGGGAACAACGAATCGGCAACGGAAATTGTCCGCGATTCCGGTCTGGATTCCGAAGGCATTGACCGCTTCGAAGTTCTGGCCAGAGACTACGTGGTCGAGTAAAAATCAGTGCGGCGGGTCATCTTCGACCCGCCGCCCCCTTTCTAATAAGTTTCGCTGATGTTTTTCAATTCGTGATTTCACAACACAGAGCAAGGAGTTCTCTCAGGTGGCAATTGACGTCTACAAGGAATGGCTGGGAATCCCGGAAGGAGAACGTCCTCCACACCACTACGACTTACTGCGTCTGGTCAAATTCGAAGATGATGAAGAGAAGATTCGAGCGCACTACAAGAAGCTGAATAATCACGTTCGAAAATACGCCGCCGGAAAATACTCCAACGAATCTCAGGAACTGCTCAACGAGCTGGCCAAGGCCATGCTCTGCCTGACTGACCCGGAACGGAAACGCGAGTACGACGAAAGCCTGGGACGCGAGTTTGATGAAGATGAACTCACCGGTCCACAGTCCGTCGAACAGGTTCTGGTCGAACAGGGACACATCACGAAAGAGCAGGCAGCCGAGCTCAAAGGTTTTGCTGATCAGCGCGGACTGACCATGCGGGACGCCGCCGTCCAGATGCGACTGGTTAACGCGGCCACCGCCACACAGGCCATGGCCCGCTCCCAGGGGATGCCGTACATCGACCTGGAGGAAACCCAGCCGGATAACGAAATCCTCCTCGAACTCCCCCAACACGTCGCCAAAAGGAATACCATTCTGCCGCTGTTCATCGACGATGATATGCTGCTGGTTGCCTGTGCCGACCAGCCCACTCACGAACTCGAAGATGACCTGCGAATGCGATACCAGGTTCCCTCTCGCTGGGTACTCGCGATGCCCCGCTCGATCAACGAGGGGATCAAAAAGTACTACGCAGCCGCCGAAGAGAGCGAAGCGGAAGAAGAAGTCGCAGTCGAAGAGACCACTTCCAAAAAGTCAGCCAAAGCTGCCAAGCCGGCCAAAAAGCCCGAAAAGAAGAAGCCCGCGAAGGGTGGAAGTCAACTCGCACCTGAGCAGTTGAAGGAGAGGAAACAGCTCTCGATCATCTTCAGTGGCTGGGCTTTCATTGCCGCCATTCTGATCGACCAGTTTGTACTTAAAAACTATGTCTTCTCGCAGACCTGGCCCTGGCCCTGGGTGCTCTCCACCCTCTCCGTGCCAGCGATCGCGTTCTACTGGATGTCGGGAATGTGGAAGAAATAATCACAGGCCCCCCGGGCCTGTCAGTCTTCTTCCTCTTCAGAATCACCAGGTGGTTGAGGCTTGAGTTCCGCCACCAGGTGCCCCAGCTTGCGGACTTCGATTACTTCCAGCTGATATCCTTGCCAGTCGCAGACATCGCCCACTTCAGGAATGCGTTCCAGTTTTTCGTGGAACATGCCAGCTACGGTCAGCAGACCGTCATCGGCAATTTCATATTCCTGCTGCAGCTTGCGACAGAGGTAACGCAGGGTCGTGATCCCCTCGACATGGTACACACCCGACTCGACCTCACGCACCGGGTCGCGGCGTAAAATGCGCCTGGCCCGACTCGGTTCCGGAGACAAAATGGTATCGATGATATCATCAAAAGCGACAATGCCGATCGTCTCTCCGTATTCGTCAACGACCGAGGCAAAGTTACACTCTTCTGCCTGAAACCGGGTGTAGACGTCTGCCAGGTTCGAACACCAGGGCACATGAATGACACGCTTCGATTTTTTATTCAGCGAAGAAGTAGAAAACGAAGACAACTCGGACAAGGAAATAATGCGATCGATCTCTTCTGAATCCACCCCCTGTTTGCGGAGGATGATGTAATCGGTATTGGGGGTAATCCGGGTCAGGTCTTCCAGTTGCAGAGGCATTTTGAACGTGAGATAGGTCCCCCGGGGACGCATCGCTTCTTCAACGAGGATTTCCGAAAGGTCCAGGATGTTATGCAGGATCTGCCGCTCGTGGCGAATCACTTCCTCACTCGCCCCCGAGGCATCGACAGCACGTTCCAGGTCCTCGGAATGCAGGTATGACTCTTTCTGAATATGCGGCCAGAAAGTCCGCCGCATCAGACGACTGATATTCTGTAACATTGGGATCACCGGATCCAGCACGCGTATCGAAAATGCCAGCGGCCAGCTGACCATGATCGCAATTTTCTTGCGGAATACAATCGAGAGACTTTTGGGAAGCACTTCTCCAAACAGAATGATCGCCAGCAGGCTGCCCACCGTGAAAAATCCAGCTGCAGCAGGCTGTCCCTCGTCTGCTAATTCCTTGGCTATCACACCGGAGACCGCAAAGTAGGACAGGTTAATCAGCAGGTTCCAGAACAGAACCGCCGTCAACAGGCGATCCGCATCGGCGGCCAGAGCAGCAACAATCTGTTCGCTGGACTTTCCCTTGCTGAACTGGCGAAGCTCAGCACGGGAGAGATAGAAGATGGCAGTCTCACTACCGGAAAAGAATCCGGAAGCACAGATCAGAGCCAGCAGAGCCAAGGCTCCGGGAAACCAGATTGCAATCGTATCAATTAATGCGATCATCGTGAAACGGGACGGCCGCTCTATCCTTTATCGTAAGTAGTTTTTCCCAGGGCAACATCGAACTCAGATACTGCGGGAATATACATGGAAAGCACGGGCAGACCGTAGGCAAACAGAATTGTCACCAGCACACCCAGTGTGCCTCCCAGTAAAAACGAAGTAATAGCATAAAAGGTCAGGAAAGGAAGCAGCCAGGCGGAAATCGCCAGAGCCCGCGACGGGTTCCGATGTGTCAGAGCCGAATGCAGGGCGGCACTTCCCACGACGATAAACACCAGGAAGCTCTGCAACTGCAGGGCAAATGATGAGCGGGCCTGCACCAGCAGGATCATGAAAATCCCGATCCCGATAAACAGGAAGAACATCGTTCCCAGACTGCCGCCGATAGCCGAACGGCTGTTGTCATAGGTCAATCCCATGTGCAGGCCGAGCACGATCGAGAAGATCATCAACGCCAGGAAGCCGATCAGGGCACACAGGAAACCTTCGACCGAAAATGCACCCTGAGCCACGAGGTAGCACAGAATCAGCACAGGCACCACGATCAGTTCTTTACTGTTATAGAAAATACCACCCAGCTTACCGAGCACGAATTCCTTCGCCGAAATATCGGTCACCAGCAGCAGTTCAAGTGTTTTACTGTCTTTTTCTGAGGTGATCGACGTCACCGCCTGCGTATTCGCCAATACCAGGCTCAACCAGGCAATCCCGGCAAACGCGAGCCCCTGAGGCGGAATCACTCCAAGGTACAGCATTCCTTCCGCGGCCGCTTCGGAACTGGTCGCCGACCAGAGCAGGAAACCGGCCAGCAGAAAGTAAGCCAGCTTGATCACAAACACTTTGCGACCGTAGGCCTTCGTCATGATCTCACGCCAGATGACCGGGTTCGACCAGATGGCACGTGACTTTTCCTTAACGATGACTGGTTGCTGTTCGGCCTGCGCTTCCCCTTCTTTCTCTGCTTTGGGGGTCGCTTTGTAAACCGAGCGGGACGGATTCCAGACACGCAGCCGGAAAACAGTAAACACCCGCAACGCGATGCCCAGTACAGCCAGGCTGATCAGTGAAGGCCAGGCACTCACGGAGATCGGAGAAAGACCAGTATTCAGCGAGAGCGGATTCAGAATTTCATACAGGGCCCGGAAAGGATTCAGGCCGGCAATCCAGGGGCGAATTGCTGATGCAGGTCCGATCAGACCGACCAGCAGTTCTACAATTCCCAGAAAGACCACCATTCCCAGTACACTGATCGCCAGCGTCTGGAATGTTTTCTCCCGCCAGAACGCCACCAGGGCGGCCCAGCTTCCCGTGGCATACACGGTGATCAGGCAGATCAGTTCCATCCAGAGAATCTGCGCCAGTTCGACGCCTCCCAGCAGATGCAGGAAGATACACACGGGGACCGACGCCGCCAGCAAGACGTACACAATCAGCAGACTGGACTGGGTTTTCCCACTGACCAGCTCCCGGTCCTTGAGTTCGGTCATCAGCAGCAGAATCAGGGTGCCGCGGTCTTTTTCCTGCGCAATGCTTCCCGCAGAAAACAGGAGTGTAAAAAACATCACCAGCAGCAACTGCAGAAACGAGATCATCTGAAAGATCAGATTTCCCAGCCGGGCAAATTCACCAATGGTGGTGGTCTGAATCTGCTGCGTTCCCAGGATCGTCTGGCCGGCGGTGAAAATCAGGATGAATACCGCAGCCACATAGCCGGAACGAATCAGGTAATGCCGGATCTGTCGGGGTGACGTCAGCGCTTCCCGAATGAAAATAGGATTGTTGAACAATGCTCTCTGGCCTTTTTATCCGATATATGACTGCAGTCAGTCAGAGACGCCCTTCTCCCCTCGACCGGTTAGGTTTTTATGATATTAGATCGATCTCTGGATGGCAAATTCGGTCAGTTCCTCAAGAATCTGTCGTGTGGGTGAAGCGGCACATACCTTGAGCGATTCCCGCGCCTGGCGGGCGAAATCCCGTGCCCGGTTAGCGGCATATTCGATGGCATCGCTGTTCTTGATGAACTGTGCCAGCCGCGCTTTGGTCTGCGGGTCGGGTTGTGAAAGGATCTCCTGAATCGTCGCCTGGTCGGCAGGACTGCTCTGGTCCAGCAGGCGGATCAGGGGGAGTGTCAGCTTCTCTTTCTGCAGGTCTGAACCCAGTGATTTGCCCATCTGCTCTTCGTCTCCGAGCAGATCCAGCAGGTCATCGGTAATCTGGAAGGCGACTCCCAAGGCGCGACCATAATCTTCCAGGGCAGTCACCACGGTCTCATCGGCTCCCGCATACAGGGCTCCGAGCTCAGTACTGATGGCACAGAGTTCCGCGGTTTTCCCGTTGATGATCTGCAGATACTGTTCTTCCGACAAGGCCACGTTACCCCGTTCGTAGATCTGGGCCAGTTCGCCTTCGCAGACCAGATTGGTCGCCCGACCAATCAGTCGACAGGCGCGGGCATCGCCCAAGCTGGCACTCAGATGGAACGCATGGGTAAAGAGGAAATCGCCGACCAGTACGCTGGTTTCGTTATTCCAGCGGGAATTGACGGTTGCGACATGTCTGCGGATCAGGGCGTCGTCCAGAACATCGTCGTGCACCAGCGTCGCCAGATGAATCATCTCGACCACGGAGGCCAGCACATAGTGGCTCTCTTTAATACCACCCGTCGCGGCAGCAGAGAGCAGCAGCAGAATCGGACGGAGCCGTTTTCCCTGAAAACGGGTGATATGCTGCAAAACGTCGTGCACGTAAGGGTGCTTCGAGCTGACTTCGCTCAAAAAGACCTGCTCTGCCTGTGCCAGTTCACCGCCAATTAACTCTTCGACACGTGCCAGCAGGTCATGTGTCGTAAGATGCTCCCCCATTACAGCCTCACCACAATATCGAATCGATTTCCAGTTTTCGTCTGGCGGTCAGTTATTCATCAAATACGGAACATATGAATCGCTTCCGCGGATCATATTCCGCGACCATTGTAAGCATTCTACCGGCAGATAGGAATGCAAACAGGGGCCTCTGTTGGATTTCGGGGATGAAATCAGACTTTCCCGTCTGCTGGGGTAAGTCAGTGGGGCGAGACCAGCTCAGCGTGAATGAAACTGCCTCTCACCGCGCGACGCTCAGGCATCTTCGCGGATAAAATGTCCGCTTTTGCCACCCGATTTTTCCACCAGACGAGTCGGTCCCAGACTCATTCCCCGGTCAACGGCTTTACACATATCGTAAATGGTGAGTGCTGTAATGCTGACGGCTGTCAGGGCTTCCATTTCCACACCTGTTTTCCCATCAATCTTGACGGTGGCGATGATCCGGATGGTAGTCTCGTTCTGAACTTCATAATCCAGGCGCACGCTGCTGATACTCAACGGATGACACAGGGGAATCAGGTCTGCCGTCTTTTTCGTCGCCATGATCCCGGCGATCCGGGCAATCTCAAGCACGTCTCCCTTAGAGACCTGACGATCCAGTATCAGTCTTTGTGTGGCTGGCTCCATTGTGACGAAGGACTCTGCCACCGCGACCCGCGCGGTCACATCCTTGCCCCCCACATCAACCATGCGGCTGGCACCCTCGTCATCAAAATGGGTCAGTTCAGACATCGCTACCTCGGCTGTGTCAAAGAAAAGGGGTCGGTCCCCTCAACTGGAACCGGATACGCAGCCACAGTTTAAGCGGCTTCGGAGGCCCCGTCTGTGCCGGAGCTGGACTGTTTGAAGTGACCATCTTCGCTGATGTCATCAAACCGGACGGACATCCGCTTGGAAACCCCGGACTGTTCCATTGTAACGCCATACAATACGTTACCAACAGTCATCGATCGTTTATTATGCGTGATCATAATGAACTGGGTCGTTTCCTTGAAGTCATCGATCAGGCCGGCGTAACGTTCCACGTTTGCTTCATCCAGCGCGGCATCAACCTCGTCCAGAATACAGAACGGGCTGGGCCGGCTGCGGAAGATCGACATCAGCAGCGCCACCGCGGTCAGAGTCTTTTCACCACCACTGAGCAGCGTCAGACCGCGCAATTCTTTTCCGGGAGGCCGAGCGACGATTTCGATTCCACATTCGAGCACATCATCCGGATCTTCCAGAATGATATCGGCTTCACCACCGCCGAACAGTTTACGAAAGATTTCCTGGAAATGCCCCCGCACCACTTCGAACGTATCAAAGAACAGTCGCTTGCTTTCGACATTGATCCGGCGGATGATTTCTTCCAGTGACGACTTGGCCTCGTTGAGGTCATCCAGCTGTGACTTCATATACTCAAAGCGGCACTCCAGTTCGTCCAGGTCTTTCAGACTGTCCGAGTTGATGCTGCCCATCATCTTGATTTTCCGCCGCAGTCGGTTCACCTGGGCTTCAATCTCGGGACGAATTTCGAGGTACAGCTCCGCATTGAAACCCGGTTCGGTCAACGCATCATCTTCATTGACCAGCTCGATTTCGACCGGTTCTTCCGGGGTCGCTGATTCGAAGTCTGCACTGAGCGCATCCTGCTCGATCTCGTTTTCTGCTTCCGGATCTGTTTCCTCTACCTGAGCGACTTCGGCTTCTTCCTCAGCAGCCTGTTCCCGTTCCGCTTCCGCGATCTCTTCCAGGTGCTGTTTGAGAATCGATTCACCCGAGGAGACGATTTCTTCCAAAGTGAGCTGGTACTCTTCCTCAATTCGCTCGGCCAGCGTCTTGATTTCATGCTCGATGTCGCGCGTCTTGAATTCCTCTTCGTGCTTCTTATCGCTCAGCTCACGACGTTCCTTGCGAATCGCTGCCTCTTCGGAACTCAACTGTTTCTTGTACTGGCGTTTCTCATCCCGCAACAGAGTCAGGTTGCGTGCCTGCTCCAGGAAGTTTTCCTGAACCAGCAGCTGTTCATCCAGCAAGGCACGCGTATTCAAAATGTGTAGATTGATCTGGGAATTCTTCTCCAGAGAAGATTCATACCGCCGATTCGATTCTTCCTGCTGCTGGTGTCGTTGTTCCGATTCGCTGTTGAGGCGACTGAAACGCTGTTCCAGACCGGCCAGACGTTCCTCATGCGTCGCCAGCTCCAGCTTGCGTGCATTCTGCTGTTCTTTCAGTTCCTGGACTTCGCATTGCTTATCGAGCAGCTGCTGTTCACCTTCCTGAATCAGTGCGTTCAGGCGATCCAGTTCCGCTTCCAGCTCCTGCTTCTCGCCCAGCACCGCTTCTGATTCCGCAGTCAGTTTCGCGGAATGTGCTTCCAGATCGTGCAGGTCACTGAGAACCGTTGCCAGTTCTTCGTTCAACTGTTCCTGCTTCTGTTCTGCAGAAACCTTGGCTGCTTTTTCCGTGGCCAGTGCTTCGGACGCTTCCTGCATCTGCTCCTGGCAGGCACTGCGTTCCCCGTCCACCGTCGACAACAGTTCGTCAAGCTTCTCCAACGCGACTTCGTTATCATTCAGTGTGCGGTCGATGCGAATCAGATCATTCTTGAGTTTTCGCAGTTCACTACGGCGAGTGAAAATCGCTGATTCTCCACCGATTGCCCCAACGAAAATCGACAGGTTTTCCTCGACCAGTTCACCCTGCAGAGTAACGAACCGACACTGCTTCCCTTCCTCGCGGGAGAGGCGAACAGCCGTCTCCAGGGAATCCACGATCCAGGTATCGGTCAATAACAGTTCCGCAAGCTGACGGTTCTGAGGAGTATCTTTCACCAGCTGATCGGCACGATAAATCACTCCCCGCTCGCTGCTCAGATCCAGCACCCCTTCCGGAGAATTCGTCGTTTTTCCCGACTCTGCTGTCGGTACGCCAAAGCTCTCTGGAACCAGGGAATCTGCCGACAGTGTGAACCCACTCGCCGCATTCGGTTCGGCAGCATTCGCAGAGGGATGCGTAATAAAACCGACGCGGCCGGAAATGGAATACTTGCCCTCTTTTAAAAACTGATAGAGGGGATCAAACTCACTGATTACCAGCAGCTGTGACCGACTGCCCAAAGCGACTTCGAGAAGAGCCGCCTGTTCCAGATCAACATCCAGCAGATCCGCCACGCTCCCCAGGATGGTATTCCAGGGGGGATAATTTGAGGTCTGGGCGCGGTTCAGAATGTCTTTCACGCCGATGCTCAAGCCTTCCTGCCGACGTTCCAGATCTTCCAGTACGCTTTTGCGAGCCTGATACGCAGAGCGACGTTCCCGCAATTCGGACAGCTGTTGTGTACGCTGATCCTGCTGACTGAGCAGATCCTGCTGTTTTTCATCGACGGCAGAGAGTGCCTGTGCGAACTCGGCGACTTTGTCCCCGGCGGTGCGGAAGCGCGCAGTACACTCTTCGACCACCGCCTCGGCCTCTTCGACGCGTGCTTCCAGCTGCAGGCGTTTTTCATTCGCCTTGGTCATCGAGTTACTTACGGTTTCCTGCTGAGTCTGCATGGAAAACAGACGATTATCCAAAGCCAGCGACTGCTTGTTGAACTCGTGCATCTGCTGCCGCTTCTGCTGAATTTCTTCGCTGATCGCATCCAGTTCCGTAGTGACCACGGTAATGCGTTCCTGGGCTTCCTGCAGTTTTGCCCGCTGCAGTTCAAAGCCGGCTTCGGAATTTTCTTTCTCCTGTTTGACCGCTTCCAGATCCCGCTGGATTTCGGTCGTACGCCTGGCCATCAGAATCCGCTGCTTACGCAGCCGGGTGATTTCGGTTTCGAATTCCGTTTTCCGCTCAAGCTGATGTTCGATGGCAGTCTGGTTTCCGGCGATCCCTTCGCGGTGAGTGGACAGCTGCTTTTCCACGGTGCGGAGTTGATCCTCGAATTCGGATACTTCTGCGTCGATGGCGCCCAGCTTATCTTCGTATTCCTGGTAACCCGCATTCAGTTCATCGATCCGCTTCTGGTACTGACCGATCTGGTTATGCAAGGTTGAGAGTTGGGCGGTCAGATGTCGCCAGTCATCGGCGGCCATCCCCATCCAGAGTTTGCGCAGCTCGGTTGATGCCTCACGATATTTCGCCGCCTTAGAGGCCTGGCTCCGCGTTGAGTTGAGCTGGGCTTCCACCTCGTCGACGATGTCCGTCAGGCGGAGAATATTCTGTCCGACCCGTTCCAGTTTCCGTTCGGCGTCGACCTTGCGGGCTTTATACCGACTGATACCCGCTGCCTCTTCAAAGACGACGCGCCGGGTAGCCGCATTGGCCTGCAGAATCTGATCGACGCGTCCCTGCTCAATAATGCTGTAGGCCGAGGTAGCGGCCCCAGTCCCCATGAACAGGTCGCGAATGTCTTTCAGACGTACCGGATTCCGGTTGAGCAGATATTCCGAATCGCCGTTCTTCCAGAGACGGCGTCCGATATGAACCTCTTCGGCGTCGATATCCAGAAACCGTTCGGTATTCTTGAACGTCAACGTTGCTTCAGCATAGGCGTTTGCTTTACGACCTTTGGATCCGTTGAAGATCACATCGGTCATATCCTTGCCTCGGAGACTCTTGGGGCTCTGGTCACCCAAAACCCACTTGATTCCATCGACAACGTTACTCTTACCACTTCCGTTGGGCCCGACAACGCAAGTAATGCCTTCCGAAAATTCAAAGATGGTCCGATCGGCAAAACTCTTAAAGCCGAACAGTTCCAATGATTTCAGCATCACTAAACCTTAAACGGGAAATTAAACAACAGACGTCTTAATGAGCAGGGAGTCAGGCACGGTGCTTACAATCAAGGTGCCTGACCGTCCTTGCCGGATTATTTTTTGAAGTAACGTAACCAGCTATCGAAGGCACCCCGCTTCACGAATTTCCCTTCCTCATCCGTGGGACTGGCTTTCGGCTTCCGTGTATCAGACAGACTGGCTTCACCTTTGTTGTCTGAATCACCTTCTGCCTCTGCCCGTTCCCGCATTTCCTCTTCATACTCCGATTTTTTGGAACGTTTCGACTGAGGAGCTCCATCGTGGAAGATATTGGGGACCATATTTTCGTTGCCGACGCGTGAACCTTTACGACGTTTCGGCTTCGTAGATTTCATCTCGCCCGATTTCAGAGCCATCAGTGAATCTTCCGGTTCGGGTCGGAAGTACATCCGGCCCCCTTCTGGCAGTGCGTCGATTTCAACCTGTGCGTCAATGTTCCCCTGGCGGTGTGCCTGCAGGATCATGGCGGCGATATCGGGATAGCTGGCTCCCATCTCCACAGCGGTGCGAATCACAACGGCAATGTTCCGTGAGACCTTCTTTCGCTGGTCGGGTTCGCCGACTTCGTATTTACTGACAATCACTTCCTCACTGCCGGCAGCCCCGGTCACCAGCACTTCGCCGGCCCGCACTGCCATGGGAACCCGGAACTCCTGCTCAGAACCAAACAGGACTACTTCCGGATGTTTCCGGTGCGTGATATGAATCATCGGCCCGCCATTACGGGCATTGCTGCCCTCTTTCTGATCGGGATCGTGACTGGTTCCCTGCTCCAGTTCCGTCTGCAGAACGTGCAGCAGGAACTGACCATTCATGTCTTCACCACGAATAAAGGGATCATTTTTATCCAGAGTCCAGAGTGCCCGGAAAGCCCCGTAACGGGTTTCGGCACTGGTCATGCACATCAGATCCCGCAGGTAGAGGTGTGCCTCCGGCTCGTCAATTGCCGACATCGCAGCCAGGGCATAGACGCGGAACGCAGGTTCCTCGCGGGCGGCTTCAGCCAGATGCTTCAGACCCGCTCCTTCTCCCAGGTAAGCCAGCGCGACCGCAGCATGGAAGCGGACTTCGAGCAACGGACTCTTCAAAGCCATCTTGAGAATCGGAATCGATTTCTTACCGATGGCCTCCAGTTGAATGGAAGCCCGTTCCGCTTTCTCGGGGATCATAATTTCTTCACTCAGCTTCTGCATGCGTACGCGCTGCGCCACATCGGTTTCCCGGAAGGCGATATACCGCACGACCTGCAGATAACGTGAATCGTTGTGTTTGTAGCGTGGCTTGAGTTTCAGCACCACTTTCTTATCTGTCTTGGCTTCAGCCAGAGGCTCTTCGATTCCGTATTGATCATAATGATGGAACCGTGTGCCGATCTTGTTGGCGATACGCTGCGCGTTACGAATACTCTTGAAATCGTTTCGCAGGTACAGTGCCAGATCCCGGTCTTCCGCGGTGGAGACCCCACCGGCCAGAATACGACCACGGCGGAGCATGCCGTTGGCAACTTCGACATCTTCACCCATTGGCGGAATCAGAATTGGACCTTTGGCTTTCGCCAGGATATGACCTTTGAGCAGACCGCGTCCCTGAATCATTGCCTGTTCAGCCAGGTATGCTTCCATCAACCAGCCTCCTTCCAGGCTGGTCGCTTCGCTGTTACCAGGCAGGTAGACTTCCACGTCGAAGCTCTCCCCTTTGCGAATCAGCGGAGGCAGATAGGCTTTCACAATAACCAGCGCGGTAGACGGGTCGCGTAAAATCATGTTCGGGTTTTTAACATTCCGGCGGCGCATCTCACGCAGCAGTGCTTCGCGGTGCACGGACGGAGGTGGATTGCCGCCCGTCCCTTTGAGGCCGGTCACCAGGCCGACCCCCTGCAGGGCGATCAGGTTCTTCCCGGTAATCTGTGTGTAATCTCCCACAAAGGGCGTTTCGACCTTTGTCTCGAATTTTTCCAGCTCGGAGAAGTCTTCCTCCTCCTCATCCGGGCTTTGCGACCGCATGTTGACATTTTTCAGCCAGCTTTGTGGCTTCAAATCGAGTTCCTGGCATCCGGCGAATGAAAACGCCAGTGTGATCAGCACGATGAACGGATTGACAAAGTTCTTCACAGTACGACCCCGTTTGTGAGAATACAGTCTTTTCAGAATGTGTGTTCCCCACCTTAACCGAAGCCGGACGGACGTTGATCAACAGGCAGACGGACCGTTCGCGAGAACCTGTCCCTGCATCAGTAAAATTACTGAAATGAACCTGAGGAATCAGACAGTGCCGGAATCGACAAAGTAGAAAACCTGAAGAGAAATTGAGATTTGATTTTGAGAGAGAGATTAATGTGGATCGGGAGCTTATGGCATTGTGAAAAACAGGTCAAGAGGGATTTTTGGCCCCATCGAGCGCAGGCAGAATCGTGCGCAACCCGCCGGAAACCTACTTAAGCAGTTGCAGGAATTCAGTTTTCGATATCTTCTGGCTACCGCGGCTCGTCTTTTTTCCATGATGAGCACTGAATTCTGTGATGGAGATCTTATCAAAAAAATCGAAGCCACTCCGCTCGGTAGCTTCGAATTTCACCTTGTCTGTAGAACGGCACGGACGCTCCTCAATTTTGGAATTTTCAACGGCCAAAATACGCAATTGATGAGGTTTCAGGTAACCAATATGTATCTTCGATGCCTCAACCAATGTTGTCTTTTTATCAGACATTCGAATCAACCTTACTAGTTCGTGGTCCCGATTGTTAAGTATCAGTGTTCGGCGCTGCTTGCTCCAGAATATGCGTGCTTCCCTGGCAAACATCCGCAGTTGATCATGAATATTTTCGATTTCAACGTTACCCGCTAGTTCAATCTCTCCTCGATCTCGGTATTTAAAGGTTGCATTCATCTGGTCTGCAGAAAGCCGTGTCTGGCCACAGACCAGCTGCGTCTTTCCTTTTAGCTTGATATGGTAATGTCCTTCTGGAGTGACATGAAAATCCAGATCCTCAGCTTTCATTCGAAAACAACCAACTACCAGCGTTTTTTCACCAGCCATTGGACTCTTCTCATTGCCATGAAGTCCTAGTAGAGTCGCCTCATCTGCCAGACTCAACATCTGAGCAAAATTCAGACACATCAATAGGGTCAGAATTCTCATCAACATTTCTGATCTCCCTTTCAGATTCATTTATAAGAACTTGTCAATTTTACAGAACTTCAGAATGTAGAATTTATGGTTTCCTCGCTGTGGCTATCCATTCCTCTGAATAGAATTTGATCGCAGCCAGTTCGATCCCACTGAAGAAATCAAACGGATTTGACTGCCCTCCGGTAACCTCGATCCGCTGTGCAGGCGTTGCTGGCAGCACTTTCATCGTGACGTGAACTGTGGGATGAATCAGCAGGGTATCCAGGTTTTTATAAAACAGGTCGATGTAACCCGCACGAATCTGAGTAGTTTGTGTCCCCTGGGTCGTTGAAAGTGTTACTTCTTCTCCCTGACGGGACTGCAGCCTGAGATAGCGCTGTCCTTTCTCCAGAATCGCTCGTTGAGCGGTCATTCGCAACTGGTCCTGTGCATTTTCAATCTCTACATGCCCTCGCAGCTGGATCCAGAGATCATCCGGACTTCCATAAGAAACCTCGATCTGATCTGCAGCATACCGAGTCTGACCACAGAGCAGCCGAGCATTGCCTTTGAGACTGACGAAACACCGACCGTCCTCCCCCATCAGGACTCTGAGTTGCGCGGCTTCCACTTCAAAAGGCAGTTCTTTGAGGGACTTTGTTTTCACCGGACGCGGCGTATAGGTATTTTTCACAAAATACTTACGACCGGGAACGAAACCATCGGCTAAGCACAGATCAGACATTCCCCCGAAGCACAGTAGAACAACAATCATTCTGTTTATCATTTCCGAACTCCGTTTCAATTTTGTTGAGTGAACTCAGCTTCCTGGAAAACTAAATTCTTCCAGCCGGGGCAGGCTCTGGCCGGTGTTCTAACAGACAGTTTTTAGAGGGTCCATGCCAATTGTGAGCGATTTCGCCTCTTTACCCGATCAGGGATAATCTGGACTGCAGGAGTTTTCAAACGAGGCGGATTCAGACATGATATGAATACCAAGCTTAGTGACCACTGTTTAAGAAGTTACATCATTCCTGGTTCCTGCGAGATTCATCCTATGAAATTACCACAAAAATATCTTGTCAAAATTACAATCCCACTCATCCTGGCGGCCTGCTGGTCTTCCAGCCTGCTGTACGCGGATGGCCCGAAGGATAATCTGCCCGACCAGGTCCGCCGCATTCCCGCGCTAGGTGTCGAAGTTCCTGAGAAACAGCGTGCTCAACTGGAAGAGGGGCTGGCGAAACTCAAGTCGTCAATCGATCAGCTTAAAAAGACCAAAGATGCCCGCATTCGTTCCCTGATCCCCGATGTCGAAATCTACCATCGGGCCGTTCGCTGTGCCCTGGAATACCAGGAATTTTTCCACGAACGGGAAATCGGAGTGGGCTCGAAGCTGCTCGAACAGGGACAGGAGCGAGCCGACCAGCTGCTGAAAGGGGAAGCCCCCTGGACAAAACAGACCGGCCTGGTCGTCCGCGGCTATATCTCGAAAATCGATCAGACGGTTCAGCCTTACGGCCTGGTCATTCCCGAGAGCTACACTTTCTTGGGTAAGAGCCAGTACCGCTGTGACCTCTGGTTCCACGGACGGGGCGAGCGTCTGAGTGAAGTTAATTTCATTAACCAGGCACAGCGTTCCCGCGGGCAGTACACTCCGACTGACACGATTGTCCTGCACCCCTACGGCCGCTACTCGAATGCGTTTAAATTCGCCGGCGAAGTCGATGTCCTGGAAGCACTGGAATCAACAAAACAGAATTACCGCATCGACGATGATCGCGTCGCGGTTCGTGGATTCTCGATGGGAGGCGCTGCCTGCTGGCAGTTTGCCGTCCATTATGCTGACCGCTGGTTTGCCGCAAATCCAGGAGCAGGCTTCTCCGAAACCCCGCTCTTCCTGGATGTCTTCCAGAACGAAGAACTGAAGCCGACCTGGTACGAGGAGAAACTCTGGCAGCTCTACGACTGCCCCGGGTATGCCTTGAACCTGTTTCAATGTCCGACAGTTGCCTACAGTGGTGAAATCGATAAACAAAAGCAGGCAGCCGATGTGATGGAGGAAGCACTCGCCAAAGTAGGCATCGACATGGTCCACATCATCGGTCCGGAAACCGCACACCGGATTCATCCCGACTCCAAGGTAATCATCGAAGAGAAAATGGATTCCCTGGCCCGCGTAGGGCGACAGCGGGTGCCTTCCACCATTCACCTGGTCACCTATACCCTCAAATACAATCAGATGGACTGGGTGACCCTGGATGCGATGGGCGAAGAATGGACCCAGGGCCGTATTGATGCCCGCCTGC
Source organism: Gimesia chilikensis (assembly GCF_007744075.1). NCBI lineage: Bacteria > Pseudomonadati > Planctomycetota > Planctomycetia > Planctomycetales > Planctomycetaceae > Gimesia > Gimesia chilikensis. Next base: position 1,014,380 of record NZ_CP036266.1, on the reverse strand, counting down.
CGGGAGGCAACCGGGTGGAGGTCAAAACACAGAATGCCACTGCTTTCACACTGAAGATGGCTCCCGGCGAAGCACCACTGGACATGACGCATCCCGTCACAGTCAAAGTAGACGGTGCTGAACTGAAAGCCCCTCGCCCTCTCTCAGACCGTTCCTGGCAGGTCTCGTTTCATAAAGCCGATGCTGGCTGGCAGGTCGGCCCTGCTGAATATGCCAAGGGGCAACTCGTCAAAAAGCACAATCTGCAGGGTCCGATCGACGATGCCTTTATGGATTCGTTCATCTTTGTCTCTCCGTCCGGCAAATCTGCCTCACCAACGGTTGAGAAGTGGGTGCAATCTGAAATGAAGCATGCGATCGTGCACTGGCGTCAGCAGTTCCGCGGTGATGCCCGCGTGATGCAAGACTCACAGATCACGGACAAGGAAATCGCCGCGAGCAACCTGGTGCTCTGGGGCGACCCGCAGAGCAATCAGATCCTGAAGAAAATCATCGACAAGCTGCCGATTCAGTGGAACCAGGAGATGATCGTTGTGGGCAACAAGCAGTATGCTGCCGACCATCACGCTCCCGTGTTGATCTTCCCTAACCCACTGAATCCGGAGAAATACGTAGTTCTCAACAGCGGGTTTACTTATCGCGAGTATGCCTATCTGAATAATGCCCGCCAGGTGCCGATGCTGCCCGACTGGGCAATCATTGATTTACGCACTCCGGCTGGCAGTCAGTATCCCGGAAAAGTGGTTGATGCCAACTTCTTCGATGAATTCTGGCGTTTGAAATGACCCAACACTTCCCCGGGCAATGTGCCCGGGGAGTATTTACGTTCGATTCTTTTTAATGGTGAACTCTCTCATGAAATCCCTGACGAATCTACTGACAACCGTTGCACTGCTGGCTCTGACCGGATCGGCTACGGCCGAGGTGGCCTATCTGAATCCGTCCGCCGAGACAGGAACTTCTCAGTGTGCTGTCGTCAAAAACAGTGTGCTCGCACATACGTCCCAGATCCTGCCGATCAATTTCAATGGGGGACAGGTCGTGGCAGGAAATGCGGGAGATCAGACTGCGATGGTCCTGCAGAATCTGGATTACCTGCTGGGCAAAGTCGATGCCACCCTGTATCGCATTGTGAAACTCAACGTCTACGTGGCCCGGGAAGAACTGGTCTCCGAGGTCAAACAGCGACTGGTCAAAGAACTGAAATTCAAAGTTCAGCCCGCCTGCACTTTCGTGGTGACCAAACTCCCAGATCCCAAGGCTCTGGTTGCCATGGATGTGGTGGCTGCACTCGACTCAGAGAAAAAGATCACGAAGACGGAGATCTACAACGACAATGTCTCCGGGTTCCGTGTCGCCCTGTTACCCGCAGGACGGACCGCCTACATTTCCGGTCAGGCCGTCAAAGCGGACACACTGGAAGAAGCCACGAAAAAGACCATGGAAGAACTTCACCAGACACTGAAGTTCCTGGGTGGCTCTCCCGAAAACATCGTGCACCTCAAAGCGTTTCTCACCCCGATGAAACAGGGAGAGAGTTCCGCGGAGGTGATTGACAGTTTCTTCCCCGAGAAACGCCGCCCGCCGGTCACTCTGGTGGAATGGTTTTCCACCCTGCCGGTCGAGATCGAAATGATCGTCGCATTGCCTGAACCGGCACCAGCCTCCCGTCCTGCGGAGACCATCGTCTACAAGACGCCGACCGGGATGAAAGCGTCCCCCGTCTACAGTCGCGTCGCGATTGCCGAAGTGAGTGACCGGATCTATGTTTCGGGAATCACTTCTAAAGAGCCGGGTAATTACAGTACGCGGATTCACAGCGCCTTTGATCAGCTGAGAGCGATTGTGACGGAAGCAGGCAGCGATATGGAGCATCTGGCCAAAGCGACTTACTATGTTTCCGACAATGAAATCAGTGGCGACTTCGGTAAGATCCGCCAGGAATACTACAATCCGAAGCGGCCCCCGGCAGCCTCCAAGGCGACCGTCAAAAGTGTAGGCATTCCGAACCGGATCCTGCTGATGGATATGATCGCGGTTCCCGTCAAGTAAGCGAATCCGCTTCGATCGAGCAAACAAAAAACGCCCTGCTGTAATGCAGGGCGTTTTTCATTGATTCTCAGTTGTCGTCAGTGCATCTGCCATTAAGCAATGATGTCATGCACGATACGGCTGGGCTGACCATCAATCAGCGTCTGCTCTGCCCCGTTACGGGTGAAGGTTAACTGCTCGGCGTCGAGACCAAACAGATGCATCAGAGTAGCGTGATAGTCGCTGTGGCTGACTTTGTCTTTGATGGCATGGTGACCAAAGTCGTCGGTCTCGCCATACGTCATACCGCTCTTCAGACCACCGCCGGCCATCCACTGAGTGAAGCCATAGGTGTTATGATCGCGGCCCTGCTTTGCGACTCCGGCATCGTTCTGGATCACGGGAAGACGACCCATTTCACCACCCCAGTGAACCAGGGTTTCATCCAGTAGACCGCGTTGTTTGAGGTCTTTGACCAGACCTGCGGAAGGCACATCCACCCGCTTACAGGTTCGCGGCAGTGAAGTCCGCATGCTGGTATGGTGATCCCAGTGCTGGTTCCCCGTCATAATCTGCACGAAGCGGACCCCCCGTTCAATCAGGCGGCGGGCAATCAGGCAGCGTTTACCAAACTCAGCGGATTCCGGCACGTCGATACCGTATAACTTCTGAGTGGCCAGTGTTTCCTGGCTCAGGTCGAGTGCCTCGGTGGCTGCGGTCTGCATCTTGGCTGCCAGTTCATAGCTGGCGATACGAGCTGAAAGATCGTCTTCGCGTGGATGCTGGCTCAGATGCCGCTGGTTCAACTGACCGAGGAAGTCGAGATATTTTTCCTGGGCTTTGCCACTCAGGTGCGGCGGTGCATTCAGGTTCAGAATACGTGGTTCTTTCGGACGAATGACCGTCCCCTGGTACAACGAGGGCAGCCAGCCGTTGGTCCAGTTATCGACGCCCAGTACGGGTGCGCCGCCGGGATCGACCATGGCGATATAAGCGGGCAGGTTTTCGGATTCTGATCCCAGACCATAAGTCAACCAGCTACCCAGTGTCGGGCGACCGGGAAGAATGCGACCACTGTGCATCGCGTAGATCGACTGTCCGTGGTTGTTGACGCCTGTGTGCATCGAACGCATCAGCACGATGTCATCGACGACCTCTCCTAGACCGGGCACCAGTTCAGAGAGCTCCATGCCGCATTCGCCGTGCTTCTTGAATTTCCAGGGACTGCCCAGCACTTTAGAACTGGCCTGGGCAGCGTTGTCATATTTGATATCGCCGGGAAACTTTTTGCCGTCATACTTCTGCAGCATCGGCTTGGGATCGAACATATCCAGGTGACTGGGACCGCCCTGCATGAACATGGAAATCATCGACTTGGCGCGGGCTGGATGATGCGTCGGTTTGACCTTGAGGTCAAAGACTTTCTTTTCCAGTTCCGGCCGGGCCACGGGATTCTTCGCCTGAGCCTGCTCGTGATTGAGCAACCAGGACAGGGCGACCGAACCAATGCCCATGGAACTGGAGGCCAGAAAGTGGCGGCGGGAATGCGGGGCTGTCAGGGGGGCTTGTTTATGCATAGTGCGATACCATTCGAGTATCTGAAGTTTTAAAACATGTGAGACATAAAGGCGTGCGGCTGAAATTCAGCGCCCCGCCTCAGTCGACATACAGGAATCCGTTACTGCTGAGCAGGGCCTGGCAGAAGGTTGCCAGTGCCAGCTGTTCCGGAGTTTTGCCTGCACTGTTTTTCTTATCAAACTGAGGAATCTGTGAATCAATAAACGCAATCGACTGTTTAATTTCTTCGGCCGTCGGTTCTTTACCGTAGGCCAGCATCCAGGCCAGTTTGACCTGTTCCGCTTTATTGCCGGCCCGCTCTTTCTGCAGACGTTCTGCGAAGTACTCGGCATGTTCCACCATGAAGCCACTGTTCATCATCAACAGTGACTGTGGAGCCACGGTGGAGGAGGATCGTTTTTCACAGTTGGGTTCCATCTTGGGAGCATCGAACATATCCAGTACCGCCAGCGGTTTACTGCGGCTGACCGCGACATAGATGCTGCGGCGGAACTGGCGATCGTCCATCTTGATATTCTTACCCTGGCGACCGGCGGAATCGACATTGGAGATCCCAACCACGATCTGACCGACTTCGTCTTCTTTGACGGGAACCGGCGTACCATACAGGTCGTTCTTCAGTTTGCCTGTCACAGCAATGATGGAATCGCGAATCGTTTCTGCTTCGAGACGACGAACCGGCATATGACCGTAGAGCAGGTTGTCTGGGTCGACGACGTCATATTCGTCGGATCGTTGTGCACTCTGCATGTAAGCGGTGGAGGTCATCATCATCTTGTGCAGACGTTTAATTTTCCATCCGTTGGAAACGAAATCGTGAGCCAGCCAGTCTAGCAGTTCACTGTGCGTTGGCGGAATGCCCAGCTTGCCGAAGTCAGTTGGCGAAGCCACGATCCCTTTCCCGAAGTGATGCAGCCAGAGACGGTTCACAAACACACGGGCCGTCAGCGGATGCTCGCCGTTGGTGATGTACTTCGCGTAGGCCAGACGACGTCCCGTTGTGGGAATGTCTTTATTCTGAGCTGGAATTTCAACCTGCTGGTTCAGACTGGTTTTGACGACCGACAGGCCTGCAGGTTCCAGTTCATGTTTGGGTTGTTCGAAGTCACCCCGATTGAAGAAGAAGGTTTTGGGCACTTTCCCCGGGACTTCAGTGAGAACACGAATGAATTCTTCCTGCGGTTTTTTCTCACGGATCTTGGCCGCTTTGTCACTGTATTCCTTGAGAATCGCCGTGGTCTTCAGATCGTTAAACCGCTTGGCTTCATCTTTGAAGTGCTGTACCTGCGCGGCTCCTTCAGGATCGAAATCCTTCAGATTTGTTGTCGAAACCAGGAGGCCCGGGAACTCTTCGATAATTTTCTTCTCTTCTTCCGTCCGCTTCTTCGCGTCGGCTTTCTGTGCAGCTAAAGCCAGTGCTTTGCGGTCTTCCGGAATTTTGGCCAGCGTCTCTGTTTTGACTTTTTCGACCAGATCGCGAGCCAGTTCCTTGGATTTCTGAGTTGCTTTGCTGGACTGCTCATACAGAGTCCGGTCGTAGAGATACAACGAACCTGCAGAGAGACGGTTAATACGGGGATAGTCCTTCAGCAGGGCCACCTGCTCCTTGGTCCGTTCTTTACCGGCCGTTTTATAAGCTTTCCGGGCGGCTTCCCGCTTCTCTTCAGGCACCTCCAGCAGTTCACGCTCGAGAGTACGGTCGATAAACTTGTTGACCAGTTCGGTACGTTCCGCGAGGACTTTCTGGGCTTCTTTTTCCAGCTCGTTCGCTTTCTGGCGATCGGCGTCCGACATGATCGAAATCCGACGTCCGGCAGGTGTCCGCCAGTTTTTCCAGTCCAGCGCTGGTTCGAAAATGGCACGGAAGCGATAATAGTCGTTCTGTGGAATCGGGTCGTATTTGTGATCGTGGCACTGGGCACACGCGACGGTCATTCCCAGGATGGAAGACGAAACAATGTCCACGGTGTCTGTCACAACCTGGTTTTTCGCGACTTCCTTTTCAGCAGGGTTGCTGCCGGTGCCATCCGGGGCCATACGCAGAAAACCCGTGGCGACCAGCTTCTGCATGTCTTCCGGACTCAACTTGTGATAAGGCGGCTTGACCATTTCATCGCCGGCCAGTTGTTCCTGCAGGAATTGATCGTAAGGCTTATCTTCGTTGAACGACTTGATGACGTAATCACGGTAGCGGAAAGCCCAGGGGCGTTCCTGATCTTTGTTGTTGTAGCCTTCGGAGTCAGCATACCCGGCGACATCCAGCCAGTGACGTCCCCAGCGTTCTCCGTAATGCGGCGAAGCGAGCAGACGGTCGATCAGTTTTTCATAGGCGTCCGGACTCTTGTCATCCAGAAACTGCTTCAGTTCTTCCGGAGTGGGAGGCAGGCCAATCAGATCGTAAAACGCACGTCGTGCCAGCGATGCTTTGGCTGCTTCCGCTGTAAAGGTCAGATCTTTTTCTTCCAGTTTGGACAGCAGGAACGCGTCGATTGGCTGGCGGACCAGTTTGGGTTGTTTCACCTGTGGTACGGGAGGATTTTTAACAGGCTGGAATGACCAGAAAGCCAGATCGTCGGGAGCAATATAATCATCGCCGATTTTTTCCGGTTCGGGACGCAGCGTATGCGCGCCCTGATCGATCCACTGTTTGAGAATCGCGAGTTCCTCATCAGGCATGTGCTTGCCTTCGGGAGGCATCTCTTTGGCTTCGATGCGGGCGATCAGTTCACTCTCGCCACTCTTGCCCGGCACGATGGAGGGACCGCTGTCGCCCCCTTTGACCATGAACCGCTTGAGACGGAGATCGAGACTGCCTTCCATCTCGCCATTTTCGCCATGGCAGTGCAGACAGTGGACTTTGAGAATCTTGCGCACATCGTTCTCAAAGGAGAGCGTATCCGTTTTTTTCTCAGACTCAGCGGCCTGAGTTGAAGTCAGACAGACGGATGCAGAAAACAGAGACGCCAGGAAAAGTCGACCGATCATAGAAGAAGACTCTCATGGTAAGGTTTATGGTGAGGGCTACCCGGCGGAACCAGGCAGTCTAAATGGAGGGCTCATGAGCAGCTCAAAGTCGAATAATAACTAAAAGTTGCTTATATATTATGGTATCGGTTTTACCCCGAAGTGCAAGAGAGGATTTTCAAACGGGTTGGATTAATCAGAAACGGTAAAAAGGTCCGGGTTACATAAAAAAGAGCGGTTTGGTGACCTTTGACAGCACGCAAACCGCTCATCTATTCGTAAAGTATTATTTTAAATACACTTATACAATCAACTAGCCAGTCACCAGTTTTTCCATGAATTCCCCTTCGTTCAGCGTGGGGCGTTCCGGACTTCCCTTGTGGCGATATTCCAGCTTCATGTTACTCAGACCGAGCAGGTGATAAATACTGGTGTGAATGTCTTTCACATGCATCCGGTCTTCGACGGCATAGAGGCCCAATTCGTCGGTCCCGCCGATCGTCTGGCCCCCTTTCACACCGCCACCAGCCATGAACATGGTAAAGCCGGTCGGGTTATGATCGCGGCCATCCCCTTTTTCACTCATCGGGGTTCGACCAAATTCTCCGCCCCAGACGACGAGAGTCGAATCGAGCAGACCACGCTGCTTGAGGTCTTTGAGCAAGCCGGCAACACATTTATCCATGCCGCGACAGAGTGCCGAATGACGTTTTTCAATACCGGAGTGTGAATCCCACTTACTACCAGCACCATTGTAGAGCTGCACGAAGCGGACGCCGCGTTCGACCAGGCGGCGGGCCAGCAGACAGTTGGTGCCGTAGACCTGGGTCTCTTTCTCGTCCATCCCGTACATTTCCCGGGTCGCCTGGGTTTCCTGAGTCAGGTCGACAGCTTCGGGAGCAGCAGCCTGCATGCGGAACGCCAGCTCGTAGGATTCAATTCGAGCATCCAGTTCAGACTGCTGTTTGCGGGACGCAGCATGCCGCTCATTCAGCTTGGCAAGCAGATCCAGTTTGCCTGATTCCTGGGTGACAAACACATCATCGGGACGATACAGATTGGAGATAGGTTCCTTACCTGTATTCAAGCGGGTTCCCTGGTACACGGCGGGAATGAAAGCCGTTCCCCAGTTACGCGGACCATTGACTACCGTGCCGTTGTTATCCTGAATAACGACGAAGGCGGGCAGACTTTCGTTTTCGGTTCCCAGTCCATAAGTCACCCAACTGCCGAGTGAAGGACGCCCGGCGAGCGGGATGCAGGTATTCATCTGGCAGACACCACCGGCGTGGTTAATCCCGTTAGTCCAGCAGCCGCGTACGACAGCGATGTCATCGACACAGGTTGCGATATTCGGCAACCAGTCGGAAACCCAGGTACCGGCTTCGCCGTGCTGTTTCCATTTGCGTTTGGATGCCAGCAGGGGAGCGTTGATTTCGCCCATCGCGGTAATCGGCTTTTCGAAACTGTCGGGCAGCGGTTTGCCAGCCAGCTTCTGCAGTGCCGGCTTGGGATCGAACATGTCGATGTGGCTGGGGCCCCCTTCCATGAACAGGAAGATTACACTCTTCGCGGTTGCCGGGAAGTGCGTCTGCTTGGCTGACAGAGGTGAAAATGATTGCGTAGGCTTCTTTGGTTTCGTCTTTGCAGCTGCTTCGGCCTGCTGTGCGAGCATGGCGTTCAAAGCGATCCCACCGAAGCCGGCTCCAGCCTGCATGAGGAGCTGACGACGATTGACGACAGTATTGATATCCTGATATTGATTCATGAGATTATCTTTCCGCAAAAGCGTTTAATGGTCACGGGTGTTTGATGGCGTTTCTGCTTGATCCTTAATCGAGATACAGAAATCCGTTGGAGTTCAACATCACGTGACACAAGTCAACGAGGGCCTGCTGTCGTGCATCAGCGCCTCCCGAACCAGCGGGAGCAGACAGATGCAGACGATCAGCCAGACTGTTTTTCAGCAGTCCCTGCTGTGTATTAAACTGCCAGAAACCGACCACGGACTCGGGCCGCTGTTCCGGCTTATTAATCAAAAGTTCTTCCGGGGTCAGTGCTGCACGAGATAGCCGGACATTGTCGAGCATCCCGTTCCAGCGACTGCCGGAGGTTTTCTCGCGACCGCCCAGAATAAAATCATGCCCCGGACGATAGTCGCCGACGACCTTGTGTTTTACTGCAGCTGTCTGCACAGGTTCCTGCGAGTCAAGGGCTTTCACATAGAAGTGAATGCCGGACTCTCCGGTCTCTGAAATATCGACGGTTGCGGCGACGTAATAGGGCTTATTGAGTTCCAGGTGGATGTTGGAAGGCACAACTTCGTAAGTCAGTTTGCCTTCCTTGTTCTTACCGACTAACTGCAGAATCAGATTCCGCGGCTTGTAAGCAGACTTCTGACTGGTGACTCCCAGAGACCAGCCCTGCTGTTTATTATTACCGGTCCAGTGAGAGGCGATCGTATTGACGGCGGCGTTCTCATAGATGGAATCCAGTTTGACCGTTGCTTCGATTGTGAAATCTTCATCGGGCAACGCATGGGCTGGAGACAGGTGCAGATCATTCAGCGTCGAGCCTTTACCCAGCTTGACTGCTTCCGCATCGGTCTGCGTGATCTGACCAACGTAGGTCTGCTGTTGAGATTCGGCTGCAGCTGCTACGCGTTTTTCCTGTGATTTGAGGAAGCCAAGCATAAGATCAATTTCCGCCGGTTCCGGTTTCTTGCCGTATGTCTTCTGATGCAGGAACGAAACCAGTTCCCGGTCATCTTTAAATGATTCCGACTTGACTGTGCGGGCCATGGCTTTGGCACGCGACAGGAACCATTTTCCGTTGAGCATCAACAGAGCCTGGTTTGCGGTCGTGGTGACATCCCGCTTGGCAGTACTCTGAATGCCGCCCGGCAGGTCGAACGCCCCGAGGACTTCATCCTGCTTATTCCGCTTCATGATGGTGTAGACACTGCGTCGCGGCTGGCTGGCACTGACACTGGGGCCGCCCAGTTTTGTATCCAGTTCACCTGAAATCAGCAGTGCCGCATCGCGAATGTCTTCCGCATTCAGGCGACGGATATTTCCCCGCCAGTACAGACGGTTCTGGGGATCTTTCAACTCAGCCGGTCCCGGATTGGGATGAAAGGCCGACAGACGGTAGGTCTTCGAATTCATGATCAACCGGTGCAGACTCTTGATACTCCAGTTATTTTCTACGAAATAGGAGGTCAACCAGTCGAGCAACTCGGGATGAGTCGGTGCTTCTCCCATGTGACCGAAGTCGTTGGAAGTCGCGACCAGGCCGGTACCGAAATGGTACTGCCAGACCCGGTTGGTCATCACACGGGTTGTGAGCCGGTTATTGGGATCGACCATCCAGTTCGCCAGTGCAGTACGTCGCCCTGAAGAATGCGGGGCGGTTGAAATCTGCATAATCTCGGCTTCTCCCGGCTTAAGCAGCGAGAGGAATCCGGGATCGATGGGCGTATGGCTTGGATCATCGGGAATCGTGGTCACCGGTGGTGCACCGGGCGCGTCAGTAACACTCATACCGGTTGGCAGCGGTTTGGGCTTCAGATCATCGAAGGCCGCCAGCTGCTTGAGCAGTTCGTTGTATTTCTTGCCGTCATCCTTGTCGCTCTTCTTCAGAGAAGCCAGCGCCCGGCTTTCCTGAATGTCGACCTGTCGCTGAATGAGATCGGCCAGCTGGTGTTCCAGCGCGGTCCACTCTCCTTGCGGCTTAGCCATAATTTCCTGGAGGTCGGGCGGGAACATCTTAATCTGATTCGCAGCGGCCCGCTCCAGCTTACTTTTGGTGAGCTCATCAATTTGAGCGCGAATATCAGCGGTTTTCTTTTCCCAGACTTCAAGTTTTTGATTGTATTCTGCCTGCTCCTGTGGAGTCGCAAAAGGAACGTCATCGCGGGGCATCAGCGGAGCAAAGAAGGCCCGCAGGCGATAATAGTCCTGGTTGGGAATCGGATCGAACTTATGATCGTGGCAGCGGGCACAACCCATGCTGACGCCCAGGAACACATCCCCGGTAGCATCGGTGATATTATCCAGAATGTCATTCCACTGAGTACGAGAATCACGCTGGTTGTACTCGTAGAGGTAGTGTCTCAGGAAGCCGGTGGCTGCCAGAGCATTGGGATCTTCGGGAGCGATTTCATCGCCGGCCAATTGTTCCTTGACGAAGCGGGAGTAAGGCTTGTCTGAATTGAATGACTCAATGACATAGTCCCGGTAACGCCAGATTTCCGGTCGGAATGCATCCTGGTTGAAACCATCCGATTCCGCATAGCGGACAACGTCCAGCCAGTGACGGGCCCACTTTTCGCCGTAGTGCGGGCTTTCCAGCAGCTCGTCAATCAGACGTGGCCAGGCATCGGGAGAGGGATCATTCACAAAAGCGTTGATTTGCTCGACGGTGGGAGGCAGTCCCAGCAGGTCGAAGTAGGCACGCCGAATCAGTGCCGTCCGGCTCGCTTCATCCGCGGGAGTGAGACCTTCTTTTTTCAGACGGCGATAGACGAATGCATCGACGGGGTTCTTTGACCACTGTGCCTGATCCACTTGGGGAACCTTGGGCTCCTCGACCGGCTGGAAGACCCAGAAGCTGCGATCTTCTTCGGTGAAGAAGGTTTCATTTTTCCGCTGTTTGATAACATGATCTTCGTGCTGTGGCCAGAATGCGCCTTCATCCACCCAGCGAGTCAGCACGGCAATCTCTTTATCAGAGAGCTTCTTCTCGGGTGGCATTTCGTATGATTCGTATTTGACAGCCTCGATCAGCAGACTTTCGGACGATTTTCCGGGCACGACCGAAGCAGAACCGCTCTCTCCCCCCTGCAGCATTGCTTTGAGAGAGTCCAGCCGCAGTTCACCTTTCTGCTTCTTTTCGCCATGGCATTCCAGGCAGTGTTTAATCAGCAGGGGGCGTACATTTTTCTCGAAGAACTTCAACTGCTGATGCGCATCAGCGGCGTTCGGAGTTTGAGCTTTATCGGCTGCGTGGACCGCAGGGACCGAGATTAACAGCAATAGACTAACAGCAAGGAGTCTCATGAATTTAGTCTCTTTCATTTAGCGACGCTGAAAATAAAAGGGTATCTATCTTCTGAACGTACTCGAATTTATTGTTATGCAGTAATGCAGTTATTTTTCAGTGGTATGTTTCAACGGAGGGAACCCGGCAATAAAGACCGGATCGACAATGTCCTGGTTGTCGAGGGCATCCTGGAGGAAGATTCCGTCGACAGTCTGGCCTTCCGGGACTCCCAGGTCGGACAGATCAATGCCTACAGCCAGAGCTTTCGCGCCGACCACATGCCAGTTACCACCATTGCCGATGGCTGATTCCAGTTCGCTGATCGATTGAATTGCATCCTGCTGATTCTTGTTCTTCTGCTGGAAAATATGCAGCCAGAATTTCTCGAGCAGCTGTGCTTCCGGAGAAGCCAGATCGATATCAAACTGTTCAACTTTGTGTGTTTTCAGTTTTGAGGAAAAGGGGAGCGGAGTGACATAAAAGGCATCGCCAGTAGTGCTATGCACGATGACCTGCAGATCGAACAGCACGATATCCGGACCGGCGTCGTTGACGATCGGCTGATGGAAACGGACTGCCATACCTGGTGTATTTGGTTGACTGGGATCGTTGACCGGATTCATCACCGGCGGAGTTGTCAGGGGGCTGGTAGACCCACCCGGATTGACAACGCCTGTCAACAGACAGTGGTCCTGATCGAGCAGATGACGACGGAGTGTTTCTGAATTGTCGTCCTTACCCGGGTCGACACCGTCATTCCGCGTCAGGAAAGATTTCCCGGTGTAGTGTGTCAGCTCGACGCCAATCAGGTCTTCGATTTCGTATTGGTATTGTTTTCCGCCACGCTGCACAGTCACGCATTTCAGGTCCTGGGCGCGGTTGCTGGGGCCCTTGGATGTCGTATAAGTTACGATCCGGTCGGGCAGCTGGGAAACGTACTGGCTCTTGTCGAAGGGAATTTCGTCTACGACCAGACCGTTGTTGGTAGTCAGCCGCTGCGCCATGCCCCGGGTCAGACGCTTGGGGGGTAGATCACAGGACGGATCCAGCTTGACGGGACGAACATCGGTTTCGCCTTCAATCACCTGCACGTCGGTGATACCTGCTTCTGAAACATTCACCGAGAAGCGGGTGCCGTAATCGACAACGTTGGAGAGCGGGGTTTCGACGGTAAAGCCTTCTGCACCATCGGGTGCATAAACCGAACAGGCACCGTAGCGTACCGCCAGATGCTCGCAGCCCTGGCTCTCAAAAACGGCAGGACCGGTTAAAATCACTTCCGCACCATTGGCAAAAATCAGCTGCAGCTGACCGGCCGAAATCGCATATTCCTGACCTTCCTCGATCGGGGAACCGACTTTCAGCAGCGGTGCACCTTCTGCAAAACGGACTGCTGCGGTCTGGGTAACTTTCGCGAGCGGTGATTCGTCAAGAGCGGGAATAGCGGGCCCCACCTGACTAAGCAGAGCGGGTGCCTGTGGCTGACTCAGAGCGACGAAACTGACGATGACTGTCACACAGATCAATGCGCTCATCAGTAACAGAACCTGGGACGTTTTCCAGACATTCTCGGGCAGTGTATTTGTCTGACTGGCGGGAGAAATATGCGGTTGAAATTCAAATTCCGCGTCTGTCTGTTCGTCGTGCAGACGATCGAGATTCAGGTGCAGCTCCAGATAGTTGAAATACTTTTCCCGGGCATCGGCATCGGTAGCCAGAATCTCTTCAAGCTGCTGATGCTGCTCGGGCGTGATGCTTTCATTGCACAGTGCACCAAACAGCTCATACAGGATTTCGTTATGCTGATTGTTCTGGCTCATTTTCCCTCTCCTGTATATGACAACGTGCGTTCAATACAGTGAGTTAACTGACGGCGGATCTGATTCAGCCTGTTATATAACGTCTGAATGGCTGCTCCTGCGGCGTCCGCCAGTTCCTTGACAGGAGTCTGCTCACGATAGACCTGATTAATCAGTTCCCGGTCTTTATCTTTTAATTTCTTGATACATTCCTGCAGCGTGCTGGCTCGCTGATCGAGTTTCAGCTGAGGGATCCCGGCCCGTTCGTCGGCAAGCTGTTCAATCACATCTTCCCGGAACTGCAGTCGTTTGCGTTGTGCCACCCTGATGAAGTTCTTGACCTCATAAAAGGCGACGCCACAGGCCCAGGAAAAAAAACTGCTCGACTCATCGTATTCGGGGAACTTCTTCCAGAGGATCAGACTGGTCCGCTGAAAAACGTCCTCAGCATCATCCCTGTGAGGCAGCAGAGAAAAAATATACGAATAGATCTGGTTCCGATGCTGGGTAAATACATGCAAAAATTTCACATGCAAATCGTCGGAGATGTCAGTCGGGTGCTGTTCATTATCCATCGGAACGATTTCATTCATATTGTTGAATAATACGATACTGATTCGCGACCCGCTTTTCAAAAAGAAAGTCGCCTTATTAAGCTATCGTACACATAAAGAGCGACTTACCCCATCAATTGGGCAATTTTGATATAGATCGGAATCTTTCGAGGCTCAAACCTCGAACCTGCACACCCGGCCACTTCTCCAGCCGGCAAAATATGAGATATTTGTCATATTTCAAAAAATATTCCGGTAAATCAACGTATTTACATACGAGTGCTTTACTGGGGCTCCTTGTCTGATTTCTATTGCGACAAGGTCAGGTGAAGCCTTTCTATTTCGCCCCTCTTACGTACTGCGTTTCTCTGGACTCATCATTTTTTACTTGCTCCAGCTGAACAAATTATTTCCTCATAACCAGTTAAGAAAACAGGAACGACTCAATGAAGAATGTAAGTCGCTCAAATCGCCAGCGGGGTTTTACCCTGATCGAACTGCTGGTGGTCATCGCTATTATTGCTATTTTAATCGCTCTGCTGTTACCAGCTGTACAGCAGGCTCGCGAAGCAGCCCGTCGCAGTACCTGCAAAAATAATCTGAAACAGATCGGGCTGGCCATGCACAACTACCACGAAACCTTCGGAATGTTTCCCCCGGGTTACGTGGAAGAGATCCTGAACACCAATGGCGGCCATGTCGCCGACAATGAAGGTCACTGGGCCTGGAACGCTCTGCTGCTGCCTTATCTCGATCAGGCACCACTGTTTAACCAGCTCAACGTTGGTACCGTTCCTGTTTCGACCATGCTGAATAATGCCACGGTCCGCGGCTCCATGCAGAAAACATTGCCCGTATTTCGCTGCCCTTCCGATACTGGCCCACAGATTCATGTCGAAGCCGGCCGCCGGATCATGGCCACTGGTGGATCTGAATACGGTCTGGCCGTCACGAACTACATTGCGTCCAACAACTCATATGGTTTGAAGAAAGACGCCGGTACCGATCCGACCAACTACGCCAACGGTGCGTTTTATCGGAACAGTAACGTACGGATGCGCGACCTGACCGACGGAAGCAGCAATGTGATTCTGGCTGGGGAACGGGCCTACAAGCTGGGTTCGAATAATGCGTTTGCGGGTGCCCTGTATGCTGCCCGTGACTACAACGCCACTGGTCCTGCCATCAGTTCTGCCGGTTCCAGTTCCAACCAGGGACTGATCTCCATCTTTGGTGGTGGCGCCGCTCCCATCAACGCGAATGCATCAACAGGACAGGGTCGTATCGCATTCAGCAGTAAGCACGTTGGTGGAGCACACTTCCTGTTTGGCGATGGTCGCGTTGCTTTCCTGAGCGAGAACATCGATCACCGTGCCGCCTCCATTCCAGCCGACAGTACGTTCGAATATCTGATCGGCATCAATGACGGTAACGTCGTCGGTGAGTTCTAAACGACGCGGTCGTCCAGAGTGAATCTGTTTTCTTGAGAGACAAGCGGCCAATGCTGCTGCTTGTCTCTCTCTTATTACGGATTACGCCTCTCTGCGCTGGGTTGAGATTCCACAAGCCCTGCTCTAAGATCGTCCTTTGCTTTTTCCCATACTTACACGGCGAATTGTCGCCGAAACGCGCTCAGGAGATGATGAATGAAATCAACAGGTAAACCAACCTGGTTCTTATTGTTGTGTGCCCTTTGTCTGCCGCTGGTCGGCTGTGGTGGTGCCCCGACTGACCAGCCCGACCTGGGAACCGTCACCGGTACGATCACAATGAATGGTGAACCACTGACCGACGTGATGGTGGTATTCAGCCCCGAAAATGGTCGGTCTTCCATGGGAGTAACCGACGCCGAAGGTAACTACGAACTGGAATACGTAGGCGATACCAAGGGAGCCAAGATCGGTCAACACAAGGTGAGCATCACCACGGCCCAGACCGACAGCGCTTCTGAAGAATCCGGCGGCGAAGAGAGTGGCGCCCCGGCGAAAGAAACGATTCCTCCCATGTACAATTCGCAAACCACTCTGACCGAAGAGGTCAAACCGGGGGAAAACATCATCAACTTTACGCTCAGCACTGAATAATTCCACCCGCTGACCACAAAACATCAACGCCCCTGAATTCCATGGAATCAGGGGCGTTTTTTATGGTCTTTCGGAGTTGTCTTCTCAGTTTTCGAGTGACAACAGATAAGCGATCAGATCAGCCATTTCCTGAGTCTGAATCTTTTTCTCAAAGCCTTCTGGCATCAGTGACTTGCCGGAACTTTTGATCTCATCGATATTCTCTCGCAGGATGGTGACCTTTTTATTCTCCGCCTTCTTGAGCGTAATGCTGGAGGGCGTTTCATTCACAATGATTCCCGTTTCAATCAGCCCCTCATCGGTTACCACCACAAATTCCAGGTAATTGGGAGAGACCTCTTTATTGGGGTCGAGCACATGCACCAGAATTTCGGAAGCGGTCCGGTTTTTAATGGTCTCCAGGTTCGGGCCGACTTCGTAGCCTTCCTGCCCCAGTCGGTGACAGGTCAGGCATTCACGTTTAAAGATTCGCTTGCCAGCTGAGAGATCTGTCTTCGCTGACAACGCAGGCTGATAGGCGGCGATAATCTCCCGACGCGGTCCGAGCACCTCACCGGCAAATAACTTTTTTGCCTGCTTCTGAATTTCCGGATTCGTACTCTTCATCAGAATATCGCGCCGGACTTGCGGAATCTGACTCAAGGAAACCGTGCGATTCTCGAGTGCAGAGAACAGTTGCAGAATCCAGTCCTGCCTTCTGAGCAGACGGTCCACTATTTCTCTTCTGATCGCGGGAGTCAATGAGGGATATTTTTCCAGCAGCAGATCCGCGACCCGGGGATCGGCAAAACTGGTGAGTGCGACCACCACCGCAGACTGCAGTTCCTGTGTTTCGCGCGCATCGAGCAATGGCAGCAGGGCTGACTGTGCAGTAGCCAGATCGGTGCAACTCAGGAGGTCGATAGATCCCAGCCGTCTGGCAGAGGTTTCCCGCCGATCAGCTGCGGTTTTCTTCGCCTGTGAGATCTGCGTGCGGATCAGGCGAGCAGCATCCGTATTCTCGTTGGTGGCATACAGCAACAGTGATTTACCACTGCGCTTGAGCCCCTCTCCCAGCCCACGCAGGAGCTCAGTCTGCACCGCAGCCGTCTGCCGGGGTTTATCAGGGTAATCATAGCGGGCTGCCAGTTCGAGGATTCGTTCGACTTCTGCTGGCTGCTGTCGTGTCCCGATCACATTGGCCAGTTGGCTCAATAGAGGACGTGCCTGCGGGCTGGCTGCAAACTTGACATCTGAGAGCAGGCTGGCCAGGAAATCCGCCGTCGATTCGGACAACGAACTGAGCACCGCCGTTCGGATCCAGGGATCACCATAATCCTGGCGAACAATCGTATAGAGTGCTTTCGCCGCTTCCGGTCCTGTCACTTCTCCCAGGGTGAAAGCCGTCTGGAACCGGACGCGGGAATCGTCGTCTTTCGCCAGTGCAATGACTTTCTTTTTCAGTGCTGCACTCTGATTCAATTCCGGCTCCGCCAGCCTGACCCCGGCCCGCCTGATTTCCGGTTCACTGTCAGACAGGGCCTGCAGCAGCAGCTCTTCATCAAGTGCCTTGAGTCCCTGCAGAGACCAGAGTGCATGCAGCCGCGCCAGGGCAGACGGGCTCTGCTGGAAGAGTTGAACCAGCAGAGGGATCGCCCGGGGATCCTGACGTTCATAGATCAGTCGATGCGCGGTATCACGCCACCAGACATTCGGATTCTCCAGTTCAGCAATCAGTCGATTGATATCAGCTTCACCCAGTCGCGGTGGTTCCGGTTTCTGGAAACCATCCGGATATTTCGCAGGCAGCATCCGATAGATGCGGCCCCGGTCGCGTCCACTGGTGAGATCCAGATGTGCCTTGATATCCTCGGGCATCGACCAGGGATGCTCGATGTTCTCGCGATACATGTCGAGCACGTGCAGCGTCCCATCGGGTGCGTTCAGAAAGTTGACTGGCCGGAACCAGTTATCGGTCGACGCCAGGAATTCCACTTTTTCATGGGCGCGATCCGCTTTAAACGTAACCCCGTCCGGTGCGACCCGATACCGCATCACGAGATTGCCGGCCACCTCTCCGATAAAGGCATTGTTGTAATACTCGGACGGATAAGCGGCACCCCGATAGAAGGTAATCCCGGCAGCGGAAGTCACAAAACCGGTGGCATGCTTCTCACTGCTGGGTGAGCGAGAGTCCGGATCATTGGAGAGACGGCGGGCATTGATGATCCGCCAGGGTTCGGGAGGACTGACGCGATAGACGGCAATCGAATCGCCGGCATTGGCAACATCATTGATGGCCGAAGTCACCGGCAGATAACGATTCCGCTGCAAATACTTTGTCGGCAGAACGATGTGCATCAGCGGGTTGCGGATGTTACAGATGAACCGGTTGCCCCAGTCATCGAAAGTATTTCCGAAGCGGGCGCCTCCAGAGATCACTTCGAACGTTTCTGTATCTGCATCAAAGCGGAAATCCCGACGCCCCATGTTGATCGGATCACTCTTGGGAGCCCCTACGACCTGGATGACTCCGCCGTTACTCCCCCCTGCACCATAGATCTGATGATCGAGGCCCCACTTGAGGTTATTCATCACGGCCTGCACGTTGTACTTGCGAAAGCCGGTGAAGACTTTGCGTTTGATATCGGCTTTATGGTCGCCGTCAGTATCTTTGAAATACCAGATATCGGGAGTCGCTGAGACATAGACGCCCCCTTTCCAGAAGGCCAGACCGGTGGGCCAGGAGAGCCCCTCGGCAAAGATCGTCGAACGATCGAATTTGCCGTCCCCGTCGACATCTTCCAGCACACGCACTTTGCCGATCGGTGCTGACTTCTGCTCAGCCCAGGCTTCATCTTTCGATTTATCCGTGTAGGGATAATCATTCATCTCGATCACATACGCGAGTCCGTTCTCGTCATACTGCATCGCTACCGGATCGGTGACTAAAGGTTCCGCCGCCAGCAGTTCCATGCGAAAACCGTTGAGCAGGCGGAAGGTCTCTTCTGCTTTGTCCGGTGCGGTCGGTTCCAGGTGAGGCAGCTTTTCCGCCAGCGAATCATTTGGCATCGGACGATTCTCAGCGGAAGTGATGCGACCAGCGTTGATCGCTCCGATCGCGAGAATGGTTCCTGCAGTGAGAAGCAGAGTCGGTTTGCAGAGAATAGAACGCATCAGAAACCTCTCAACGGCTAAAGTGACATCCTGCAGTGCACAGAACATTAAGAAGGAAGGTTAATAAATTGTAGGCACAGGTCCTGCCTGATTACAAGCGAGCTCTTCTGGAACCCCGATTTTTGAGAACCGCGCATGAAAAAACTCTCTCCGCCGGCGGCGAAGAGAGTTGAGTTCGTGTAGCTGATACAGCGTTTAAACAGCAGGCTGTCCGGTGAAGTATTCCGGTTCCATGCCTTCTTTCCATTTGATGTTGCAGCCGATGCTGGGCTTCTGATTTTCGGTGACCGGATCTCCGGCGATCACGGCATCACAGGCCGCTTTGAGGTCGGCACCAGTCACGGGTTTGTCATTCCCGGGACGGCTGTCGTCGAACTGGCCACGGTAGACGAGTTTCTGTTCCTGATCGAACAGGAAGAAGTCGGGAGTACAGGCTGCTTTGTAGGCCTTGGCAACTTCCTGAGTCCCATCGTAGAGATAAGGGAAGTTATAGCCTGCGGATTTTGCTTCTTCGACCATCTTTTCCGGACTGTCATCAGGGTGAGTGGCCACATCGTTGGCACTGATGCCGACGACTGCCATGCCTTTCGCCATGTATTCATCAGCAAATGCAGCCAGTGCCTCGCGGAGGTGAATCACGAAGGGGCAGTGATTGCACATGAAGATGACCAGCAGGCCTTTGGAATCTTTAAAATCGCTGAGCGATACAGTCTGTCCGTCGACATTCTTCAGTGAAAAGTCGGGAGCCTGAGTTCCGAGGGGCAACATTGTTGAGGCAGTTTTGACCATGGTATGTTCTCCTTTCTCAATTGATCAGGAAGTATTACGCTATTCCTGAGCAGAAGTTTTTGATGCAAATTTTTCGATCAGGGGGGCGACCACCTGACGGGGTACGAAGTCCCTGAGTTTCTCTTCAGCCACATCACCGCCCAGCTGCGCGATCTGTTTGATCAGCGAACTGGAGATGTGCGTATATTTTTCACTGGCCATCAGGAAGACCGTTTCGATATCACCTGCCAGCGTGCGGTTAGCCAGCGACATCGTGAATTCTGCTTCCACATCGGTCAAGGTACGCAACCCGCGAAGCATGACGCCGCCGCCACACTCTTTTACGAAGTTGACAGCCAGCCCCTGGAAGCATTTGACTTCCACATTCGGACAGTTCTGGACAAGCAGTTCCAGCTGTTGTTGTCGTTCCTCGGGGGAAAACAGCGGACGTTTATCGGGGTTGATCCCGATGCCCACGGTGATCTTGTCGTAAATCACGGCGCCCCGTTCCACAATATCCAGATGACCCAGGGTTGGTGGATCAAAACTGCCGACATAAACAGCATGATGTGGATTGAGCGAACCTGTCACGACACTGCCTTTCCTCTCCGGGGGTGATCAATAACTCCTTTCATTGTAGCTGGATTCGCAATTGATCCAAACGGACAGCCTCCACTTTCTCTGATGAATCAACAGATTTGAATTCCAACCGCAGTCAGAATTGAAAATCAACTCGACACCTAGTGTAATAGGATCTGTAATTTCAAGTTCAGGCAAACCGGGAAAGCCGGGTTGCCTCTGCCATAGAATCTTCCCTGATCTGCCCGAGAGCATTTACCGAGATCATTTACCAGGAGTCTCCTGCCATGCGATTGTTACCTCGCCCATCAACCGTCTCGCTGTCCGTCTGGGCCGGCTTAATGCTGTGTCTCATCAATCCGCTGACCGCTGCACCTCAGACGCTGCAGGAAGTCTCTGAATTATTACAGGCTCCCGTCAGTCAGGCTAATCAGAAACAGGTGCTGGAATTTTTCAAAAAGAAATACCAGAAAGAAAAGGATCTCACCAAAGGGGACCAGAAGTATCTGATTCAGAAGACCGACGATGGTGGCGGCTACGCCGGCTGGTTCTTCAAATCACAGCCGGGTGACCAGGTCGTGATTTTCGCTGAGAAAGGCCGCTCATGGCCCATGATCGAGCTGGGAAACACCGGTTACTTTGCCCGGGTGGAACGTTTCCCGAACTTCTCCTCAGTCCATTATCGTTATGACGTTAACGGTGACCGTTTACCGGCCGGCAAAAACAGTCGCTTCGGGTTCGAAAGCTATGAATGGAAACCCGAAAGCGTGAAACAGCCCGGTATACCCGAGGGTAAGCTCACCAAGATGCCCGCCTTTGAAAGCCAGAAACATTATCCCGGCACCGTCCGTGACTGGTGGGTCTATGTGCCAGCTCAATACAAAGACTCACAGACTCCAGCCAAGCTGATCGTCTTCGCGGATGGCGGCGGATACTGTCACAATGACGGCAATGCGACCATCGTGCTGGACAACCTGATCCACGCGAAAAAAATTCCGGTGACCATTGCTGTCTTCATCAATCCGGGCGTCTTCCCTGCCGGCACGAAAGGGAAGCAGGAAGTCCGTAACCGCAGCAACGAATACGATACCTGTACCGCGCAGTATGCCACATTCCTCGATGAAGAAATGCTGCCCATCGTCCGCAAAGAATACCGGATCTCGGACAAGCCGGAAGATCATATTTTCTGTGGTGCCTCTTCCGGTGGAAGCTGTGCCTTCACGGCCGCCTGGCATCGGAATGACCTGTTCGGCAAAGTGATCTCATTTGTGGGTAGTTTCTGTGACTTCCGCGGAATCGACGATTACCCGTCCCGCGAGAAAAACACGCTGCCTCTCGACCAGTTTGGTCCCTGGAAAACCGCCCACGATTACCCGGGGCTGATCCGTAAACAGTATCCACAGAAGAAGATCAAAGTCTTTCTGCAGGACGGAGATAACGACCTGGACAATAAGCTGGGCAACTGGTTTTTGAACAATGAACGGATGGCAGCCGCGTTGGCTTACAGTGGCTACGAATACTGGTTCGTTGAAGGACATGGCATGCACAGCAGCCGGCACGGAAAAGCCGTTCTGCCGGAAGCACTGGTCTGGATCTGGCAGTCCGATTCAGAGAAATAGCGAGCACGGTTTCAAACGAGTTATTTCCCTCGAATCGTACCATTCGTTCACAATTTTGTTTGACGAACGAGAGACAGGTCGATAAATTTACTTCATTAAAAATTCAGTGGGGGATCTTCCGGTTGCGGGCTTCAGCGACAGGACCCTGGAGCCAGCGGCTGTTCCGTCTCCCCTGAATTTCAGGAAGTATTCAATTAAGATTTACGCTGACAGAAATGAGCTTAGCGTTCTACCCGGTGTGGAACAGTGTCTTCTGACTGAAGTTTCCAGAGATTGCTGCCTCAGAGTTACCTGCCTTGAACGTCATCACAGCCTGGATTGTGCGCTGGCTGGAACACAAGTGATTGTCTGTTAGTACTTTTACTGATTTCAAGGAGGATCGCTTATGACCGTCGAAACCTACTCTCAAAAAGCCAGGAAGCTATCAGAAAAGATTGAACAGACCATTGCCCTGAGAACCGGCAGTCAGGTTCAGTCGCTGAAAGTGGATATTCTGGGAGAGATCGTCGTGCTTTCGGGACGCACTGATTCCTTTTACCACAAACAGCTGGCAACCCATGCCGCACTGAGTGAAATCGATCAGTACGCCCTCACCAACAACATTCGCGTTGAATCCTGATCGAGGTCTGCTTTCCTGCAGGATTCAGGAAAGGTCTCACACCGTAATGGAATCTGAGCCAGCGACAGGATCAGGATGATCTCTCGCGGCTGATTCTCCGACTATCAACCAAAACGAAACCGTTCAGCCCTCTGACTGCTCACCGGCTGAGGTGGACTCGGTGCCCTCTTTGTTTCGGCTGCCGAACTGAAACTTCTTCTCTTCCCCCCGCATGATCCGTCCCAGGTTGCTGCGATGACGGATAATAATCAACAGGGGAACCGCGATACTGAATGCGGTCAGACTCCATTTTTCCCGCGTGAAGGTTGCACTTCCCAACTGCACAAACTGGGCGATACCAAACGCGAGTGCCGCCACAATCGAGCTGAGCGCCACGATCCGCGAGACAAAAAATGTCAGGGCAAATGCCCCGACAGCCGCCAGGGTTGACCAGGGACCCAGCACCAGAATCACGCCCAGACTGGTTGCCACTCCTTTGCCTCCGCGAAAGCCAAGCCAGACCGGAAACATGTGCCCGACGATCGTGGCAATGCCACTCAAAACGCGGGCATGATCGAAGTCGGGGGAATCCGGGCTGACAAACAGCGCGGGAATGAACAGGACCGGCAGCAATCCTTTCAATGCATCGAGCACCAGAACCACAATGCCCCATTTGGCGCCCAACGTGCGGGCCACGTTTGTCGCACCGATGTTTCCACTGCCGACCTTACGGATATCGGTGCCGGCTACCAGCCTGGCTGTCACCAGGCCAAAAGGAATGGAACCGGCCAGATAGGAGAGGACCGCGACAAAAAACCAGAAATAATCTGTAAACATCAGCAGAGGCGATTCGTATAATAAAGTCAGAGGCATGACGGGACGTTTTCTGTGCTCGTGATAATACCCGACAGCGGTAGATGAGCACAACGACAGGTCCTGACGCCAGTTACAAATAATCAACATCAGTACCCACCAGCCGGGGTCCAGCGATGATTCTATTCGCCTCCCCGGTTAAAAATCTGACAAACTGTTAGCCCTGTCCCCTTGAATGTATTATTCTGAACAGGACAGGGCTCCCTTCTTTGATACTCTGTTTCTCTCTCACAAAACCATGACAGAAAAAGTACTCCCTATTCTCTCGTCCGGACATGCGTCACCAGCGGATCGTGATCAGGGCCTGTATCCGGCTCGCTGGTGGCATCGCGAGGGAGAAAAGATCGTCTGTGATCTCTGTCCCCGTGCCTGCGCCTTGGGAGAAAATGATCGAGGATTCTGCTTCGTTCGCCAGAATCTGGGCGGCGAGATGGCACTGACCACCTTTGGTCGCAGTACCGGGTTCTGCGTCGATCCGATCGAAAAGAAACCACTGAACCATTTTTATCCCGGTTCAAGCGTGCTGTCCTTCGGAACCGCAGGCTGTAACCTGGGTTGTAAGTTCTGTCAGAACTGGGACATTTCCAAATCGCGGGAAATCGAACGTCTGAGCGCCCGGGCTTTCCCGGAAGAAATTGCCCATGTCGCCGCACAACTGGGCTGCCAGAGTGTCGCGTTTACCTACAACGACCCGATCATCTGGTCGGAATATGCGATCGAAACTTCCAAAGCCTGTCACGCCCAGGGCGTCAAAACGGTCGCCGTGACAGCAGGTTACATCACCGAGTCGGCCCGCGCGGATTTCTTTGAGCACATTGACGCCGCCAATATCGACCTCAAAGCGTTTACCGAGGAATTTTACTACCGCATTACGTTGTCTCATCTCCAACCTGTCCTGGATACCCTGGGCTGGTTAAAACGGGAAACGGATGTCTGGTTCGAAATAACCAATTTAGTGATTCCCCAGGCCAATGATGATGACGATGAATTCCAGCGGATGTGTGACTGGATCCTCAACGAAGTGGGAGACGAAGTTCCCTTGCACTTCTCTGCCTTCCATCCGGACTTCCGCATGCTGGACCGGGGTGGCACTCCGCCGGAGACGCTGATCCGGGCTCGTGAGATCGCACTCGCCGCCGGTTTAAAGTATGTCTACACCGGAAACGTGAATGATGTCCGCCGACAGAGTACTTATTGTCCCTCTTGTGGCGAGACACTGATTGAACGCAACTGGTACCAGCTCGGAAAGTATGCCCTGAACGGCAACCGCTGTCAGTATTGTAACACTCAGGTTGCCGGACATTTCGATCAACGACCAGGTAACTGGGGTCAAAAGCGACTCCCCGTGGATATGCAGTCATTTTTGAAACAGCATCCACTTCCTTCCTCTTCCAGCGAACAGCAGAAAGGTTCTACGTCGATGCAAAGCGATTCCACGACTGCCAGGATCGAACTTTCTCCCGAACATCATCAGAGACTGCTGCAGAAAGCGGCTGCGGTGGTAGTGGGAACAGCGACCCGCACCGTGCCGGCCGAGATCGCTTTGGAAGAACTGGAAACCATGGTCATCAACGGCGCATTTGTCAGCCTCAAACGACAAGGACAGCTCCGTTCCTGTTGTGGTAACTTCGGTCAGCCTCTTCCATTGGGACAGGCGCTCCATCAGGCAGCCATCCGCGCCGCGAAAGACGACCCGCGGTTTCCCCCTATCTCACCAAGTGAAATCGAACAACTGGACGTCGAAGTCTGGCTGCTCTCCGATCTCGAACTGGTAGAAGAACAGGGCCTCGATCGTTTGAAAGCGGTTCAGGTCGGCCTGCATGGACTGCAGATTCGCGCCGATGGCCGCAGCGGATTATTACTGCCCGGGGTGCCATTGGATCATGGCTGGAGTGAAGAGGAATTTCTGAATCAGACCTGCATCAAAGCGGGGCTCCCTCCGACCGCATGGAAAGATCCAGGGACCACCCTGCTCCGCTATCAGGGCGTTTCCTGTAAAGCCAGGCTGGTCGAGATGCTGGAAGCGCCGCTGGAGAAAGCGGCGCCGCAGATTCTGAGTCACCGCGAGTTCGCTCAGTATCAGCAGTACATCCAGTCAACGATCGAAGCATTACGATTGGGACAGGTTCCTTCCTACTATTGCCCGCAAGTCTCGGATGCCAATATTCAGGGAGTGGCCCTGATTCTGATTCACGGCAGTTCTTCGGAAGAGCTGGTGCTCTCTAAATGGGCGTTGAAGCAGTCGTTCCCGATGCAGTCGACCATCTTCTCCATGTGCCAGCAACTCGCACAGATCATTGCCCGACAGAATTTGAGGCCGGGTGAATTCCAGGTCAAACTGGTACTGGCGACCGATCCCGCCCTGCATGGCCCGGTCGAAGGACTTAATCTGGAGAACTTCGATTCCCGCAACCGCAGTCTGCTCGTGATGGAAGGTCAGAAAACGGGCTGGTTCTATCAGCGGGAAGAGACCGCAGCCGAAATCATCGCCCGGGCCCAAGAGTCACTGTCGCTGATGCAGTTGGAAACAGCCCAGGTCGCCAGCATGGCCACTCAGTCCGCTGTGTCCCGGTTTGAGATCATCAATCGCCCCCGGGCAGAACTGGGCACGGAAATCCGCCCCACGGGCGTAGCAGGCACGTTTTACC
Source organism: Gimesia chilikensis (assembly GCF_007744075.1). Classification (NCBI taxonomy): domain Bacteria; kingdom Pseudomonadati; phylum Planctomycetota; class Planctomycetia; order Planctomycetales; family Planctomycetaceae; genus Gimesia; species Gimesia chilikensis. Next base: position 988,086 of record NZ_CP036266.1, on the reverse strand, counting down.
CTGCTGACCTTGAGAGCGTGGAAATGCAGCTGGACGAACTGTTTCGTGATGAAGCGGAACCTCAGACGTGGGCTGCAGCCATGGTGCCTCATGCAGGCTGGAAGTACTCCGGCAAGATCGCTGCTGAGGTTCTACAGCGAATCAAACTGCCTTCCACGATCATCGTGATCGGCCCCAAGCACACGCGGGAGGGTGTGGAATGGGCGGTGGCCCCTCACAAGGTCTGGCAGCTGCCTAATGGAAACCTCGAAGCAGACGTCACTCTCGCACGCCGACTGGCTGAGGAGATCCCCGGGCTGGAACTCGATGCTGCCGCACATCGGAGTGAGCATGCCATCGAAGTCGAACTCCCCTTGATCAAACGTCTGGCCCCCGATTCCCACGTCGTCGGCATCGCCATCGGTGGAGGAAACCTGCAGCAATGCGACGAATTCGCAGCGGGGCTGGCTCGGGTCATCGAACAACTGGACGAACCGCCTCTGCTGCTCATCTCCAGCGATATGAATCACTTCGCCACGGATGCCGAAAACCGTCGACTGGATCAACTGGCCCTGGAAAAGATGGACGCCCTTGACCCTGATGGTCTGCTGGAGACGGTGCGGGCACAGCATATTTCCATGTGTGGTGTGCTGCCCGCTGTGATTGTGATGAAGACCCTCCAGAAAATGGGCAAGCTGAGTCAGGTAGAGCGAGTGGGTTATGCAACTTCGGGCGATGTGACCGGCGATCGATCGCGGGTCGTCGGATATGCAGGCCTCTTGATCAACTGATGACCGCCGATTGCGGCAAGTCCAACGGGTTTCCCGGGAATCGTCAAAATTGATGGTGACCCCAGAGCCGGTTTTCTACTAAAATCCCGACTCTGTTAAATGTTACTGTTGTCACTGACGCGTCAAACGGAATCGGAGCCCCGTGCTATGTCTATTGGTCGCATAATCTTCCTCACTGGTTTTGCCCTCCTGGTTACATTCTCCCGTTCGCTACCCGCGGCGGATGCCCCCTCTGTTGAACTGGCACTCACCTTCAAGCCAATTCAGCAGGACATCGAAATCGAAACTCCCGAAAAATCGGAATACGGTCGCTGTAAGGTCGAAGTCGAACAGAGCAAGAAGAGCTCTGGCTGGATCGTTTACGGACCGAATGGTCAGGTCCTGCGTCGCTTCGTCGACACCAACGGAGACAACGTCGTCGATCAATGGCGGTATTTCAATCGCGGCCTGGAAGTCTACCGGGACATTGATGCCAACTTTAACAACAAGGTCGACGCGTCGCGCTGGATGAATCTGGCCGGGACCCGCTGGGGCCTCGATAAAAATGAAGACGGAATCATTGATGAATGGAAAATGATTTCACCCGAAGAAGTCACCCGGGTTGCCATCAGCGCACTCGCGAAAAATAACACAAAGGTGTTCGAATCGCTGCTGATCACCGATGACGAGCTGTCTGCGTCCGGGATTAAGAATCCCTTCGCTGACAAGATTCGTGAATCAACCAAAGCTGCTTCCGCGAAGATTCCCGAACTGCTCTCGAAATCAAAAATGCTTTCGTCCGATACGGTCTGGGTTCGCTTCGACGGTGCGATGCCTGGATTGATTCCCGCCGACGATGTAAAAACCGATAAAGACCTGCAGGTCTTTGAAAACGTAATGGCCATTGTCGATACCAAAGGCAAAAGTGGACTTGTGCAGTTCGGTGAACTGATCCGCGTCGGTGATGCCTGGCGTCTGACCCAGGCACCGCTGCCCATCGAAGGTGAATCGATTCAGGTCACCGAAGGGGGCACGCTGATGCAGCCGGTCGCGGGTGCCAGCACACTGCCTACCAACTCAACGGTCGGCCTCTCGAAAGAAATGCAGGGGCTGCTGGACGAATTACAGAAACTGGACCAGAACGGCCCCTCACCCGAGCAGGGTCCGCAAGCCGTCGCCCGCTACAATGCAGATCGGGTGGCGATTATCGAAAAACTGATTGCTGCTTCCAAGAATGAAGACGAACGTTCCCAGTGGACGCGACAGATGGTTGACGGTCTGGCCGCCGCCGTTCAGACGGTAGGCTACAAAGACGGACTGGTACAACTGAAACGGATTCGCGACGAAGTACAGAAATCATCACAGGATCAGGACCTGGTAGCTTACGTCACTTATCGGACCCTGCTCGCTGATTACAGCACCCAGTTACAGAGCACACAGAGCGATAAACTCCGCGATGTGCAGACCTGGTGGCTGACACAGCTCGAAGACTTCATTAAGAAATATCCGAATTCCGATGACTCTGCTGAAGCGATGCTGCAACTGGCAGTCACCCAGGAATTCAGTGGTAAAGTTGCTGAATCCAAGAAATGGTACACGAAACTGGTCGAGTCTCACGCCAGTTCGGAAGCAGGCACCCGTGGTGCAGGCGCTCTGCGACGCATGAACCTGGCTGGCCAGGAACTGGAGCTGTCAGGCAAAGGTCTAGCAGGAGGCGGCATCGATGCCAAACAGTATCGCGGCAAAGTGCTGCTGGTCATCTTCTGGTCCAGCTGGTGTAAACCCTGCACGGAAGACCTGCCTCAGATCCAGGACCTCTACAACAAGTACCACAGCCAGGGCTTTGATGTACTGGGGATTAACCTCGACGCCACCCCGGAACTGGCTGAAACCTATATCAAACAGCACAAAGTGGCCTGGGCTCACATCCATGAAGAGGGTGGCCTGGAAAGTGCCCCTGCCCGGGACTTTGGTGTGATCTCCCTGCCGACCATGTTCCTCGTGGACAAGTCGGGTAAGGTCGTCAACCGCAGTGCCACCGTGGCTGATGTCAAGAAAGCCCTGCCCGATCTGCTGAAGTAGGCCGGGCACCGAAAGGCGCTGACTCACGACAGGGAGAGCACCGTGTCTCTCCCCAGTCGTCCGTCATGCAAGGCTGAGGCGACAAGCACACCCTCGGCACCGAGTGCCGCCTGAGCCTGGAGCTCTGCAGCATTACGAATCCCCCCTCCGGTGATCAGCGTAAGCTCGGGATATCGTGCGTGTAACGTCTGACACAACTCTTCGGTGCCGGTCCCCTGACCGGTGCCGACCTGTGCCAGATCGAGCAGGATCATCTGCGAAACGCCCTGTTCCCGCGCCAGCTCTGCCACATCGAGAGGATTCGTAAGCTCCGCAAACGGGTTCCCAGCAGCAGCACTGACTACAGGCTGCCCCTGTTTCAGGTCGAGACTGAAGACCGTTCTCTCACTCCCCCACTGATCGACGAGTGCAGCCAGTTCTTCAGGTCCTGCCAGCGTCTCCAGGCCAGCCACGATGTTGATGCCCGGATATTCCTGTAAGTCCTCACAGTCCGCTGTAGTGCGCAGACCGCAATCGAGCAGGAATGTAAAACCTTCGGCAAGCAGGCCCTGGTAGAGCTCTCGATTCTGCCGCTGGTGGAGAATGGCATCGAGGTCGGCTACATAGAATTCACTGAGACGAAGTTCAGCGCGAATCGCGCGGGCCAGTTCGAGCGGATCACTGGAGTCAGTCAGATTGCTCTGGAGGGGTTGATACAGATCGCGTTCTCCCGCCACTCCCCGCACCACGGTTTGATTCAGAATGTCCAGTACCGGAATGATTTTCATCGCGTCTCTTACTTGAGAAATCCGTATTTCAATACAACCAGAAAGACTTAGTTTAACAGTTCCCCAGCGGTCTGGCTCCCCCGGGACAGCGGATCTGATTACAATAACAGCCTGAAAATGAACCGGGGGAGACAATGGGCTCCCCTCTCGCTTCCAGATGAAAAGAGCCACTGATGCAGATTATCGAAGCCGACTTGAGTGAACCCCGTAACGCCGCGGCGGTGGTGACTCTGCTCAACAGTTACGCCTGTTCGCCGGAAGGGGCCGGCAAACCGTTGACACAAACGGTGCAGGAGAATCTGGCTCCGTGTCTGCATCAGCGTAACGATGCGGTGGTCGTCCTCGCGTTTGACGAAGAGACACCCGTCGGCCTGATTATCTGCATTGAAGGATTCTCCTCGTTCGCCTGTCAGCCCTTACTGAATATTCACGATGTGTATGTTGCCCCGGAGTTTCGCGGCACCGGTCTGGCTGGACAGCTGTTTGAATTCGTCGAACAGATCGCCCGGGCACGGGGCTGCTGTAAACTCACCCTGGAAGTGCTGGAAGGAAATCAGCGAGCCCAGGCGGCTTACCGTAAATTCGGTTTCAACGGCTACGAACTGGATCCTCAAATGGGACGCGCGCTGTTCTGGGAAAAGAAGCTCTAAGCAAGTCGAACCTATCATTCATAAGTTAGAATCACCGTCAGATGAAATATGATGTCGTCGGTCTGGGAACCGTTGTGGTGGACCACCTGGTTCTGCTGGCACAACACCCGCCCCAGGATGCGAAAACCAATATTATCAGCGACGCCTACCAGGTAGGCGGACCGGTGCCGACGGCGCAGGTTGTGCTCAGTCGCCTGGGAAAACAGTGCGCCTTTCTCGGCAGTTGGGGCGACGATCAATACGGGCCCCTGATAGCGCAGGACCTGGCAACAGAGCAACTGAACCTCGACGCCAGTCGTCTGCTCCCCGGGACCCGCTCGGGATATGCCCAGGTCTGGATCGACGAACAGGCAAGCACGCGGACGATCGCCTGCTATCGTCCCGAACACTGGCTGCAACCGGAAGATCTGGATCGACAAATCATTCAGCAGGCCCGCTTCCTGCACCTGGATGGCTGGCCTCAGGAAACGTGTCTGCAAGCAGCGCAGATCGCCCGGGAAGCCGGCGTGACCGTCTGTCTCGATGCCGGATCTCTTAAGCCGGGGATGGAGACGCTGATCCCTTACCTGAATGTCATGAACTGCCCCCGCCGGTTTCTCAGCGAGTATCTGCAGACCGACGATGTGCTGGCAGGTGGCAGAGCACTGCTGGACCAGGGACCGGAGCTGGTCACAGTGACCGATGGAGTGCGCGGCGCGTGGTTATTCACTGAGGAAGGCTGTCTGCACTGCGCGGCACTCCCCGTGCTTTCTCTGGATACCACGGGGGCCGGCGATGTCTTCAGCGGTGCCCTGCTCTATGGCTTGCTTGAGGACTGGCCGCGGGAGCGGGTGCTGAAGTTCGCCTGTGTCACCGCAGCGTTGAAATGCGAACGCCTGGGCAATCGGGATGCACTGCCGTCCCTCGCGGAAATCGAAGCCGCCCTGCAGACTAAGGAGCTGAATCTTTCACAACTGGATTGATCAGCGTCCCGATACCGGTGATCTCGATGGAGACGATGTCCCGATCTTCGAGAGTGAATTCGTCCGGCGGAACAATGCCGGTTCCGGTAAGCAGAATCGCACCGCTGGGGAAATCATTCTCTTTCACGAGCCAGCTGATGAGATCTTCCAGTCCACGGGCCATTTCTGCGACGGACGTATCGCCGCGGAAGACTTCTTCGCCATCCCGTTCGATGGTCAGAATGATCCTGGTGGCTTCACGATCCAGGGGACTCTCGTGCAACAGGACACAGGGACCCAGGCCGCAACACTGTTTGTAGAATTTCGCCTGTGGCAGATAAAGCGGGTTTTCGCCTTCGATATCACGGGCGGACATATCGTTGCCCACCGTGTAACCCACCAGTTTCTGATCGGGAGAGACGATCAGAGCCAGCTCGGGTTCGGGTACAGACCACTGACTGTCAAAGCGGACACGGACCGGCTGATTCGGACCACAGACCCGGTTCGGAGTTGCTTTGAAAAAGAGCTCGGGACGATCTGCGGTGTAGACCTGGTCGTAATGCGAAGCGGCTGTTTCGGATTCTTCCATCCGCGCCACCTGGCTGCGCTTGTAGGTCACCCCGGCGGCCCAGACTTCCTGGTAATCAACGGGGGCCAGGAACTCCAGCTGATTGAAGGGGACGGGCGGCAGCTCTTTGTCGATCAGGAATTTGGCCAGTCCTGCCGGATCGGCGGAATGCAGGATGTCCGACAGACGGTGGATGTTGTCGACCTGTGACAGATCCAGCAGCTGCACTCCGTTTGCTTCCACGATGGCGACATGACGTTCCCCGTTTGACAATAGCACTTTCGCGAGCTTCATCTTCAATTTTCCTTCTGATACTGGTCCAGGGCGGCTAAGGTCTGTTGCATATCTTCTGGTAATGGTGCCTCAAACTGCATCGGTTTTCCACTGTGCGGATGACTAAATTCCAGACGATAGGCATGCAGGGCCTGTCGTTCGATCAGAATGTCGCTTTCCAGCTCCGCGGCGTCAGCCTCGGCCTGCACGCTCAGATCTTTCATTTTCAGAGTGATCCGGCCGCCATACACGCGGTCTGCCACGATGGAATGGCCAATATGCTGCATATGCACCCGCAGTTGGTGGGTGCGCCCGGTGCGGGGTTTGAGTCGCACGTAGGTAAAGGCCTTATAACGCTGAATCGCTTCGTAATAAGTGAACGCGTCGCGGGCATTGCCCCCTTCATCACAGACGATCATTTTCTCCCGGTGTCGGGGATGCACACACATGAACGTCTCGATGTAATCGGTGTCGAATTCCATGCGTCCCCAGACAATCGCCCGGTATTCCTTCTGAACTTCCCGCTTTTCGAACTGGGCGCTCAGACGGGCGTGAACCTGGTTATCCTTGGCGACAACCAGCAGACCGCTGGTATTCCGGTCGAGACGATGGACGATTCCGGGACGAAACTGTCCGGCGACATCGCTGAGCTGATCGAAGTGATGCTGCAGGGCTCCTGCCAGTGTTCCCGCATAGTTGCCTTTGCCAGGATGGACGATCATATCCGAAGGCTTATTGATGACGGCGATAAAGTCGTCTTCGTAAATGATATCCAGCGGAATGTCTTCCGGGGGAAGCTGATTATCGGGCAGTTCAGGCAGGCGAACCGAGACCCGGTCATTGACCCGCATGCGGCGGGCGGCTTTGACGGGCAAGCCGTTGACCAGCACCGCCTCCTGCTTGATCGCTTTCTGGAATAAGACGCGGGTGTAATTCGGATACAGGCGACAGAGATAATGATCTATCCGCCAGCCATGAGCGCGTGCCTCGACAGTAATTTCGATCGGCTCGGTGGAAAGTTCCGGCGGTGACGAAAGTTCGTCAGACATTATGGTTTCTTTTCGGGCGCTGGTTCCGGCTTCGGTGCCTCGGTCTTGGGTTGTTCAGCTTTAGGTTGTTCAGCGGGAGCCTTCCCTGCTTCAGGAGCCGGCTTACCTTCAGTCTTGGGTGCTTCGGTTTTTTCGGGAGCAGCCGGAGTACCCTCACTGGCTTTTCCTTCTTCCGAAGTCAGAGGCTCAGGCAGACCGGGCAGGCTCGGCAGAGCCGGAAGCTCCGGCAGACCGGGAGTGCCTGCACCACCTGCGGGGGCACTTCCCTGGGGCGCTGCTCCCTGAGGAGCCATACCGGGCATCGGCATATTGAAACCAGGACGCTGACGGTCGCCGGGCTTGGGGTTCTGCTCGTGGAACCATTTGTAGAATTCTTTGGTCCCTTCCTCATCCAGAGCAGCAACTTTCTCGCCATCAACCGGTTTCACCCGCTGTTCTGCCAGCTGGCGGAAAATAGACTCGGGGAATTCGTTAATCAGCTTCTGATAAAGCTCGGTGGCGGTTTTCAGATCGCCATTGGAGGTTGTTTCTTCAACGCGTGCCATCCCGAACAGAGCCCGTTCGCGAATTTCCGGAGGTGTTGAGGAAGAATCCAGCAGTTTCTGGAACTGTTCTTTGGCGTCCTTCAGTTCACGATCGCCGGCACTGCGATCGGTGAAAGAGCTGCGAATACCAGACTGCAGATGACTTTCAGCGGCGTGAATCAGTGCCCAGTTCGCTACGGGTGTGCCTGCGTAGTCTTCAGCAACGTTTTCGAAGTCTTCAGTAGAGCCTGCAGCCGCCAGGCGGGTCCAGGCTTCGGACTGTGCAGAGGTTTTCTGAGAATTCCAGATGATCAGCACGATCAGCAGCACGATTAATGCCCCGATACCCCCGAGGATTTTCGCGCCATATTTTTCCACAAAGGGCTCTGCCTGAACCATCAGTTTGCCCAGGTCATTGGTTTGCAGATCGTGTCGATGTTCGCTCTTCATCAGAGTCTCTCACAGTGAATATTAAACAGACCTAAACTCATGCTCTCCCAACGAGATAACTGAGTCCATCGCGCGAGTATATTGCCCCTGAAATTACGCGTCAAGCTGATCCCCCGGCTGAGAACGCTTTCAGTGTAAAGAATTCCAGATTTTCGATTCCAGGGGGCGATTTTCAGTGCAGATCAGGGGAAAAAGGCACTGATCAGACATTCCCACACCGGAGAAACCACATCTGCCGAGATTCAGGACATGACCGAGTATTTCCGGGCTGACTGTACCCATCTGGCTGAATCATCCAGCAGGCACGAAGGCTTTTTTCAGACTGCCGAGAAAACAGGGATAGGTAAAAAATCCGGGCAGCATGACCGCATAGATCGTGATGGACGCGATTTCCATGAGTTCGAGATACGCCACCACTTCCATCCCCCAGGATCCGAGCAGAAACAGTGCCGTGGTCAGCACCAGAATTGTCACCTTGCCTGTCTGATCGGGACGATCTACATAGAGTAACAAGCGTCGCTGGAATAAAGCAAAGAGGATGAGACCGGTGTATCCGACCAGCTTCAGTAACAGGGCGACCGGCATGGGCATCAGACTGGGATCGGAATACATGAAGCCGGAAAAAATAATATTGGCACAGACGCCGGCGATGACACCCCACAACAGATTGCGACAGTCCGCTTCAGCAGGCACGGCACGACAGTAGATGGCTCCCGCGAGCATCAACAGGTTACCGGTCATGCTTAAGATCGGCAGGAGTGTCATCATGACAGAGAGTAGATCAGTAGTGAAGCGGAAGTAGAGTACCCCCAGCAAGGCGAAGAAAACCAGGACGATGCCATACAGAAACAGATTCAAGCCTCGCCTGGTCTGCTGCAGTGAACGCGAATCTTCGCGCAGCCATTGATGGCCTGAAATCCGTTCCGGATCTGGCGTTGTCCCTGATTCGCGCATGGTAATCTCAAATATTTGAAGTGATACAAAACACAGATATTAGCACATCTAGCAGAACATCTCGGTAAACCTGCTGCAAGCGTCAATGGCTCGCATTTCTAGCAGCGGAGGAATTAACCTAAGGCATCTGTTTCTGGAGCGTCTTGAGCAACTTGAGATTCTCCTGCATCTGCTGCGCACTGGCCGCCTGCTTCAGCATCGATCCTGACAGAACCTGAGAAAGGTCGGTGGTCTTGTCGATTCTCTGTATCAGCAGGGTATCTGGAAAGCTCCTTTCCTTTTCCATCACTTCCTCCCATTCACTGTCTGACAGATTCTCAACTGCAAACAGGTCGATCAGCAGTGGTTCCCCGGCTTTCTTCAGAACTTCAGCGTAAAAACGATGTTCGTTCTCTGGTTGACTCTCCAGCGGAACATGTTCCCAATGATAGACTCCCGTCTCAAAGCGTTTATCGGGGACTGCCATTTGCTCCGACGCTGGCACGGGTGGAGCTGCAGCCAACTGCTTGAGAATTTCCGGCGAAGTCTCTTCAGAAAAGAACAGGACTTTGCCATCGGCAAAGAGCAGATGACCGCCTTCCCAGTTTGGGCAGCCGAAACTTCCCGGTCCTGCACACAGTTGAGTTCCCAGAGGACGCCAGTTAAACGGATAAGCCCATGGTTGAAATTCACCAGCCACATCTCCAGTCACCCAAGTATGCGTGGTGCCCCGCTCCATCTGATCGAAAGTGACACTGCTGTTGCGGTAATAGAGATGCGGATTGCCCAGGTAATGCGTCAGACCAAAGCCGGTACTTGTATAGTTCGACCTGACTTCTGGATTCAAATATTGAGGCCGTACGGTTTCAATCACAGTTCGATTGGCTGCACTCAACCAGGGCTCGTCCAGACTAAGCTGAGAATAATCCGGACTCGCATCCAGATAGGGAAGATACATCGTCATCCAGCCCTGCGTGGCGGTGCCATCCTCGCGAATCACTCCCCCGGAAGGCAAACAGCGATGTGTGCTTGCATAGGCATCTACAGCCACGCCGATCTGTTTCAGGATGTTCTTCGCAGTCGATCTGCGTGCCGCTTCGCGTGCCTGCTGTACCGCTGGAACCAGCAAACCGAACACCAGGACAATCAGGAACAGAACGACGCTTATTGAAATCCAGCGCTGCATCACTTCCTCTCCTTTCTCGCCAGGTTCTATTCCGGTAGTCGTTCCTGCAGGTTCTTCAAAAGCTCTGCATTGTGTTGTAACTGTTCGGGGGAGGCAGACTTCGGCAGTGATGTGGCTTGAAGCGCCTCAGCGATGTCGGTGTTCTTATCAACCACAAAGAGAAAGTCGGGGCCGCGGAGCTTTGGTAAATCCGGCACCTGTTCCAGGTTGATCTTTGAATAGACTTCTATCCTGAGTGGCTGATCGGTTTGCCCACTCAGTACGTGCACGTAGTACAGCTGTTCCGCCTGGGGATCTGACTGTAAGGACTGATTGTTCCAGGAGAAGCCGCCCGTTTCAAAGGTTCTGTCCGGGACTTGTGTCTGTTCGGCAGTGGGCACAGGTGGAGCAGCGGCGAATTTCTCGAGAATCACATCGGAGGTGTTTTCTGAAAAGAACGTGACACTCCCATCGGCAAACAACAGATGTCCGCCCTGCCAGGGGGGATGGCCGAAGCTATTCGGTCCGTCACAGAGTTTCGTTCCCAGCGGTCGCCAGTTGAAAGGATAGCCCCAGGGCTGGAAGTTGCCGGCCACTTCTCCCGCCAGCCAGGTATGCGAGGTACCATTCGACATCTGCTCGAAGGTGACATTGCTGTTGCGATACAGCAGATTGGGATTTCCCAGGTAGTTGGTCAGGCCGTACCCCTGACTCGTGAACCGCGAAAAGTTTCCGGGAATCAGAAACAGGGATCGAGATTGTTCCAAAACAGCTCTGTTTCTATCCTGATCCCAGGGAACCTGATAGTTGATTCTTAAGTAATCGTCATTCTGATCAAAGTAAGGCAGAAGCATCGTAATCCAGCCGTGCAGTGCGACGTCGTCCTCTCGAATGACACCACCGGGGGGCAGGCACTTGTGTGCGTCATGATAATTGTGCACCGCCAGGCCAATCTGCTTCAGGTTATATTTCGAATGAGACCTGCGCGCCTCTTGCCTGGTCTGCTCCACCGCAGGCATCGTCAGGCCGATCACTAGGACGATTAACATCAGAACGACGATTACTGAAATCCAACGCTGCATCTTCAGACTCCTCAACTCACTTTACGTTTATCGTATTTATTGTGCATCAGTTTGTGGCAGTTGTTGCTGAATGGATTTTAACAGGTTCATGTTCGCTGCCCACTGTTTGGGAGTGGTTTCTTCCTTGAGAGACGTCTCTTTGAGTGTGGAGGCTATCTCTGTCTGCGGGCCAATATGTGCCAGGAACAGAAACACAGCCCCCTTTCCCTTATACTCGGGTTCGTCTCCCGGTCTCACGATGTATCTAGAGCAGACGCTCATTTTCAATGGCATGCCAGCAGGGCTTCGCAAGACTTTGACGATATATTGATATTCGCCCTGTGGATCGGACTGCAGGTCGATTCGCTCCCACTCATAATCGCCGATAACAAAGGTGCGTTCAGGAACCGCAGTCTGAGCATGGGTGGCGATCGGTGGTGCGTCTGCGAGTGCCTGCAAAATTTCAGGAGCAGTCTCAGTAGAAAAATAATGCACGCTGCCATCCACCAGCAGGAGATGAGTGCCGTCCCAGGAAAGCAGGCCAAAACTGTCCGGTCCATCACAGAGTTTTGTTCCCAGCGGACGCCAGTTGAAAGGATAGCCCCAGGGCTGAAAGTTTCCGGCGGCTTCCCCTGCAAACCAGTTATGAGAACTGCCTGTATTGATTTCTCTCAGTGTCACGGAACGGTTTCGCGACAGAAGATTTGGATTCCCCATATAATAGGTAAGCTCATATCCGCCGCTCGTCAGCCCCATGTCTCTGCCCGGAATCTGATAAACAGGGTATTTGACCTCAAAGACCCGGTTATTCTCCGGACTGTCCCAAGGGTAATTAAAATTGAGCATGTTATAATAGGGACTTGCATCGAGGAACGGCATGATAAACGTCATCCAGCCATGCATGGCGGTTCCGTTTTCGCGAATCACACCGCCGGGAGGAAAACAACCAAATGTGTCATGGTAATTGTGCAGTGCCAGCCCGATCTGCTTGAGATTGTTTTTCGCTGACGACATGCGGGCTGCCGTGCGGGAGCGATGTATGGCTGGGATAAGCAGTGCGATGAGCAGCAGGAAGATCCCCATCATCACTGCCAGATCTCTCCAGAGCTGTCTGGACATCGCCGACTCCTTCCATCAGGTAGATGGGAATTTTTCGTTTTAAAACATCCTGTCACGCATATTTCCAGTGGCCTTCCCATTTGTCGGTCCAGAGGAACCGGGCGGCGAGATGGCCGTTGCGGCGGAGTTCCAGCCAGTCGATGTGTTCAATCTGGCAGACGATTACCGCGAAATTTTCGTAACCCAGTTGGGCCTCTTCATCATTGGGCAGCCGGTCAAACAGGTAGTCGGGCAGATTGGGCGAAGCGGTTTCGGCCTGCGTTCCCGGAGCAGAAACGGTGATATAACCGCGACGGTGCTCGGGACTGCTGGCCTCCCAGTGCCGGGCAGCCTGATCATTTTGGGTATGCACTTCAGCCCGGCCGCGCAGACGGATCTGCACCCGCGTGACCGGATCATAGGCCACCCACTCAATCCAGGGATTATCCTCAAGCTCCTGGACCTTGTCTGAACGCTGATCGGTGTAGCAGATCACCTGTCGCTGCTCGATTTCCACGGCTCTCAGGACCACGGTACGCACGCGGGGACGATTGTCTGAAATCGTGGCCAGTGTGCCCAGCCGCCAGGGATGCGTTTCCGTTTCGACCGCGTAGTTCAGGTGCCGCCAGGTCTCGTTGAGAATCGTATGGACTTTGGCCGGATTAAAATCAAATTGCCTGGTCATGGGTGTTCTGTCCTGAAGGATCGGCTGCAAGGATGTCGCGTCTCATTCAATTGTGGGCGCTGAACGACGCTGGTCAAGCAAAAGTTATCAGGTTCCAGGGGCATCGTGGGATAAAGCTTCATCCCGGGGATGATAAAACAGCGCAACAGGCAGGATCACCAGGGCCAGTACGAGGAAGACATGACTCATAGGCCAGTTCAGCTTGTTACAGACCATGGTAAAGAGACCGAAGAAGACCGCGGAGAGCACGATGCCCACCCAGTTGATCAGATTCATTGTACCGATCATACGGCCCTTCTGCGATTTGGGGGGACGGGTCTGCAGTTCCACCTGGAGCGGGACAATAAAGAGACCGGCGAAGAAACCGACGAGGGTCAATACCGTCCGCGACATCCACTCGGCGGCGTTGAGGGGAATGAAGGCTTCCCAGAGCGAAGCATCAGTTTGTTTGACGGTTTCCAGTCCGTCTCCAGGCCCCCACCAGCCGATCCCCGACATGAGCGCCAGGCAGAGGACCAGCCCCCAGGCGCCGACAGTGACCAGTTTGAAATTCACCCGTTTATGCGAAACACGTCCCGCAGCGACACATCCCAGCGAAATCCCAACACCCATACAGGCCGCCATCAAGCTGGTACGACTTTCACTTAAATGCAGTTGTCCAATCCCGAAGATATTCACCAGGGGCTGCACGATGCCCCCCACGAACCAGAAGACCGATGAAATCAGCAGTACAGACAACAGGCGCCGATCCTGTAATAGTAAAGTTCGCGTCTCGGGGTTTATACCCAGCGTCGACCAGCGAAAGGGGAGCCCCGGATGCGCCACCGGTGTGCGGCGAACCCAGAAGGCAGAGATCGTGCCGATCACGGCAATCGCGATACAGAAATAACTGGTTTTCCAGAGTGCATCGGGGAAGGCCTGCTTTACGAAGCCCGCGGAAGCCATGCCGAAGATGATGGCGACGAATGTTGTCATCTGAATCACACCGTTAGCCTGAGGCAGATCATCGCTGCGGAGCATTTCCGGCAGGATCCCATACTTGGCAGGTCCAAAGATCGCACTCTGGGTACTGAGCAGACCGAGAACGACCAGCAGAGGCAGCAGTTGACCGGTGAAGAAGGCCGCCATCGCCAGCAGCGCAATGATGATCTCAGCAACCTTACAGGCGATGACAATCGTTCGTTTTGTGTGTCGATCGGCGTACCAGCCCCCTAGTCCTGAGAAGAAGACGAAGGGGAGCGCGAAGACTCCCAGTGCGATGTCCTGCTGATCTTTCGCCCCCTGCAGCGCCTGTTGCGCGCAGAACAGCAACACCAGCTGTTTATAGAGATTGTCATTGAAGGCGCCCCAGAACTGCGTGACCGTCATCCCCCAGAACGAGGAATCATGATACAGGGATGGCAGTTCTGTTTGAGACGTCGATTCCGTTTCGGTCACCAGTTACAGTCCTTGTAAAGGGGGAGCATTCAGACAACCCGGACCCGGGTTCAAAGCAGCTAAACCATAGTGTCTGCAACGGTTTCTTACAATGTTGATTCAATGAAAGCCGGGATTCTCAAAGGATTTTCACAATCACCCATGCGCATTTCAGTCTGCAGCAAAGCGTGTGCATTCGCTTACTCAACCGTTGATGTTTCGGGCGTTATCCCACCGGCTGCCGCGGCGGCGTTTTTGATACGGATGACTTTGAATTCGTCTGCCCGCTGCTTGCGGGAGAGCTGAATGATCAATCCCTGGTTCCCGGCTTCACCATAGATCCAGAGCTCGTTGATCGCCCCGCCGGAAATACTGCGGCCCACCTGTGTTGGCGCTCCCAGTGCTTTCTTAACCTGATCCCGGTTCATGCCGGCGACTACGGTCCCGTTGCGAATCGCCTTACGAATCGGGTCGTCGCGAAACTCCTTGACTTCCTGGGGATCGAGCCATTTATCTTCATGCAGCATATACCCCAGCCGTCCCAGCATGGTTGCGGTTTCCGTCGATTTGGGATTCAGTTCCCAGGCCTGCAGCAGAAGTTTAACTGCCCCGGGCCTGTTCCCCGTCAGCTCCATCAGGTCGCGGGCCACACTCACGCGGCCATCCGCATCGCCGGGCTCAAGTTTCTTCCGACGGGCTTCCACCCAGTTTTCCAGAGTCTGTTTCGCTTTGGTCTGATCACCGCGCTGCTGGTATTCTTTCGCCAGGTCCAGAACGTACTGCCGGGGGAGTTCGTCAATCCGATGGAAGTCAAAGCTGAGCTGCATCTGCTCATACTGTCTGGCGAGGTCAGGTCGTTCGGGCAGCTGTTTTTTGATATCTGCGGCGATTTTGAAGCCGTTACTTCCCCCTTCGGCGAGTCCCTTGAGAATCTGATCGAGCACGATCTGTGAATAGAACCAGCGAATCATCCGCTGCCGCTGCTCCGGGTTTGCTTTTTGAAATTCGGCCACCTGATCTGCGAGATAGCGTTTGCGTTCGGCTGGCTGATCAACTTTGAGCGGGGTAATACTTTTGGGAAACAGTTTGATCAGCTGCGCACGGACGGGATCCGCATTGGAACCTTTCTGTTTTTTCAACTGTTCCCATTCGAGGACCAGGGCTTCGTGCCGATAGGCCTCTGCCAGCCGGGGATCCAGTTTGAACTCCTCTGCCTTCTCAGCCAGTTTCATCAGGTTCTCCGGCTGCTTGATTCGCAGCTGGCTGTATTCGGCTTCGACGCCTCGGCGAAATGCATTGAGTGCTTTCTGTTTGAGTTCCTCGTCGTTATAAAACTCAGCCCGCTGCTGTCCCCATTTGGCGAGTTCATACCAGTCGCGGGGATCACTCAAATCGATTTTGGATTGTTCGGTAACGAAATGCTCCAGGTCGCCTGGTAATTTTTTGAGCGATGTAATCTTAAACAGCAGCCGTCCGTTCTCGCGGGCCAGTTGACCGGTCACTTCCACGTTCTGAAAACTGTCATCCAGCCGGGGCACTTTACCGGCAAAGTAGAAGGGGATGGGACAGTTACGGAACCGCATCGACAGCGAGTTGTACGTTGAAACGCGTCCTTCCAGCGTCTGCGTCACGCCCAGCAGTTTATTCCATTGTTCGCGCTGACTCACAAAGTTCTGGATACTGCGGTCGGCGGCGAAGACATCACCCGTGCCGAGCAACGACAGGCAGAGCATAGACAGACAGCAGGTGTGTATCAGGCGTTGCATCACAGGGCACGCTCCAGAAATAGAGTTTGTTGCTTGAGCAGCTTTTCGACATGGCCCCGGTCGTGATATTCATCGAAGGGAATGCCCAGTTGCTCATACAGATTCAGATGTGACCAGAGAAATGCGGTTTTGCCGTCGAGCAGAATCACTCCAGACGCAGGCTGATTCTGATCCTGTTCAAAGGCCTTCATCTGCGCGGCAAAAATCAGCGGCTCACCGGGGTGCCTTTCGACATACTCGCGAAATGACGGATCAGCCAGATCCAGATTCAACGTGTATTCATCCAGCATCACCGGAAAATTGAGCCGGTAGCGAGGTCCTGCTTCCGCTTTACCTGAGGAGACGGGAGAGAGCGTAGTTTCAAACAGGAGCCAGCTGCCTTCATAACGAATGTCAAACAGGGACTGCCAGCCTTTGAGATCCTGTTCCTTGATCTGAGTGACCGCTTCTTCTGCGATGTCAAACAGCGGAGCCCCCGCCTGGCGGTTCAGAGCTTCCAGTTCCCGCGCGGTCTGCTGCACGTCGAATGCCTGACGGTCATGCCTGCCCAGTATATCCACGGCTTCTGACGCCTGTTGATATGCACTGTTCGCCCCGACCAGATCTCCCTCTTCCAGCAGTTGCTGCCCGGCTTCGGATGCGGTTTTAAGCGTGACCTCAGCTTTCTCAATCTGACGGCTGTGCCAGATGCCGTAACAGGTGACTCCAATGATCAACACGATCCCCGCCAGGATCGCCCGAAACGGTGTGATCAGTCGGGTACGCGGGGGTGGCAGCTCAAAGGGTGAGAGCTCGGCCTGAGCGGGCTGACCGTTGTCTGCAGCCTGCCCTTTACGGGTCACCTGTTTCTGCTGGCGTTTCTCCCGCAGACGTGTCACCAGCGGGGAATTCAAAACGTATTCCGTAATCCGCTGCTGGGTCGGAATCTTCTTCTTTTTCTTCCGGGACTGAAGCGGGGGATAAGTGTTACGGGGCAGAATAAAATAGCTTTCGCCGCACTGCTGACAGGTATGCCTGTAGGGGGCCTTGCGTCGATACCCGGAAAGGCTCACGCCACAGACGCAGACGATCTCATACGGCTCCGGTATATCTTCTTCGCGACGCTTTGCCTTCGACGGATTTTTCAGCCAGTGTGCCATATAACCGGTACCATTTGCGAGACAGGCCCTCAGGAACCTGCCGTGTCGCCGTCATGGAATGGAGAGTGCGAATCAGAATTGAAACAGTCGTAACCATTATAGACATCCCGGCTGCCGATGTCACAGGACTCTGTAGAAGAGAGTGGTTTCACGTCCATTTTTGTCTGAAATTCCGGAAATACAGACAAAAACCAGCGGGCTGAGAATACCTACAATCGTCATTTTCGCGCCGAGTTACCTGACACTTTTATTTCAGAGAAATCCCTCCATTTGTGCAGGTGCCAAAGTTTGACCGACCTCTGTTTCTGAGGTATATGCCAGTAGAAATTGTATGTTTCTTTTTTGAATCATCGTCATATTGGAACTCTCTGGTTACTGCGACAGCTATGTTCCCCGCCGTACCAGTCACGCGTTTTTTTGGAGTAGCAGGATGTTAACGACCTCATCCACAGCCTCTCAGTCAGGGCAGCAGACGAGCACATCAGGGCTCGAAGTCTGCCTCGTGCCATTAACTCATCGCATTGCTCCACTCAAGCTAACCACCGGTGAATATCTGATCGGTTCAGGGGAGGAATGCGCGGTCCGGCTGGAAGTACCGGGAATTGCTCCGGAACACTGTCGGCTGACAATCACCGATTTTGACGCGACGATCGAAGCCATCGATTACCGACTGTGGGTTAACGAACGCCCCATTCGACGACTGACTTTGACGCAGGGCATGAAGCTTCTCATTGGCCCAGTGAAGTTCGAGGTCGAATCAATCGAAGAAGTGCCTCCCGCCGCACAGCCAGAAAAAAAGTCAGCGCCCGTTAATGCGCCGGCTGCTACCCGTACCCAGATTGAGATCCCGGAAGAACTGCGTGCCCTGGCCGCGTTCCAGAAACAGCTCGAAGAACGTCAGCAACTCCTGAAACAGATCGAACAGGAACAGGTTGCCCTGCAGCAGGAAATGCAGGCACAGGAAGCGGAACTGGAACAGTTGCAGGAACGCTTCACCCTGCAGCCCCCTGCTCCGCCCCAACCGGGGACACGCTCTGCAGAACAGGAGGACTCAATCCGTTCTTTTGATGCAGCGATCCTGGAACTGGATCAGAAACTGCAGCAGCTGGAACTTCTCAAAGACGATGTGGCTGAAGAACAGCAGCAGATCATCGTCGGTCAGCGACAACTGGAAGATCAGCACCAACGATTACAGCGTCTGCAACAGAATCTGCAAGCCGAACGAAACAATATCACTGCGGAACAGCGCGCCCTGGTCGCAGCCTGGATTGATCTGGAACAGACGCAGGCCGCCGATCGTTCAGAACAGGAAACCGAACGTGCCTGGCTGGAAGCAGATCAGTCTGCCCAACAGCACTCGACTGCCGCCATCATCGAGATTGAGCGTGCCCTCAGAAACTGGGAACAGGAACTGGCAGAACAGCACAACCAGTTGAATACCCGGGCTGAAGACCTGGAACAGCGCCAGCTGGAACTGGATTCGAAACAACAGACCCTGACAGAGCAGCAGCAGAACCTCGATGTCGCCCAGCAGAACGCAGCTGACCGGAGCGCCCTGCAACAGGAGCTGGAAACAGAACGGGAAAAACTGCAACAGGAGCGGGTATCCCTGGAAACCGCGCGGCAGGAATTAGCAGCGCAGCAGTCTCGAGTGGAAGCAGATACAGAGGCCTGCACGCAGCAGCAACAGGAATTACTGTCACAACGTGAAGCCTTCGATCAGAAATCAGCGGCTCTGGAAGAGTTGCAAACCGAACTCTCCCGGCAGCAGGAAGAACTGACGGCCCAGCAGTCAGAACTCGAGCAGCGACAGGCGGCTCTGGAGTCTCAGGTTGAGGAACTGTCAGCAGAGCGGGCTCAACTCGAAACGCAGCAGGCAGAGCTGGCCACACAGACGGAACAGCTGAAAGCAAAGCAGAGTGAATTCGAAAACGAAAAACTCGAGTGGAATAATGCCCGTACCGAACTGGAACAGGAACAACGCGAGCTGGAAGGAGCTCGCGCTGAGCTGGATGATCAGCGTACCGAACTCACACAGAGAAGTGAAGAACTCGACCAGTTGCAGCAAAAGCTGACGACACAGGAACAACTGCTGACCGACCGCGAAACAGAACTGAATCAATCAAAGACGGAGCTGGAATCGAAACAATCTGCGGTTGAGCTGAAACAAAACGAACTGGAGACGACTCAAAGCTCCAGCGAGGAAGAACGGGCCGCGATCGTTCGGGACCGTGAAGAGTTGGAAGTGGAGCGAGAGAAATTACAGCAGGCACAATCTACCCTGGATCAGCAACAGGATGAAATCGAGCGTCAGAAATTCGAATTGTCTGAGCGTGAGTCTGAACTGGAAGCACGGCAGCAGGAACTTGCACAACTACAGACCAGCCTGGAATCGCAGCAGTCTTCCCTGGAAACCGCACAGACAGAATTAGAGAATACACAAGCCGAACTCGCCCAGTCGCGGGTAGCGCTGGATACAGAACGTACCGAACTCGACGAAGCTCGAACTGAACTGGAACGTGCCAAATCCGGCTTGCCGGATCAGGGGGAATTAGAAACACGCGAGCAGGCGTTAGCAGAACGGGAAGCTCGCATTGCAGAGCAGGAACAGGAACTGGCAAAACTGATCAGCGAGCAGAAGCAACGCGCTGAGCAACCAGAGAGTGTGCCTGCCAGCGATGTCGTGGATACGACGGTTGCGGAGAAACTGGCGGTTGAGCGTGACGAACTGGAACAGCTGCGATCTGATCTGGAACAGCGTGCAGCAGAGCTCACAGAACGGGAAACCGAACTGGAAGAACTCACTCAGAGCCAGGAACAGTTAAAGGCTGCCCGGGAAACATTACAGGCAGGTGAAACCCGGTTGCTGGAAGCTCAGACGGAACTCGAAGAACAACAGGAACAGTTGAGTGCGCAAGAGCGACAACTGGCAGAACGCGAAGCCGAACTTGAACAGCGGGAAACCGAGCAGGAATCGCTCACTCAGGATCAGCAACAGCTGAAGGCGGCCCAGGAAGCATTGCAGGCGGATCAAAGCCGGTTACAGCAGGCCCAGGCTGAACTCAGAGAACACGAAGAACAGCTGAATGAGCGGGAACGGCAACTGGCGGACCGGGAAGCAGAGCTCGCGGCACGCGAACAGGAACTGACTGACAATCAGCAAGCGTACGATGAAGAACAGTCGACGATCGCTCAACTGGCCACAGAGCGGGAACAGTTAATGTTAGATCGTGATCAGTTGGAGATTGATCGCGACGAGATCAGCCGTCAGCGGGATGATCTGGAATCACAGCAGATCCAGATCGAGAAAGATCGCGGGCAACTGGACGATCGGGAACATATCGTCGAACTGCGGGAGCAACAGTTGAATGAACGCGAGAGCCTGATGGCGGAAGTGGGACTCCCTGCCGGCGGGATGGATGATCATACCGTCGCAGATCCTGAATCAGCAGAGTTGACGGAAACAGACTCCGCTCAAACAGCCCCGTCTGAAACAGAAGCACCTCAAGCGACCGGTTCTCTGCTGGAATCATTCTTGAGTCAGCCGGATGAGACACCCGAGCCGGAACCAGTTTCTGAACCAGAATCAAAACCGGAAGAGGGTGTGACACTGCAGACAAGCCGGCTGCTGAGCATGTTCTCGCGCGAGACTCCTGCAGAACCGGAAGTCACTCCTGAAGACCACGCCACTCCGGACATGGAGCATACTGAGTCAGCAGAAACTCAGTCTGCTTATGAGTCGACTGCAGCCGAAACCTCTCCTGCTCCGCATGCAGAAGAGGAAGAAAACTCGATTGCAGCCTACATGGAAAAACTGCTGGAGCGATCACGCTCCAAGTCTCCTGGTTCACAACCGAGTCAGAAACCATCCGGACCAGCAAAGCCGGCTGGCGCGACGCATCAACCGGAAGCAGGTATGAAGCTGGACCACCAAGCCACCGCTCCCCAGCTGTCGATGGAAGAAAAACTGGCGACGCTGAACCAGGCTCCCACGCACGCTCAGGACCGCGATGCGGTTCGTGATGCGATGAACTCATTCCGTGATGTGGCCAACTATTCGGCCCGCATGGCGATCGCCCGGCATTCGATGAAGCATCAGAAAACAGATCTGCTGTTCAAAGGAATTCTGACCAGCGTCTGTGTGCTGACGACCCTGATCATTTTCGCAGAGTCGATCTGGGGAGCCAACACACTGGGGATCATCAAATGGGCAGCGCTGGCTGTCAGTATCACCTCGTCAGCTCAGTTCCTGCGTGGTTTGCTGCAGGTAAAGCAATTGTTCCCCGATAAGTCGAATCTCGAGTCCAGCGCCGAGGAGGCACAAGTCGATCCGCAAACAGCCACAGAACCTGCGGCGGCTACGGAGCTCGTGGATTTTCAGGATGAGCCAGATACTCTGGAACAGAGTAATTCATTTTCTGCTGACGAAGAAGCATTGTCAGCAGATGAGGAAGAACTACAATCACTGGAAGCACAACTGCTGGAAAATGCCCGCCGTAAGCGGAGAACTCCCCAGGCCAATGTGGATCATGAATTGCAGGATCAGCCTGATTTTGAAACGGATGCAGAACCATAACCAGTCCCCACAAGACAACACGAAACAGGAGGCGTATTAGATACATGATTTTGTTCTGGTGCGTCTCTTTTTTCATTGCCGTCTGGCTCGGCATCGTAGGGGTGAATTCCCTGACTTCCCCACCTGACAACCTGGGAGTTAATGATGGTAAACTCAGCCCCTGCCCGGAATCTCCGAACTGCGTCTGTTCCTGCGACTCCTCAAAATTGCATGAAATCGCCCCCCTGGAGTTTACCGATTCCCCGACTCAGGCGCGTGAGCGACTGCTGTCAGTCCTGGCTGAATTTCCCGGCTGTCAGATTGTGACGGGAGACGAGAACTATCTACGGGCGGAATTTCGTACACGCTGGCTACGGTTTGTCGATGACGTTGAGTTCCTGATCGAACCAGGTCAGAATGTGATCCAGGTGCGATCCGCATCACGCATCGGTTATTCCGACCTTGGGACCAACCGCGAGCGAATAGAGACGATTCGCCAGAAGTTCGCGGCGACCGCACTTTAACCAGATTCGAAACCAGGCACCTGCCATCTGAGGCCCGCTGTGACAGAGTTCCCCGATTATTTACCGACCGCTGCACTGGAAACTCTGCAACAACGAAGTGTGTTACTGCAAACGATACGGGAATTCTTCCACGCGCGCGAATACTGGGAAGTCGAAACGCCTCTGCTCTCTCGGGACACTGTTGTAGATGCCTATATCGACCCCTTCACCAGTGAGTGGCGTGCTGAAGAAGGAACTGCAGAGCCTGCTGCCAACCGGGGTGCTGCAATCCGCTACCTGCAGACCTCACCCGAATTTGCCATGAAGCGGCTGTTGACCGCGGGGGCAGACCGGATCTACCAGATCACGCATGCCTTCCGACAGGCCGAGCGGGGCGAGATGCATAACCCCGAATTCAGTATGCTGGAATGGTATCGACAGGGAGAGACGCATCAGGAGCAGATGACCTTTGTGGAGACTCTCGTTCGCGCCATTTATCAGACGGCTGCTGATATTTCGGATCAGAGTAAGCGACCACCACTGCCCAGCGAGGCATTCCCCCGGCTGAGCTATGAAGCCGCTTTTCAGCAGTTTGCCGGGCTGTCTGCTTTGAGTTCATCTGCTGAGGAATTTGCCCGGGTTGCAGAATCAAAACAGATTTCTGTGCCCGGAGGGTTCGATGCCACTGACCGTTTAAGCTGGCAGAACCTGCTACTGGTAGAACTGGTCGAACCAGAGTTGAAACGCAGGGGCGCTGTCTTTGTTTACGATTACCCTCCCGAGCAATCTGCCCTGGCCAGGATTCATCCCGCCGATGAGGAGTCACCACATGCAGTATCAGAACGGTTCGAACTCTATCTACAGGGAGTCGAAATCTGTAATGGCTATCACGAACTGACTGATGCGGAAGAACTGCGAGCACGTATTCAGAAACAGTCAGAACTGCGTCAACAGGAACAGCGTCTGACACTGCCAGGGGAGAGTTATCTGTTACAGGCAATGGAAGCCGGCCTGCCCGCCTGCGCGGGAACCGCGCTGGGACTCGACCGGCTGATCATGCTGGCGCTGGGCAAACGGAGACTGCAGGAAGTGATTGCGTTTCCGTTTGACCGTGCCTGAAGCTTACCATTCGGCGGTAACACGTTCGTTTCCATTCCGGGTACAGAGCGCCAGGAACACCCGGGCATCGATATTTTTCGCCATCCCGCGGGCAGAGCCATCAGCGAGTGCGAAGTGAACGACGTCATCATGCCACGATCCAAAGGTGAGGTGGATTGTCTGGCTCATATGGGGTGGACCGTCAAAGTTGGTCCCTTCGTGGAAAATGGGCGGATTGGTACTGGGATCGGCGTTGGGGTCGAAGACGGCTCCCGAGACGGAGCTATGGCTGTCCGCCCAGAAGCCAAAGGCCGCTTCGCCGAAGAGCAGCGTATTGGATTCGCCATCCTGCATATCGCGTACTTTGGTCGCGCTATTCGGACCGAAAACACCACCCCGAAACTGGGCACTAAAGGGATCGACCGTAGAATAGCCGGTCAGCAGTCCACCGACACCACGATAGTTGCAATACCCCAGGTCCCGGGGACGATTCGAGGGGAGGGAAGCACTGGGACAGATGTAACTTTCAATGGGAACCGTGCTCGCCACTTTGCTGTCTTGTTCGAATTTGCCAAGATTATAATCGATATTCACTGTCGTAGCATTCATATCGGACAGGATCAGAGCCTGCCAGCCCCACCAGGGGGAGAGCTCCCATTCGGTCAGGCTCCACTGGGTCACGGGCACTTTATTACCGTTGGAATCCGTAGTATGAGTATCGACTGGAATTACCACATTTTCGGCGAAAGCCACATTGGCATTTGCTGGACCAGGCAGCTGATTTCCATTCGAATCGACGGGCATCGCTTCAATCCAGCCGGAAGGGAACGAGCGAAACGAACTTTCATAGTTCATTGTGGCCAGGGCGACCTGTTTCAGATTGTTGATGCACTGTGTACGACGTGCCGCCTCGCGGGCCCGTTGAATCGCAGGCAGCAGCATGGCAGCCAGGATCGCAATGATTGCCATCACGACGAGCAGCTCAATCAGCGTAAACCCCTTGCGGGATGAATGTTTGGAATCTGAAACGAGTTCGCGCATCGATCACTCCCTGTAAATGTTGAACATGATCCCAGCCCGATGCAGTTTGACGGGATTCTGTAACTCGAAAAGGGTTGTTGCCTGGTCTCCAGTACGCTTTTCTATCCTGATATCTTCCACCTGCGCAATGCAGAAGTCAATTCCCAATCGACCGCGTGCAGCATAAAAGATACCGATGAACAGTTTATTTTAAACCAGCCGGAAAACAAACGCAAATAGCGACTTCTTTTTCCCATTAATTTTATGGAACTTGATGCAGATAAGTCAGCTAACCTATTGATGCTTAACGTAGTTTTGAACGGGTTGGCTACCGATTTAATACAGTGTCAGTGAGCCTCCCGGGAGCTCCGCATGGCGTACATTCCGCGTCTGCTGGTTTAGAAATCAACCATCATTCTTACGTAAAGATCTGCGCAAAAATGAAAAAAACTCGGTGTTTCTTGAGTTTTTCCTGTTTCCTGTCTGTGGTATCAGGAATTCGCTGCGTCAGCGACTTTAAGATCCCCCACAATCCAGGGCAGCATGCGGACCATGTTACGGGCATCGTCGATTCCGCGATGATGGGTTCCTTCCAGGGGCAGGCCCGTCAGCTTCAGGGCGCGCGTCATTCCGAATTTTCGCGGATAACCCTGGGTCAGGGAGAACTGCTTTTTCAGATTGAGATGCTCTTTCCCAAAAGGATACTCTCGACCGTGGTATCGGCAGTCCTGCTGAAACTGTGATTTGTCATAGTCGCCCCACGAGCAGAACAGGAACGGTTCGTACTCCCTGCTCCAGTTGATCAGCGCGTCCAGAGCTTGAGGGAAACGGACGGCGGTAGAGACATGGTTCTGAGTGATCGAGGTCAGTTCGGTACAGAAGGGAGTGAGCCGGGGATGCCGGACCGGTTGAATAAAGGTCTGGAATTCGGAGACGGTCTGGAGCGATTCTCGGGCCACCATCACGGCCCCGATTTCGATAATTTCCATCTCGTGGCGAGGCACCGTTTTCTGATTGCAACAGGTCGCTTCCAGATCGATGACCAGGAAATGAGCAGACGCACTCACGGCGTCAGGCAGTTGATGCATGTTGTTCCTTTCTTTGAGAAGTCCTGCATCGCTTCTCAGTGTGTTTTTTATTCTTGAATTGTTCTGCTGGATTATAAATGGAATTTGCCTGGTGTAAAGGCAAAGCTCCTCAATCGCGGAACGCCTTTAGAACGGTCTTGTGTAATCCCCCGGATCGACGACCGGACGAATGATACTTTTACCGCGGATTAAACTGCGGAGCCCCGGTTCCATAATCAAGAGCAGCACGCAATGGATGCCGTACACGGTCATGAAGAAAACCTCTTCCATTGTGGCATACTCGGGTCTCTGCTGAGGATTATAGTATCGCATGATCAGAAAGAACCCTTCCATAACCAGGGCCATGATCAGCAATCGCATCAGGACAGACGGCCGAAAGTGTTTGTGTTTCCTGCTCCAAAACAGGATCGCCACATTTCCCGACAGCACCGGCAACCAGAGAGGCATGGTTTCAACAAAGAATAGCGGACAACCAACCACCATCATTAAGAGAGGGAAGATTATCGACGCCAACGTGTAAGCCAGCAGAAACAGAACGTAAGGTGTGCGAGGCAGTTCGATCAGGCGTTGCCTGGCTGTTCGATACCAGCGGGTAAATGTCGGCATCTGTTGCGTGAGATTCATCTCAGTTCCTTTTCCAGGAGGCTATGGAGTGCTGCGTTCAGATGCGTTCCGGATGCAAGACCACCCAGAACGAAAGCGCCCCGTATGCCAGGCAGAAAAACAGGAACACGTAAAAGGTAAAAGCTCGCTCAACGTCGAGTTTGCGGAGTGGGTAGCTGGTGACGACGGTGCTCAGCAGTGTCAGATTGAAGAGCAGACAGGAAACCAGCGCCAGATACCAAAGCCGACTGTCACCATGCCCTGCTCCCGCCGCACAGATCCCGAAAAAAAGTAACACAGGATTCAGCACAAAATGAAACAGTGCCACCAGAAACGACCTGTTAAAGTATTTCTGCTGCCGCGCAAGCTGGTCCATAACAGGTCCCTCAAATCACTGATTTAACGTTTACCGCCCCCCCGTTTTAGAGGGAATCCGGTCCTATAGTGAATGAGGCGTAAAGCGATAAAAAACATCACACGCAAAAAAGAAATTTGCCCAATTTCCGACTCATTTTGATCCTTGCGGCCTGTTTGGCGTTCCCTGAAACAGGCTTCTTATCAGGATCAACCACTTTCTCGACAGGAACTTCTATGTTTTTCTTCCAGCTGTTTGTATTTTTCGCGCTCTTAGGTCTGCTCAAACTGATGGGCGAACAACTTCGGCGGCTCCGAAAGTTACAACAGGAAATTGAAGAGATGAAACACCTCATCGTCGGGGATACCGCAGCAGAGGCGTCCGCAGAAAACGAAACCGGACCGGATGGAGAATGAATTCCGGGCAAAAATCACAGAAGTCATCAACCCAATTCATTTAAATGAATTGAGTTTTACCGGGCTGGGCGACGGGAGGTACTTTCAGAGGACCAAAGGCATATTCGGCAGGTGTCAGGTCTTCCTGAGAGTTCCAGGCTTCTTCCCAGGTCACATTTTTTCCGGTATAGGAGGCCATGCGTCCCATGATGGCCATCAGCGAACTTTTCGCGGCGTACTCGCCGTTGCAGATGGGGTTCCCGGTGCGAATGCTCTCAAACAGGGCTGCGTGTTCCTGCACATAGGGCAGGTCCTGCACGCCGCCCCTGGCACTGCCGCGCGCCCGGCTGTAACGCCAGGTCTTGGCACCGCTGAGCGTATTACGATTCAGATCGGCGGTTCCCTTTGATCCGTAAATCAGCTGGGACGTGTCGATGTCGGTGCCGTCCTGCTGGCGACAGTAAGCAAAGCAGCGTTCGCCGCCGCTGTATTCATAACAGATGGCGTGATGATCGAAGATGTGACCATACAGGGGATCGACCCGCGACTGCCGACCGCCCAGCCCGAAACATTTGACAGGATATTCATTCTGCATCGCCCAGGACATCAGGTCGAGTCCATGCACGTGCTGTTCCACCAGTTGTCCCCCCGAAAGCCAGGTAAAGTAATACCAGTTGCGCATCTGCCATTCCATGTCGCTCCATTCAGGTTTGCGGGGATGTGACCAGAGCCCATTGATGTTGTAATTCGTCTGCAGCGTCACGATCTTGCCGAGCTGCCCTTCATGGATCCGCTTCATCGTTTCCTGCATGGCTTTGCTGTAGCGGAGCATCAGACCAGACATGATAGACAACTTTTTCTGACGAGCGACTCGACAGGTTTCCATCACGGAACGGACGCCGGGCGCGTCGACGGCGACCGGCTTTTCCGCGAAAACATGTTTCCCGGCGGCGATGGCCTGCTTTAAATGCAGCGGGCGGAAGTGCGGCGGCGTGGTCAGCAACACGACATCGACGTCGGTCTGTAACAGTTTTTCATACGCGTCGAAGCCGATGAATTGCTGATCCGGTTTTACAGCGTACTGCTTGCCAATCGTTTTTTTGATCCGGTCGGCACTCGCTTTGAGTTTATCTTCGAAGACATCCGCCATAGCCACGAGTTTTGAATTCGGATCGGCCTGCATGGCATTGACGGCCGCCCCGGAGCCGCGGGATCCACAGCCAATCAGACCGACGCGGAGTGTTTCTGACTGCTCATTTCCCCCAGCCCAGACATAAGGTGCGGCAGCCAACCCGGCGGCCGTCGCCGTGCCGGCCTGCTGGATGAACGTTCTGCGTGTTACCGGACTATCCTGATCAACGGGGACATCCCCGGACTGTTGACTCATTTCTTTCGTCTCCCGAGTTCACAACTGTGACAGCTTATCTGTTGTATTCAGCATGACAGAGTCTCCGCGGGATGTCCAGAACAGGAGCCTCCCTCAGTCAAATAGCTCCGGCAGCGAGGATAAGTCATCCTGCATAATCTGGCTGAGCTCATCCTGGAACAGGCGGTTCAGATCGTGTCTCTTTATCACCAGAGACAGCAGTTCGACCAGGCGTTGCCAGGCGGTCTCTCCAATCGCGGCATGGAATTCGGCGTGCCATTGTGCCAATGCCCGCAGCAGTTCGGTAGGGAGTGCATAATCTGCGTCATCGACTTCAGCTGAGAGTTCAAGCAGGGGAAACAAGAGGCTCTCTGCCGCCTCGAACTGCTGGAGATGCAGGTGGCAGCTGACGATCAGTTCCCTGATTTTGATCTGTGAACAGAGGAAATGGAGTGTCAGATCGATCTTCTGAAACTGCGTCAGGGCAGTCGCGTATTTGCCGACATCAAAGGTTTCATAACCCAGATGCAGATTGGACTGGTGATCGTCGGGGGCCAGTGCGACTGCGGTCCGGAATTCTGCTTCGCGGTCGAGCGGCTGCATGACTTCGCGAAAGTGGTAATTCAGATAGCCCCGCAGGAAAGCGCGCTCGGCCCGGCCGAGCTGCGGGTCGGCGTTGATCTCGTCCAACAGGTATTGAATATCAGCGGGATCCGCTTTCTGGAATCCCTGTTGCTCACCGATGAGATCGTGATACAGATTCCTGAGTTCGTGATTCAACGCCGCAAATTCCCGGCTGCTGCCTGACAAAGTCACAGATGATGGTTTCAGAAAGAGAACAGCATTTGATTTTCGAGTTCGAGTACAAACGTCGGCCCCGGTTCCAGTGCCTGCCAGCCCTGCTGTCGGGCCTGCTCGATGATGAAGCGGACGTGCTTCGGCGTGATGACAGGATAGTCCGCAGGGTCCTTGTCTCCCGGATCCGAAATATCCAGCCAGAAATCGCGTGTCATCAGACCGCGTACATCCAGTCGGGCGCCTTCTGCCTCGCGCTGCACGGTTACATTCAGGCGATAATTCCCGTCTTTGTCGATGCTTGTTGTCGAGACTTTAAATCGGTACGTCTCTTTGTCCACCACGATGCGGCGGCTGTGTTTGCGGTTCAATGCCATTCTGAAACGACTCCTTCTGTCAGTTTACTGACAATCTCCGCCCGTCACAGGTTCAGAAAAGCTGGTATGTTTTTCGGGGAACCTGATCGAATAGACAATAGAGAAAACCCTCCTCAAGAGATGGAATTTGAAGAACAGAATTCCTGCACATGCAAGCAGCTGAATAAGGGTTTTCGTTGCAGTTTTTAAAACTGTTACGGAATCGATAGATTCATCTTGCTAACTTCAGGAGACATAAGCAAACTTAAATATTACGGACTGCGTACCAATCACAGATCTGCGCGCGGTTTAACGTTCGACCTGAAAGACATGGGCCTGAGGTAACTAATTCAGTGGCAGGAATACAAGGAGGGAATATTCATTCCTGCCATTCTGCATATTCAGCGTGGCCATTATGCAAAATACCTCATTACTGCTTGTCGAAGATAACATCCTGGATGCCAGGCTGATCACATCTCGCTTACAGAAGATCGGCTATGAAGCTCTCACACATGTTGGTTCTCTGGAAGAAGCGGTAAACTGGCTCAAGACTGCCGCGCGCGTGGATGTGATCGTACTCGATCTCACGCTGCCCGACTCCATGGGGTTGCATACGTTTCAATTTTTGCATCAGCGTTTCGCACACATTCCGATTGTGATCTTGAGCGGACGCAACGATCAGGAACTGGCCATCAAAGCGGTCTCGCTGGGCGCACAGGATTACGTTTTCAAATCCGAAGCAAGCAGCTGTGTGCTGCAGCGATCTATCCGCTATGCCATCGAACGCAGGCACCGCCTGGAAATGGAAATGAACATGATCGCGATGGACCGCGATCTGGAATATGCCCGGGAAATTCAAAGGCATCTGCTGCCTCAGACATTGCCGGAAATCGCCGGCGTCGACATGGCAAGTGCTTACATCCCCGCTAACTGGACTGGCGGGGATTTTTTTGACGTGATTCCGATCAGCCGCCAGGCGAAAAACAATCATGATCTCTGGCAACCCGCGCACCTGATGAGCGAAGAAGACAAACTCAATTCCATCTGGGGTCTGACCATTGCGGATGTCAGCAGCCACGGCTTCGCGCCTTCGCTGATCATGGTCGATACCCGCCGTGTACTCCGAACTTGCTCCCACATTCTGCAGGATCCGGGTGAGATTCTGACCTTTGCCAATCGTGCGGTAAGTGAGGTGACACTGGAGGGGCAGTTCGTGACTCTCTGTTACGGACGTTACGATCCCCTGGAACGGACGCTGGAATACTGTTCGGCGGGGCATCCCTTCTGGGTCATCAATACCGAGGGAATCAGAAGCATGCCCGATTACAACGGTCCGGCCCTGGGACTGCTGCACGATTACCAATATGGAACGGATGGCAAACTGCAGTTAAAGATTGGCGAAATCCTGCTCGTAGTGACCGATGGCCTGTATGAGTGCCGCTCGGATGATGGGGAGTTATTTGGCATCGAACGGGTGTGCGAAGTCATCCACCAGCATCGAGAGAAACCGGGCAAAGAAATTGTAAAACAGATTCTAAAAGCGATTTACCGTTTCTCGGGATCACTGAGAAGCGAGGACGATATTACCATCCTGTTAATCAAGATGGTCGAGTAGAAAGACAAAGGCATGTCAGGTAAACCGACTCTCTGGTGGGCCCTGCTGGGAGTGCTGCTCTCACTCGTCATGCCGACGGTCGGCAGTGCCATCGTACTCCTGTTTTATCCAGACACCCGCTTCGCCCACCTGCCCGTACATTCGCTGCTGGAAACATCGGGCGGACTGATGGCGGTCGCGATTGCCGGGATCCTGATGGTGGAATCCCGCCGTAAGCAGGAAGCGGTCTGCTATCTATCGATGGCCAGTGCCCTGATTACGATGGGCGTGCTCGATACATTTCATGCGGCTGTGGAACCGGGCAATGCCTTTGTCTGGCTGCACAGCGTCGCCACCCTTGCGGGAGGGGTAATCTTCGCCACTGTCTGGATCAGTTATGCCCCGCTTTCGGGCCGGCTCTCCCAGGCACTGATCTGGCTGATCCTGCTGACCAGCTGCCTGCTGGGACTGCATGCCTGCGTGTTCCCCACTCAACTCCCGTCGATGATTAGTGAGGGCAACTTTACTCCGCTGGCGCGGGCGCTCAATATTTGTGGCGGCGTGGGATTTCTGATCGCGGGCCTGTTTTTCATTGTGCGGTTCCATAAAACAGCGCAGCATGAATCGTGGCTGTTTGCCGTGCATACGATGTTGCTGGGGGCAGCGGGGATTCTGTTCGAAATGTCGGCACTGTGGGATATGGCCTGGTGGTGGTGGCATTTCCTGAGGATCAGTGCGTACATCGCTGCCCTCGCGTTTGCACTGCGGGCGTACCACGCCACGGAGCAGCAACTGATCGATCTCAACCGGCGTCTGCGGACCTCCAATGAGCGGCTGGATCAGACCGTTGCCCGGCGTACCCGGGAACTGGAGGCCAAAGAAGAGCGGTTCAAGCTGGCCGTTGCGGGATCCACCGATGGACTGTGGGACTGGGATCTGCTGACCAATAAGGTCTATTACGCAACTCGCTTCAAGGAACTACTGGGACTCAAAGAAGAGGAAATGGGCGACGACTTTTTCGAATTTGAATATCGTCTGCATCCCGATGATCTCACCCCGACCAAAGCCGCCCTCAACAGACACATTGAACGGCGCACACCGTATGACGTGGAATATCGTCTCCAGTTGAAAAATGGGGCTTACCGCTGGTTCCGTGCCCGCGGGCAGGCGATCTGGGATGAGCGGGGACGCGCTGTGCGAATGGCGGGGTCGATCACTGATATTCACGATCAGAAGCTGGCCGAAGCAGCACTTGAATACGAACAGTTTCTGCTGGAAACCCTGCTCACGTATCTGCCCGATGAGATCATGTTTAAAGATACCGATGGCCGGTTCCTGCGCGTCAGTGCGGCACTCTCACGGCGACTGGGGATTGAGAATCCCAAAGAGATGGAGGGGCTCTCCAACTTCGATTTCTTCCCCGCCGACTATGCTCGGAAACGTCTGGTGCAGGAACGGGATCTGATGCAGAATGGAATCGAGATGTTGCGTCGGGAAGAGAGCCTGGAGGGGCCCAACGGGAAGAACCTCACCATGCTGACCACAAAAATCCCGCTGCGGAACCGCAAAGGGAAAGTCATTGGGACCTTCGGTATCGCACACGATATTACCGACATCAAACGGGCTGAAGAACGCTTTCGGCTCGTAGTGGAAGCGACGCCGAACCCGATTCTGCTGGTGAACCCCGCGGGCACGATCCAGCTGGCCAACTGGGCCGCGTTCCAGATGTTTGGTTACCACCTGGATGTGTTGATCGGTATGACACTGGAAAACCTGTTCTCCCAGCACTCGGGGGACGTGGAAATTCAGAACCTGCGCGAACTGCTGAATCATCCGCGGGCGAGATTACTCTATGAGCCCCAGGAAGTGAACGGCGTCTGTCAGGATGGGAAGCTCATTCCCCTGGAAGTCCGGCTGATTCCCGTGGAAATCGACGATGAGCAACTGGTGCTGATCAGCCTGTTCGACATGACCGTGCATAAACAGATTGACGAAACTCTGCAGCGGGCCCGGCTGGCCGCCGAGCAGGCGAATGAAGAAAA